>DASSTJ010000069.1:0-72299 GCA_035707965.1 Actinomycetales bacterium
GTCCTAGGCCGCTAGACGACGGGGCCGAAGGAATCAGACTGTACCAAGATTAATACAGTGCTGAATCCGCTGGGGTACCAGGACTCGAACCTAGACTAACTGAACCAGAATCAGTCGTGCTGCCAATTACACCATACCCCATGGGGGTACCCGCTTCGGTCGTCGGCGCAGGCCGCAGACCGTCGTGGACCCGAGGAGCGATAGTACCGGTCCCCCGACCCGCGCCCAAATCGCCGGTCGCTCAGCTCAGCCGGCCGCGAAGCGACCGAAGCCGCGCGAGGCTGGCGTCGCGCCCGAGGATCTCCATCGACTCGAACAGCGGCGGTGACACCCGGCGCCCGGTGACGGCCACGCGCAGGGGCCCGAAGGCGAACTTGGGCTTGACCCCCATGCCCTCGACGATCGCCGCGCGCAGCGCCGCCTCGATGTCGGCGGCGACCCACACCTGCAGTCCCTCCAACGCCTGCAGCGCCTTCTCGAGGACCGCGGGGGCGTCGTCCTTGAGCGTGGCCGCGGCGTCGTCCTCCACGACGAGTCCGTCGTCGCTGACGAAGAAGAAGCCGAGCATGCCCTCCACCTCGCTCAGCAGCTGCATGCGCTCGGACACCAGCGGCGTCGCCAGCCGCACGACCTCCCGCTGGCGCTCCGTCGGCTCGGCCGGCAGCACGTCGGCCCGGACCAGCCGGGTCAGGATGCGCTCCGCCAGGTCGTCGACGGGCAGCGTGCGGATGTAGTGGCCGTTGAGCCAGCCCAGCTTCTGCAGGTCGAAGACCGGCCCGACCGTGTTGACGCGCTTCCAGTCGAAGCTGGTCACCATCTCGTCGAACGAGAAGACCTCCTGCCCGTCCGGCATCGAGTAGCCGACGAGGCCGAGGAAGTTGCGCAGCGCCTCGGGCAGGTACCCCTGCTCCTCGAACCAGGTGAGCCGGGCCGCCGGGTTCTTGCGCTTGCTGATCTTGGACCTGTCGGTGTTGCGCAGCAGCGGCATGTGGGCGAACTGCGGGGCGGGCAGCCCGAGCCACCGGTACAGCAGGATGTGCTTGGGCGTGGAGCTGATCCACTCCTCGCCGCGCACCACGTGGGTGATGGCCATCTCGTGGTCGTCGACCACGACAGCCAGGTGGTAGGTCGGGAAGCCGTCGGCCTTAAGGATCACCTGGTCGTCCGGCCGCGGCGCGTTGACCTCACCCCGGATGACGTCCGTGAAGGTGAGCGGCACGTCGTCCGGGATGAGCATGCGCACGACCGGCGTCTCGCTGAATCCCGGCAGCTGCGCCCGCTCCTCGCGCGTCTTGCCGTGGCAGAGGCGGTCGTAGCCGGTCGGCTGCTTGGTCTTCTGCTGGGCCTCGCGCATCTGGGCGAGCCGCTCGGGCGTGCACCAGCAGTAGTACGCGTGCCCGTCGGCGAGCAGCCGGTCGACGTACGGCCGGTAGTGGTCGAGCCGCTCGGACTGCCGGTACGGCGCGTACGGGCCACCCTTGTCAGGACCCTCGTCCCACGTGAGGTCGAGCCAGCTCAACGTGTCGTAGATCTGCTGCTCGCTGTCCTCGCGGTAGCGGGCGCGGTCGGTGTCCTCGATGCGGAGCACGAACTGGCCGCCGCGCTGGCGCACGAATGCCAGGTTGAACAGCGACATGTAGGCGGTGCCGACGTGCGGGTCACCGGTCGGCGACGGAGCCACGCGCAGCCGTACAGGGCCGAGGTCGGACGACGTGCTGGACGTGGGCTCGGACGGCGTGCTGGTCAACGGCTGAGTGTCGCTCATATGCAGCGATCCTAGGGGCGGCGCGGTTTCGCAGGACGGCCGGTCAGCGCGACACGAAGACGTTCGACAGGACGCCGATGCCCTCGACCTCGACCTCGACCCGCTGCCCGGCCTGCACCGGTCCGACGCCCGCCGGGGTGCCGGTGAGGATGACGTCGCCCGGCAGCAGCGTGAAGGCCGCGGTGACGTGGGCGATGAGAGCCGCGACCGAGTGCAGCATCTGGCTGGTCCGGCCGTCCTGCACCGTCTCGCCGTCGCGGCGCGTGGTCACCCGCAGGTCGCCGACGTCGAGCGACGTCTCGATCCACGGTCCCAACGGGCAGAACGTGTCGAAGCCCTTGGCGCGCGACCACTGCCCGTCGCCGCGCTGCAGGTCGCGTGCCGTGACGTCGTTCGCGCAGGTGTAGCCGTAGACGACGTCCAGCGCTCGCTCGGCCGGCACGTCCTTGCACAGCTTGCCGATCACGACGGCCAGCTCGCCTTCGTAGTGCACCTCGGCGGACTGCGGCGGCATCACCACCGGGTCCCCGGGGCCCACGACCGCCGTGTTGGGGATCAGGAACATCAGGGGTTCCTTGGGCACCTCGCCGCCCATCTCGGCGGCGTGGTCGGCGTAGTTCTTGCCGATGCCCACCACCTTGCTGCGCGGGATCACGGGCGACAGCAGGCGGACGTCGTCCAGCGGCGTCCGCACCCCCGTGAACACCGCCGGCTGGTACAGCGGGTCGCCCTGCAGCTCGGCGACGACGAGGCGACCGCCCTCGTCCTCCACCGCTCCGTAGGTCGGGTCGTCACCTGTCGTGTACCTCGCGATGCGCACGGGCCGAGGCTACCGCCGTCCGAGGACCGCACGGTCGCGCAGGGCGACCGCGCCGTACCAGCGCAGCCTCCCGCCCCCGTTTCGCGCGCATCGAGGCACCGCTGGCGTCGCGCCTGCCCCGTTTCGCGCGAAACGGGTATCCGGGGAGCGCCTACCCTGGCGGGTGTGGGCCAGATGTTGCGGGAGGAGCAGTGGCGTGCGCTCGAGCGGGCCCACGAGCAACGCGTCGACGAGCTGACCGCAGGCCACCGCCAGCGTTCTGCTCACGCCGAGAAGCACCCCGTCGAGGACTTCCTCTTCACGTACTACTCGCACCGCCCGTCGCAGCTGCGCCGCTGGCACCCGGGGGCGGACGTCGTGCTGCTGGGTGAGAGGGCGCGTGACCGGCTCGGCTGGCGCTGGTACCGGGAGGTCGACACCCAGGTCGACGGACAGGTCGTGCGCGGCATCGGTGTGGACGCCGACGCGTTCGGGGCGGACCGGGGCACCACCGTCGCCTTCGTCCGTGACCTCGTGACGGCGACGGCCGGCCGCCCGGCTCAGCTCGGCTGCTTCGGCCTCCACGAGTGGGCGATGGTGTACGGCCTGGCCGAGGGCGAGCAGCGCCACGACTCGTGGCCGCTGCGGCTCGGCCACGCGGGCACCGACGCGGTCGTGGAGTCACGCCCCATCCGGTGCTCGCACTACGACGCGTTCCGCTTCTTCACGGAGCGAGCGCGACCCCTGAACTCGTTGCAGCCCAGCCGCTCTCAGCAGGTGGACCTCGAGCAGCCGGGCTGCCTGCATGCGGGGATGGACCTCTACAAGTGGGCGTACAAGCTCAGCCCGCTCACGCCGTCCGCCTTGGTGCTGCAGTGCTTCGAGCTCGCACGTGACATCCGGGTGCTCGACATGCAGGCGTCCCCGTACGACCTCGTCGACCTCGGCTACGAGCCCGTGCGCATCGAGACGCCGGAAGGCCGGGCGGAGTACGCGGCACGCCAGCGAGCCTTCGCTGAGCGTGCTCGCCCGCTGCGAGCTGCACTGCTGCACACGTGCTCGCAAGCCGCCCACTACGCTCGGCCGTGACGTCGACGAGGGAGCTGCTGTGGCGGACGTGCTGGTGCTGAACGGGCCGAACCTGGGCCGCCTGGGCACGCGCGAGCCCGGGCTCTACGGCACGACGACCCACGCACAGCTCGTGACGCTGTGCCAGGACGCCGGGCGCGACCTGGGCGTCGATGTCGAGGTGCGCCAGACCGACGCCGAGCACGAGATGATGGGCTGGTTGCACGAGGCGGCGGACTCGGGCGTCGCGGTCGTGCTCAACCCCGGCGGCTGGACGCACACGTCCGTCGCGCTGCGCGACGCGTGCGCGGCCCTGACCGGTCCGCTCGTCGAGCTGCACATCACCAACGTGCACGCCCGCGAGGAGTTCCGCCGGCGCTCCTACGTCTCCCCCGTGGCCAGCGCCGTCATGGCCGGCTTCGGCGTGGCCGGCTACCCGCTGGCCATCCGCTGGCTCGCCGAGCGCCGCCAGCGCAGCGTCTGACGCCCTCCCTGCGGAACTTGGTCAACTTTGTGTACGCGAGCCTCGGCGTGTCGCGTACACAAGGTTGACCAAGTTCCGAGGGTCAGCGGCGGTCGACACCCTGCCGGACGAGGCCGTAGGTGACGCCGTCGACGAGTGCCTCCCAGGACGCCTCGACGATGTTCGGCGCGACACCGACGGTCTCCCAGGAGGTCTCGCCGTCGCTCGTCTCGATGAGCACGCGCGTCGTGGCGTCGGTGCCGTGGGCGGCGTCGAGGATGCGGACGCGGAAGTCGATGAGCTGCAACCGCTTGAGCTCCGGGTAGGCCGGCAGCAGCGCCTGGCGCAACGCGTGGTCGAGTGCGTTGACCGGCCCGTTGCCCTCACCCGTGGCGACGACGCGCTCGCCACCGGCCACGAGCTTCACCGTGGCCTCGGACAGCGCGACCTCGCCGTAGACGGCGGCCTTGCGTGAGCCGTCCGGGGACGCGGACCGCTGCGAGTCCGTGATGACGCGCCAGCTCTCGACCTCGAAGTAGGTGAGCCGCTCGCCGGCCA
The DNA here is from genome assembly GCA_035707965.1 of Actinomycetales bacterium. Taxonomy (GTDB): domain Bacteria; phylum Actinomycetota; class Actinomycetes; order Actinomycetales; family Angustibacteraceae; genus DASSTJ01. The sequence continues at coordinate 4,654 of DASSTJ010000069.1, forward strand.
CCTCCTCGCGCAGCAGGAGCTCGAACGAGGCGTCGGCGGCGTCGAAGGTGTAGCCACGCGCCTCGAGCGCCTTGACCCGGTCGGTGACCCGCGCCAGCAGCTCGCTCTGCCCGGAGAGGTCGTAGCCCAGCTCTTTGCCCTTGAGCTCGATCGACGCACGGCCGGCCATCTCGGACACCAGCGTCCTCATGTCGTTGCCGACCTCGACGGGGTCGATGTGCTGGTAGAGGTCCGGGTCGATGCGCAGTGCGCTCGCGTGCAGACCAGCCTTGTGAGCGAACGCGCTGGCGCCGACGTAGGGCTGGCGCGAGTAGGGCACGACGTTGGTGACCTCGCTGACCGCGTGAGCGATGCGCGTCGCCTCCCGCAGCCGTGCGCGGTCGAGCACCGGGAGGTCCTTCTTCAGCACGAGGTTCGCGACCACGGTGACGAGGTCGGCGTTGCCGGTGCGCTCGCCGTACCCGTTGAGCGTGCCCTGCACATGAGTCGCACCGGCGTCGACGGCAGCGAGCGAGTTCGCCACGGCGCATCCGGTGTCGTTGTGGCAGTGGATGCCGAGCTTGGCGCCTGTGACGTCCAGCACCTCGTGCACCGCGTCGGCGATCTGCGGCGGCAGCATGCCGCCGTTCGTGTCGCACAGCGCCACCACCTCGGCGCCCGCGTCCACCGCGGTGCGCACGACGGCCAGCGCGTACGAGGGGTCGGCCAGGTACCCGTCGAAGAAGTGCTCGGCGTCGAGGAACACCCGCCGTCCTTCGCCGACCAGGAACGCGACCGTGTCACGCACCATCTCGAGGTTCTCGGACGGGGTCGTGCGCAGGGCCGTCTCGACGTGCCTCGAGTGGCTCTTGGCGACGAGCGTGACGACGGACGCCTGCGAGTCCAGCAGGGCCCTCACCTGGGGGTCGGAGCCTGCCGCGGTGTGCGGACGGCGGGTCGCGCCGAACGCGGTCAGCACGGCGTTGCGCAGCCGCAGGTCGTGCGCTGCTCGGGCGAAGAACTCGGTGTCCTTGGGGATCGCCCCCGGCCACCCGCCCTCGATGAAGCCGACCCCCAGGTCGTCCAGGTGAGCGGCGATCGCGAGCTTGTCCGCGACCGACAGCGCCAGTCCCTCCTGCTGGGCACCATCGCGCAGGGTGGTGTCGTAGACCTGGAAGCTGCTGCTGCTCACGGTTCCTGCTCTCGTCGTCGCCTGGACCACTGAGTGATCCCCTTCCCGCCGTCATGCGTCCCATCCGCCTGTGCCTCACAACGAAAAAGACCCCCCGAGACAACGGGAGGTCTGCGCGCCGTCGAGCCCTCTGGCTCGTCGACGCGCCGTCAGATAATGAGGCGTGCGTTCAGCATGACGTCGTCATGCTGGCAGACCCGTCCACCATCTGGCTAGCCCGTCTCACGTCCCGGACGCAGCGGCGGCGGCCACGAGCGCCTCGAAGATCCGCAGGTCCGTCCCGGCCTCGGGGTGCCACTGGACCCCGACGCGGAACCTGGCCGAACGGTCCTCCATCGCCTCGGTCACGCCGTCGTCGGCGTGGGCGCTCGCCTCGTAGCCGGGGTGGCTCGCCACCCCCTGGTGGTGGTGGCAGGGCACCTCGAGCCGTTCGCCGAGGACGGCGGCGGTGCGCGTGCCGCCGACGGTCCGTACGGCGTTCCAGCCGTAGGTCGCGGGCGCCGGCGAGTGGGCGTCGGTACCGACCTCGTCGGGCAGGTGCTGACGCAGGACACCGCCAGCCGCCACAGCCATGACCTGCATGCCACGGCAGACGCCGAGCAGCGGAAGGTCCACGGCCACGGCGGCGCGGACGAGAGCCAGCTCGGCGTCGTCGCGATCGGGACGGGCCGACTGCACGGTCGGGTGCGCGGCGTCGCCGTAGCGCGCCGGGTCGACGTCGACCCCGCCAGCGACGACGAGCGCGTCGAAAGGCGCCAGCAGCCGCGCTGCGTCCGCGTCGCCGAGCCGCTCCGCAGGCGGGAGCAGGACGACGTCGGCGCCGGCATCGCGTAACGACCGCACGTAGGCGGCCGGGACCAGCACCGCGGGGACGTCGCGCCACACCCCCCACGACGCCGGCTCGGCGTAGCAGGTGAGCGCCACCACAGGTCGTGTCACCGTGGCCTCACAGGGGCGTGACGTACGCGCCGCTGATGCCGCCGTCCACGAGGAACTCCGCGGCAGTGATGAAGCTCGACTCGTCGCTCGCCAGGAACACGACCGCGTTGGCGATCTCCTCTGGCTCGGCGAACCGGCCCACGGGCACGTGCACCAGCCGGCGAGCCGCGCGTTCAGGGTCTGCCGCGAAGAGCTCCTGGAGCAGCGGCGTGTTCACCGGCCCCGGGCAGAGGGCGTTCACGCGGATGCCCTCGCGCGCGAACTGGACGCCCAGCTCGCGCGACATCGCCAGCACGCCGCCCTTGCTCGCCGTGTACGAGACCTGGGACGTCGCGGCTCCCATCTTCGCGACGAACGAGGCGGTGTTGATGATGGAGCCGCGCTTCTGCTGGAGCATGTACGGCAACGCCGCCTTGCAGCAGAGGAAGACGCTCGTGAGGTTGACCTCCTGAACGCGTCGCCACGCCTCGATGCCCGTGTCGAGGATGGAGTCGTCGTCCGGGGGAGAGATGCCGGCGTTGTTGAAGGCGACGTCGACGCTGCCGAACTCGTCCTTCGCCGTCCGGAACAGCGCCTCGACCTGCTCGGCGTCCGTGACGTCGCAGTGGACGAACCTCCCCGCGACCTCGGCGGCTACGACCGGCCCGTTCTCGGCGTCCACGTCGCCGATGACGAGGTGGGCCCCCTCCTCGGCGAACCGACGTACCGTCGCCAGGCCGATGCCGCTGCACCCACCGGTGACGACGGCCACCTTGCCGTCGAGCCTGCCTGCCATCTGCTTCCTCCGTCGTCGCTGCTTCGTGGGCATGGTCGCCCTGCTCTGCGTCAGGTCGTCGCGATGAAGACGTTCTTGACCTCGGTGAACGAGTCGAGCGCGTCCGGCCCCAGCTCACGCCCGAGCCCCGACGACTTGAAGCCGCCGAAGGGCGTGCTATAGCGCACGGACGAGTGGGAGTTGACCGAGAGGTTCCCGGCCTCGACGCCGCGCGCCACCCGGATCGCCCGGCCCACGTCGCGCGTCCAGATGGAGCCGGAGAGCCCGTAGGCGGTGTCGTTCGCCTTCGCGACGGCGTCCGCCTCGTCGTCGAACGGCAGAACCGCCACCACCGGCCCGAACACCTCCTCGCGCCACACGGCGTCGTCGACCGACCGGGGCAGGACGACGGTCGGCGGGTACCAGAAGCCGGCTCCTTCGGGTGCGCTCCCGCGGAACGCCACGTCGACAGGCTCGGCCGCATCCTCGACGAACGAGCGCACCCGCTGCCGCTGCTGGTCGCTGATGAGCGGACCCATCTCCGCGCCGTCCGTGCCGGGGTCCACGACCCGGACCTTCTGCACAGCTGGCTCGAACAGCTCCATGAACCGGTCGTAAACCGTGTGCTGCACCAAGATCCGGCTGCGCGCACAGCAGTCCTGGCCCGCGTTGTCGAACACGGCGTACGGCGCGGTCGCGGCTGCCACCTCCAGGTCGGCGTCGTCGAAGACGACGTTCGCGCTCTTGCCGCCGAGCTCCAGCGTGATCCGCTTCACCTGGTCGGCCGCGCCGCGCATGATGCGCTGGCCGACCGCCGTGGACCCGGTGAAGCAGACCTTGCGCACCATCGGGTGGGTGACGAAGCGCTCGCCGACCACAGAGCCCTTGCCGGGCAGCACGCTGAGCAGGTGCTCCGGCAACCCCGCCTCCAGCGCCAGCTCGCCGAGCCGGACCGCGGTCAGCGGGGTCAGCTCGGCCGGCTTGAGCACCACGGCGTTGCCCGCCGCGAGCGCGGGGGCGAGCCCCCACCCGGCGATCGGCATCGGGAAGTTCCACGGGACGATGACGCCGACCACGCCGAGCGGCTCCTTGAAGGTGACGTCCAGGCCGCCCGCGACGGGGATCTGGCGCCCGAACAGCCGCTCCGGCCCCGCCGCGTAGTAGTCCAGCACGTCACGCACGTTGCCTGCCTCCCAGCGCGCGTTGCCGATCGTGTGCCCGGCCCCGCGGACCTCGAGCTGAGCCAGCTCCTCGACATGGGCGTCGACCACGGCCGCGAAGCGCCGCAGCAGGCGTCCCCGGTCGGCGGGTGCGAGGGCGGCCCACGTGCGCTGCGCCCGGGCCGCGCGCTCGACCGCTCGGTCCGTCCCGTCGGAGTCGACCAGCTCCACCGTCGTCAGGACGTCCTCGGTGGACGGGTCGATCACATCGTGCGTCGTCATTCAGAGCCTCTCGAAGCCACGGACGCGCTCCCAGTCGGTCACGGCCGCCTCGAAGGCGGCCAGCTCGACGTCGGCGGCGTTGACGTAATGGTCGACCACGTCGTCACCGAACCACGAACGGACCCGGTCGGACGACGCGAAGAGGTCACGCGCCGCACGCAGCGTCCGTGGCACGTGCGGCTTGTCGGACAGGTACGCGTTGCCCACGAACGCGGGTTCGAGCGGCAGCTCGTTCTCGATGCCGTGCAGGCCGCCGGCCAGCATGCCGGCCACCGCGAGGTACGGGTTCACGTCGCCACCCGGCAGCCGGTTCTCCACCCGCAGCCCGGCGCCGTGACCGACGACCCGGAGTGCGCACGTACGGTTGTCGTGCCCCCAGGCCACCGCGGTCGGAGCGAACGACCCGTCGGCGAACCTCTTGTACGAGTTGATGTTCGGTGCGTAGAGCAGCGTCAGCTCGGACAGGGTGTCCAGCACCCCGGCCACGAAGTGCTCGAACGCCGGTGTCGCGCCGGAGCCGTCGTCGAAGACGATGCCCCCGTCGTTGCCGCGCAGGCTCATGTGGATGTGGCACGAGCTGCCCTCGCGCTCGTCGAACTTCGCCATGAAGGTCAGCGACTTGCCGTGGGCCGCCGCGATCTCCTTGGCACCGTTCTTGTAGACGCTGTGCTGGTCGGCGGTGCGCACCACCTCGTCGAAGAGGAACGCGATCTCGTGCTGCCCGAGGTTGCACTCCCCCTTCGCCGACTCCACCGTCAGGCCGGCGGCGTCCATGCTGCTGCGGATGTCGCGCAGCAGCGGCTCGACGCGCGTCCCCCCGAGGATCGAGTAGTCGACGTTGTAGCGGTTGGACGGCGTGAGGCCGGCGTAGCGCTTGTCCCACGCCTGCTCGTACGTGTCGTCGAAGACCATGAACTCCAGCTCGGTGCCGGCGAGCGCGGTGTAGCCCAGGGCGTCCGCACGAGCAGCCTGTTCCCGGAGCACCTGGCGCGGTGACTGCCGCACGGGCCCGCCGTCGATCCACGCGAGGTCGCACTGCACCATCGCGGTGCCGGGCCACCAGGGCGTGAGCCGGAGCGTCCCGAGGTCGGGGTGCAGACCCATGTCGCCGTAGCCGGTCCCCCACGAGCTGATGGCGTACCCGCCGACCGTGTTCATGTCGACGTCCACGGCGAGCAGGTAGTTGCACGCCTCCGTTCCGTGCTCGAGCACGTGCTCTTCGAAGAAGCGAGCGTGGATCCGTTTGCCCTGCAGGCGTCCCTGCATGTCGGTGAACGCGACGACGACCGTGTCGATGTCGCCGGACCCCACGAGGGCCGTCAGCTCGTCGACGGTCAGCGGCGCCCGCGTCTGAAGTGCTGCCATGTCGTGCTTCCTCGTCTTCGTGTCGAAGTTCGCGTGGTCGTGGATGGTGCCGTTCAGCCCAGGAGGCCCCGCAGCAGCGCGGACGTCGCCGAGCAGTGCTCCTCCATGGCGGCGCGGGCACCGTCGGGGTCACCTGCCAGGACGGCGTCCACGACCTGCCGGTGCTGGGCGTTGGAGTGCGCGATGTTCGGTCCCAGCACCGGGATGGCTGTCAACAGCTCGTGGACCAGCGACTGGACCTGCGTCACCGCCCCGACGAGCAGCTCCGACCCGGACAGCGTGACGATCGCCAGGTGCAGGCGCGAGTCCGCCACCCGGTGCGTCGCGACGTCGCGGGACTGCTCGACCTTCACGCGGCACTGGACCAGCCACGCTCTCTGCTGCGCCGTGAGGTCGCGGGTCGCCGCGAGCGCCGCCGCTCCCGGCTCCACGACGGCGCGGAAGTCGAGCGCGTCGTGAAGCTCGGCGCCGGTCCGGCGGAGCGGCTGGCGGGCCTCGCCCTGGTACGTCACGACCGTGCCGCCACCGCGGCCGCGGTGCGTCTGCACCATGCCCGCCTGGCGCAGGGCGCCGATGGCCTCGCGCAAGGTGGTGCGGCTGACACCGAGGCGCTCGGCGAGCTCCCGCTCCGGTGGTAGCCGCTCCCCCCGGGCGAACACCCCGAGCCGCACGCTGGTCGCCAGCTGCTCCACGGTGGCCTCGAAGGCGTTGCCTTCTCGGACCGGTCGGAGCACGGCGTCGGGCAGCGCCGTCGACAGCTCGTCGTCGGCTTCGGGGTGCCCGGCAGCAGCCACGTTCATCCCTCGAGGATCCTCGACGGGTCCTTGGTGTCGTGACCTTGGGGCACGTCCTTCAGGAAGTGGTGACGACCGCCCACGAACCAGGTCACGGTGGCGAACACGAGCACCGCCAGGACGGCGACGGGCGCGTAGTTGAAGGAGTCCACCGTGATGGGGTTGGCGGGCGGCAGCATGAACAGCACCACGATGAACGCGACCCAGCCGACCGCGACCCAGCCGATCAGTGCGCTCCACCGACCGAGGTTCCACGGGCCGGTCTGGAAGTCAGGGTTCAGCCGGCGCAGCAGGACCGGCACGACGTAGGCGATGTAGAGACCGATGACGGCGATGGACGTCACGGCGAGGTACGCCGTGTAGCTCTTCAGCGCCGGGCTCGCGAGGATGATCGAGCAGACGACGCACAGCCAGATCGAGTTCGTGGGCGTCCCCGTCCGGGGGTTCACCTTCGACCACCAGCGCGACCCGGGCAGCGCGTTGTCGCGGCTGAACGCGTACGACATGCGGGAGTTCGCGGTGACGGACGCCATGCCGCAGAAGAACTGCGCGACCGCACAGATGAGCACCAGCAGCTTGCCCAGCGAGGAGCCAGCTGCGTCGAGGAAGATCTGCGCCGGAGGCAGTCCCGTCGAGGTCGCGCGCTCCGCGGCGTAGTCCTGGATCGACATCGTCACCATGATGAGCAGGATCCAGCCGGCGAAGATCGAGACCAGCACGCTGTTGACGATGCCCTTCGGGGCGTTGAGGCTCGCCCCCTTGGTCTCCTCGGCGACGTGTGCCGACGCGTCGAAGCCCGTGTACGTGTACTGGGCCATGAGCAGGCCGATGAGGAAGGCGTAGAGACCGCTGCCCCACCCGGTGTCGTTGACGAAGTGCGTGAAGGTCCACGAGAGCGACTGGTGCTGGTCCGGCACGACCGCCAGCACGACGACGATGATCGCGACGCCGCCGACGTGCCACCACGCGCTGACGTTCGAGAGCAGCCGGACGAGGTTGACGCCGAACGTGTTGAGCAGGCCGTGCAGCCCCAGGATGACCACGAAGGCGATGAACGTCCGCACCGTGGTCACCTCCAGGCCGGTCGTGAGGTCGAGGAACGCCATCCAGGTCACGGCCGCCCCGAAGTCGATAGCCGCGGTCACGGCCACCTCGCCCAGGAAGTTGAACCAGCCGACGTACCAGGCCCAGACGGCCTTGTTGCGGCGGGCCAGGCGGCCGGCCCAGTAGTACAGGCCACCGGCTGTCGGGTAGACCGAGCACACCTCACCCATGGCGAGTGCCACGCAGAGCACGAAGACGCCGACGAGGGGCCAGCCGATCGTGATCGCCACCGGCCCTCCGGCGGTCATGGCGATCCCGTACGAGGTGATGCAGCCCGCGAGGATCGAGATGATCGAGAACGAGACGGCGAAGTTGGAGAAGCCGCTCATGCCTCGATGGAGCTCTTGCTTGTAGCCGAGCTCGGCCAGCGCGCGTGCGTCGTCGTCGAGCGAGTCGTCGAGGGTCTGCTCTGTCGCCATGGCGTCCTCTCCAGACCAGGACGGGGCCACGACTGGCCCATGTCGTGAGGACTCCGGATCTTGCTCCCTGCGCGCAGGCCTCGTCAATGGTTTGGAGACGGTCCTTTTAGGAGGTCAGACGAGCCGGTGCATCCAGCCGTGGACGTCGTCGGCGCGACCCTGCTGGACGTCGAGCAGCGCCTGACGCACGGCGCCGGTCACCGGGCCGGTCGAACCGTCGCCCATGACGACGTCGCCCGACGCCGACGCGAGCCGGCCCACCGGCGTCACGACCGCGGCCGTGCCGCACGCGAACACCTCGCGCACTGCCCCCGACGCCGCACCGTCCCGCCACTCGTCGATCGACACCCGCCGCTCGGAGACCTCGTGGCCCAGGTCGGCGGCGATCTGCAGGATCGACCGACGGGTCACACCCTCGAGGATCGTGCCGGTGAGCTGCGGCGTGACCAGGGTGCCGTCGTCCAGGACGAAGAACAGGTTCATGCCGCCCAGCTCCTCGACCCAGCGGTGCTCGACCGCATCGAGGAAGCACACCTGGTCGCAGCCGTGGTCGCTGGCCTCGACCTGGGCCGAGAGGCTCGCTGCGTAGTTGCCTCCGCACTTGGCCGCTCCGGTGCCCCCAGGGGCCGCACGGGTGTAGTCCTGCGACACCCAGATGGAGACGGGCTTCACGCCGCCCGAGAAGTAGGCGCCCGCCGGAGACGCGATCACGCAGTACGTGACCTCGGCCGCCGCGCGGACGCCGAGGAACGCCTCCGAGGCGAACATGAAGGGCCGTAGGTAGAGGCTCGCCTCACCGCCGGAGGGCACCCACGCCTGGTCGACGTCGACCAGTGCCTCGATCGACACCACGAAGTCGTCGACCGGCAGCTCAGGCAGCGCGAGCCGGCGGGCCGATCGCTGGAACCGCTCGGCGTTCGCCTGCGGCCGGAACGCCCACACCGACCCGTCGTCGTGCCGGTACGCCTTGAGGCCCTCGAAGATCTCCTGGGCGTAGTGCAGCACGGCCGCGGACGGGTCGAGCTGCAGCGGGCCGTAGGGGCGCACCTGCGCGTCGTGCCAGCCGGCGTCGGGCGTCCACGTGACGTGGACCATGTGGTCGGTGAAGTGCTTGCCGAAGCCCGGCGCCGCGAGCACCTGCTGCCGCTCCTGCTCGGAACGGGGCTGGTCGTTGCGCTTGAGGACGAATTCCAGGGCCATGCAGGGACGTTACCGCAGCGGTTCAGCCCACCGCAGCGGCCGCCAGCGCGTCGCCGACCTCAGCCGTGGACCGGGATTCGGGCAGCGACGAGCGCTGCTTGAGGTCGCCGGCGACCGCGTGGTCCACGCGGGCGGCCGCGCTCGCCAGACCGAGGTGCTGCAGCAGCAGGCCGACCGACAGCACCGTGGCGGTGGGGTCAGCCTTCTGCTGGCCCGCGATGTCCGGCGCCGAGCCGTGCACCGGCTCGAACATGCTCGGCACCGACCGGTCAGGGTTGATGTTGGCGCTGGCGGCGAGCCCGATGCCGCCGGTCACCGCGGCGGCCAGGTCGGTGATGATGTCGCCGAAGAGGTTGTCCGTGACGATGACGTCGAAGCGCGCCGGATCGGTGACGAGGAAGATCGTGGCGGCGTCGACGTGCAGGTAGTCGGTCGTCACGTCCGGGAACTCGGCCCCGACGGCCTCGACCGTGCGTCGCCACAGGTGGCCCGCGTGGCTCAGGACGTTGTGCTTGTGCACCAGGGTGAGGTGCTGGCGCTGGCGAGCCTGAGCCCGTGCGAAGGCGTCGCGCACCACCCGCTCCACGCCGAAGGCGGTGTTGACGCTGACCTCGGTGGCCACCTCGTGGGGCGTGCCCACCCGCAGCGCCCCGCCGTTGCCCGTGTACGGCCCCTCGGTGCCCTCCCGGACGACGACGAAGTCGACCTCGCCGGGATCGGCCAGCGGGCTCTCGACCCCGGGGTAGAGCCGGCCGGGACGCAGGTTCACGTAGTGGTCGAGCTCGAACCGCAGCCGGAGCAGCAGCCCGCGCTCCAGCACCCCGCTCGGCACGCTGGGATCACCGACGGCACCGAGCAGGATCGCGTCGTGCTGTCGCAGCTCGGCCAGGACGCCGTCGGGCAGCGTCTCCCCGGTGGCGTGCCAACGCCGCGCACCCAGGTCGTACTCGGTGAGGTCGAACCTCACGTCGTCCGGCTCCGTGGCGGCGCGCAGCACCTTGAGCCCCTCGGCCACCACCTCGGTGCCGATGCCGTCACCGGGGACGACCGCGAGCGAGAACGTCTGCGCCATGGCGGTCACTCTAGAGCAGCGTCCAGATGGCGGACGAATCGGTCTCAGCAGCCGGGCGGCTGAGGCTCGTCAGTCGTCGCAGTGCCCTTGGTCACGCAGGTCCATCGACTCCTGCAGTGCGCGGCGGGTCAGCTCGTCGGCCTCGTTCATGGCAGGTCCTTCTCGTCCGGTGCGTGGGAGGCGGCCGTACGCCGGAGCGCGTGGGTGCGCAGCCGGCACGGCCTAGGGCGGACAGACGAGACGAACGCGGGATCACCGCGACGCCGTCGCGCCCTCCACGGCAGGAACACGGATGAGGAGCTGCCGTACGTCGTCCAGGGTAGTCGGACGTCCAACTACCGGCCAGGGGTGTTTCGGGATGCGAGACGCACCCCTGGCCGGCCGTCCGGCACCTCAGCGAGCCGCGGTGCCTTCGGTGTAGTCGTCATCGGACGACTTGACCCACGCCATGAGCCCTCGGAGCTGACGACCTGTCGCCTCGATCGGGTGCTGCTCCCCCTCGGCGCGCAGCTTGGCGAACTCCGGCGCTCCCGCGTCCTGGTCGGCGATGAACCGGCGGGCGAAGGTGCCGTCCTTGATGTCGGAGAGCACGTCCTTCATCCGCTCCTTGACGGACTCGTCGATGACCCGGGGGCCGGAGACGTAGTCCCCGTACTCGGCCGTGTCGCTGACGCTCCACCGCTGCTTCGCGATGCCGCCCTCGTACATGAGGTCGACGATGAGCTTGAGCTCGTGCAGGCACTCGAAGTACGCGACCTCCGGCTGGTAGCCGGCCTCGGTCAGCACTTCGAAACCCTCCTGGACGAGCCGCGAGACGCCGCCGCACAGGACCGCCTGCTCGCCGAACAGGTCGGTCTCGGTCTCCTCGGTGAACGTCGTGCGGATGCCACCGGCCCGCAGCCCGCCGAGCGCCTTGGCGTAGGCCAGGGTGAGGGGCCAGGCGTTGCCGGTCGCGTCCTTCTCGACGGCGACGAGCACGGGCACGCCGCGACCGTCGGAGTACTCACGGCGCACCAGGTGACCTGGGCCCTTCGGCGCGACCATCGCCACGTCCACGCCATCGGGGGCGGTGATGTAGCCGAACCGGATGTTGAACCCGTGCCCGAAGAACAGCGCGTCACCAGGTGCGAGGTTGGGCTCGATCGCCTCGGCGTACACGTGCCGCTGCACGTGGTCCGGCGTGAGGATCATGATGAGGTCGGCCTCCTGCGCCGCCTGTGCGGGCGTGACGACCCGCAGGCCCTCCGCCGCCGCCTTCGCGCGGCTGCGGCTCGTCTCCGGCAGACCGACCCGGACGTCGATGCCGCTGTCGCGCAGGTTCAGCGCGTGCGCGTGACCCTGGCTGCCGTAGCCGATGATCGCGACCTTGCGGTTCGCGAGGGCAGCGAGGTCGGCGTCGTCGTCGTAGTACATCGTGGCCACAGGGGCTCTCCTTCGTCCTGGTGTGGTGCAGGGAACGGTGGGGTGGGTCAGGCCGAGCGCAGGGCGCGGTCGCTCATGCTGCGCGAGCCGCGGCCCACCGCGACCAGTCCGGACTGGACCAGCTCGCGGACGCCGAACGGCTCGAGGACGCGCAGCAGCGCGGCCAGCTTGTCGGCGTTGCCCGTCGCCTCGATGGTGACGGCGTCGGTGGACACGTCGACCACCTTGGCACGGAAGAGCTGCGCGATCTCGAGCACGTGCGAGCGGGACGGCAGGTCCGCCCGCACCTTGACGAGCAGCAGCTCGCGCTGCACGGACGACGTCGGCTCGAGCTCGACGACCTTGATGACCTCGACGAGCTTGTTGAGCTGCTTGGTGACCTGCTCGAGCGGCAGGTCCTCGACGTCCACGACGACGGTCATGCGGGACACGTCCGAGTGCTCGGTCGGTCCCACCGCAAGAGACTCGATGTTGAAGCCGCGGCGCGAGAACAGACCGGCGATCCTGGCCAGGACACCGGGCCGGTCCTCGACCAGCACGGACAGCGTGTGCTTCATCAGTCCTCCCGATCCCACGTGGGGCTGGCGCCCCGCGCGAACTGGATGTCGTCGTTGCTCACCCCGGCGGGCACCATCGGCCACACCATCGCGTCCCGGTGGACGACGAAGTCGACGACCACCGGACGGTCGTTGATGGCCATGGCGGCCTCGATGGTCGCGTCGACGTCCTCCGGCCGTTCGCAGCGCAGGCCCGCGCAGCCGTACGCGTCGGCGAGCTTGACGAAGTCCGGGATCCGGCGCGCCGCCCCTGTGTGCAGGTCCGTGTTGCTGTAGCGCTCGCCGTAGAACAGCGTCTGCCACTGCCGCACCATGCCGAGGCTGGAGTTGTTGATCACGGCGACCTTGATGGGGATCTCGTTGATGACGCAGGTCGCGAGCTCCTGGTTGGTCATCTGGAAGCAGCCGTCGCCGTCGATCGCCCAGACGGTGCGCCCGGGCTGACCAGCCTTGGCTCCCATGGCGGCCGGCACGGCGAAGCCCATCGTGCCGAGACCGCCCGAGTTGATCCAGGTGTTGGGCTGCTCGTAGGAGATGAACTGGGCCGCCCACATCTGGTGCTGACCGACGCCTGCGACGTAGATGGTGTCGGGGTCGCTGATCGCCCCGATCCTGCTGATGACGTGCTGGGGCGAGACCGTGCCGTCGTCCGGGTCGGTGTACCCCAGCGGGTAGGTCTCGCGCCAGCCCTTCACGTCCGCCCACCAGGTGGCGTAGTCGGGGCGGCTGCCGGCGTCGTGCTCGGCTCGCACGGCGACGATCAGCTCCGAGATGACCTCACGGGCGTCGCCCACGATGGGCACGTCGGCAAGCCGGTTCTTCGAGATCTCGGCGGGGTCGATGTCGGCGTGGATCACGCGTGCGTGGGGCGCGAACGTCGACAGCTGCCCCGTGACGCGGTCGTCGAAGCGAGCGCCGAGGTTGACGATGAGGTCCGACCGCTGCAGCGCCGTGACCGCCGCGACCGTGCCGTGCATGCCTGGCATGCCGAGGTGGGACGGGTGCGTGTCGGGCAGCGCCCCCCGGGCCATCAGCGTGGTGACCACGGGGATGCCGGTGAGGTCGACCAGCTCGCGCAGCTGCTCGCTCGCACCCGCGCGGATCACGCCGCCGCCGACGTAGAGGACCGGCCGTCGCGAGGTGGCGATGAGCCGTGCGGCCTCACGCACCTGCTTGCTGTGCGGCTTGGTGACGGGGTGGTAGCCGGCCAGCTCGACGTGAGAAGGCCACTCGAACGTGGTCTGGGCCTGCAGGGCGTCCTTGCTGATGTCGACGAGCACCGGCCCCGGGCGGCCGGTTCCGGCGATGTGGAACGCCTCCGCGATCACGCGGGGGATCTCGTCGGCGTTCGTCACCAGGTAGTTGTGCTTGGTGATGGGCATCGTGATGCCCCGGATGTCGGCCTCCTGGAAGGCGTCCGTGCCGATCGAGGACGACGACACCTGACCGGTGATGGCCACCATCGGCACTGAGTCCATGTACGCGTCCGCGAGGGGCGTCACGAGGTTCGTCGCGCCAGGCCCCGACGTGGCCATGCACACGCCGACGCGACCGGTCGCAGCCGCGTACCCCTGGGCGGCGTGCCCAGCACCCTGCTCGTGGCGCACGAGGACGTGCCGCACCTTCGCGGAGTCGAGCAGCGGGTCGTATGCGGGGAGGATGGCGCCACCCGGGATCCCGAAGACGACCTCGACGCCGGCGTTCTCGAGCGACCGGACCAGGCTCTGGGCACCCGTCATCACCGTTCGCTGCTTGTTCACGGCCCCCGCCAGGTCGGACGGGCTGACCGTCCGCCCTGCCGGCGCCCCTTCCGCAGCCCTGCCTGCGCTCACGTCGTCACCATTCTCTCCGGTCTCGCGGTCGGTGCCGCAGACCCCCGTCTTCGTGGATCGCTCGTCCTAGAACGAAAAAACCCCTCCGACCCGGGTGCGGGACAGTGAGGGGTGAGCGCGCTGGCTGGGTGTCAGCCGGCGCGCTGTCCGAGTACGACGAGCGTACGCATGGGCACACGTTCCCCCGGGACCACGTCAGGTGTCAACTCTGTGAGACACACGTCTCACCAGGCGGACGAGCTGTCCCAGCGCTCCGACGACCTGGGCAGGTGCGCGACCTCGTCGGACACCTCGACCACGAACGGGCCGCCCGCGAGGCAGCGCAGCATCGCGTCCGGGTCCAGGGGTGGGGAGAACAGGTATCCCTGACCGTTCTCGACACCGAGCCCTCGGAGGAGCCGCAGCTGGCGGGCGGTCTCGACACCTTCGACCGTGACCGTCAGACCGAGGTCGTGCCCCAGCCCCACCATCGAGCGCAGCAGTGCCGTCACGTCGTCCAGCTGGCCGAAGCCCTGCAGGAAGGCGCGATCCACCTTGAGAGTGCTCACCGGCAGTCGGCGCAGGTACCCCAGCGAGGAGTAGCCGGTGCCGAAGTCGTCGACCGCCAGGCGAACGCCCAGACCGCACAGTCGCTCCAACGCGCTGATGCTCGCACCGGCCTGCTCCAGCAGCACCGTCTCGGTGATCTCCAGCGTGAGCCGGTCCGGAGACAGGCCGCACCGGCGCAGGGTCCGGTCCACCAGCGGCACGAGGTCGGGGTCGGCGAGCTGCTGCACCGAGACGTTGACCGCGACCCTCACCGGGTAGCCGGACGACGACCAGGTCGCCGCGCGTTCGAGGGCCTGCCCGAGCACCCAGGCTCCGACGGCGTGGATCTGGCCAGCCGCCTCCGCCATGGCCACGAGCTCGGCTGGCTCCATCACCGTCGCGCCGTCCTCGTGCCAGCGCACCAACGCCTCCGCGCTCACGACGGCACCGCTCGCCAGGTCGACGACGGGCTGGAACGCGATGCTGAGCCGGTTCTGCCGGATGGCCTCGTGCAACCGCTGCTCCAGGTCCACCCGTCGCCGGAACACCTCGAGCATCTCGTCCGAGAAGACCACGACCCGGCCACGTCCCGAGTCCTTCGCCCGGTACATCGCGAGGTCCGCTCCCCGTACCAGCCCGAGCGGCCCCGTGCCCGCACCTCCGGACGACACCCCGACGCTCGCGCCGAGGAGCAGGCGCCTGCCGAGGACGTCGTACGAGCCGGACAACGACTCGACGAGCCGCTCCGCGACCTGGACCGCACTCGCGACGCCCGTGCCGGGCTCGAGCAGGACGGCGAACTCGTCACCCCCGAACCGTGCCGCGAGGTCATGGGGCCGGACCGTCGAGCGGACCCGTCGAGCCGCCTCAGCGAGCAGCTCGTCGCCCGCCGTGTGGCCGCTCGTGTCGTTCACCCGCTTGAAGCCGTCGAGGTCGCAGAACAGCATGCAGACCTCTCGACCCTCCCGGCTGACCTCCGGGGCAGCGAACCGGGCCGACAGCTCGGCGTCGAAGGCGGCCCGGTTGGGCAAGCCCGTCAGGGGATCTCTGAACGCAGCCTCGTGCAGGCGCTGGCGGACGCGCTCCCGCTCGGCGTCCAGCGCCAGAGCCACCCGACGCGCGACCTCAGCCTCGACGCAGTCCTCCGAGGGGGCGCGTCGTAGCCGCGCGCTGAGCCGCGACCGCGCCGTCATGCGCGTCAGTGTGGCGCAGGACAGGACGCGGGTCACGGACGCTCGCCGCATGTCGATCATGCGACGTCCGTGACGAACGGCTCAGCCGCAGACCGCCCCCTGCGCCGCAGAGCCCACCAGCTTGGCGTACTTCGCGAGCACACCACGGGTGTACCGGGGTGCCGGCGGTTGCCAGCCCGGACGGCGGGCAGCCAGCTCGTCGTCGTCCACCAGGAGGTCGAGGAGGCCCTGGGCGACGTCGAGCCGGATGCGGTCGCCGTCTCGCACGAACGCGATCGGGCCGCCGTCGACGGCCTCCGGCGCGACGTGCCCGACGCACAGCCCGGTCGTGCCGCCCGAGAAGCGACCGTCGGTGAGCAGCAGCACGTCCTTGCCGAGGCCGGCGCCCTTGATGGCCGCGGTGATCGCGAGCATCTCGCGCATGCCCGGGCCGCCCTTGGGGCCCTCGTAGCGGATCACCACGACGTCACCGGCCGTCGTCGTGCCGTCCTCGAGAGCGTCCAGCGCTGCTCGTTCGCCGTCGAAGACGCGAGCCACTCCCTCGAAGACGTCCGAGTCGAAGCCGGCCGACTTCACGACCGCGCCTTCCGGCGCCAGCGAGCCGTGCAGGATCGTGATGCCGCCGGTGCGGTGGATGGGGTTGTCCAGCTCTCGCAGGATCTTGCCGTCCGGGTCCGGCGGGTCGATCGCCGCGAGGTTCTCGGCGACGGTCAGACCGGTGACGGTGAGGCAGTCGCCGTGCAGCAGGCCGGCGTCGAGCAGCGCCTTCATCACGACCGGCACGCCGCCGATGCGGTCGACGTCGTTCATCACGTACCGCCCGAAGGGCTTGAGGTCGCCGAGGTGGGGCACCCGCGCACCGACGCGGGTGAAGTCGTCCAGCGACAGCTCGACCTCGGCCTCGCGCGCGATGGCCAGCAGGTGCAGGACGGCGTTCGTGGAGCCGCCGAAGGCCATGACGACGGCGATGGCGTTCTCGAACGCCTCCTTCGTCATGATCTGGCGCGCCGTGATGCCCTTGCGCAGCATGCCGACGACGGCCTCGCCTGACAGGTGCGCGAACTTGTCCCGGCGGCGGTCGGCGGACGGCGGGGCGGCGGAGCCGGGGACCGACATGCCCATGGCCTCGGCAACCGACGCCATCGTGTTGGCCGTGTACATGCCGCCGCAGGCACCCTCGCCCGGGCAGATGGCGCGCTCGATGCGGTCGACGTCCTCCCTGCTCATCAGGCCACGGGCGCAGGCGCCGACCGCCTCGAACGCGTCGATGATCGTGACGTTGTCCTTCACGGTGCCGTCGGAGAGCTTGACCCAGCCGGGGGCGATCGACCCGGCGTAGAGGAAGACGGACGCCAGGTCGAGGCGTGCGGCCGCCATGAGCATGCCGGGCAACGACTTGTCGCAGCCGGCCAGCAGCACCGAGCCATCCAGCCGCTCAGCCTGCATGACGGTCTCGACGCTGTCGGCGATGACCTCGCGCGACACCAGCGAGAAGTGCATGCCCTCGTGCCCCATGGAGATGCCGTCGGAGACCGAGATCGTGCCGAACTCCAGCGGGTAGCCGCCGGCGGCGTGGACGCCCTCCTTCGCGGCCTTCGCCAGCCGGTCGAGCGAGAGGTTGCACGGCGTGATCTCGTTCCAGGACGAGGCGATGCCGATCTGCGGCTTCTCCCAGTCCTGGTCTCCCATGCCGACGGCTCGCAGCATGCCGCGCGCGGCGGTCTTCTCGAGACCGTCGGTCACGTCGCGGCTGCGCGGCTTGATGTCCGGTGTCGTGGTGCTGCCCGGTCTCGTGGTGCTGTCCGCCGTCGTCATGCGCGGAGTCTAGGACGCACGTCCCCGGAGGCGGGCGGGCGTCCACCATGACGTCCGCCACCGCCGGTGCGCCGCGGCCGGTCAGCCGCCTGCGACGGATGGCAGCACGTGCACGACCGCGCCGTCCGGCACCGGCGTCGTGAGGCCGCCAGTGCGCCGGACGTCCTCGCCGTCCACGAACACGTTGACGTGCTTGCGGATCGCACCGGTGTCGTCCCGCAGCCGCCGACCGAGCACGGGCCACTCCTCGCTCACGAGCTCCAGCACCGCCCCCACCCGAGCGTCGTCAGGCAGGTCGACCTCGAGGCGGTCGCGTCCGGCGGCGTGCTCGCGCAGGACGCCGGGCAGCAGCACCACCGCTCTCATGACACCGACCTCACGCGCTCATCCGTTCGACGGGACGACGGCAGCCCGGACGCAGAGCACGTCCGGAAGGTGGTCGGCGACGACGCCGAACGACTCCCCCTCGTCGGCGCTGCCGTAGACGGTGCCGTCGCGCGTGCCGATGTAGACCCCCGTGGGATCGGCGTCGTCCACGGCAGCGGCGTCACGCAGCACCGTGTTCCAGCACTGGTCGGGCAGCCCGGAGGCGTTCTCGTGCCACGACCGGCCGCCGTCGCGCGTGCGGTGCACCCGCAGTCGTCCGCCCGGTGGCAGTCGCTCCCGATCGGCAGTCAGCGGCACCACCCACGCCGTGCCGCCGACCTTGGGGTGGGCCAGCATGACGAAGCCGAAGTCGGCCGGGAGGCCGTCCGCGATGGACACCCACTGGGCGCCGCCGTCGTCCGTGCGGTAGACGCCGTGGTGGTTCTGGGCGTACATGCGCCGCGGATCCTCGGCGTCGCGGGCCACCTTGTGGACGCACTGACCGAACTCCGGGTCCGGGTCCGGCATGAAGTAGGCGCTGATCCCGCGGTTGGCCGGGCTCCACGAGGTGCCGCCGTCCTCGCTGACGTAGACGCCACCGGTGCTCATGGCGACCACGACCCGTTGGTCGTCCTCGGGGTCGGGCAGCACGGTGTGGACGGCGGCGCCACCTTGGCCGGGCCACCACTCGGGACGGTGCGGGTGGTCCCACAGCCCGCGCACCAGCGAGAAGCTCTCACCGTCGTCCTCGCTGCGCCACAGGGACGTCGGCTCGGCCCCGGCCCAGACGACTCCGGGTCGCCCGGGGTCGGGCGCGATCTGCCACACCCGTTCCAGCGACGCACCGGTGTCGGCGGGGAAGACCATGGCTCCCCCGTCGGGCTCGTGCCACGTCGAACCCAGGTCGTCGGAGCGCTGCACGGTCGGCCCCCAGTGCTCCGACCGGGCGCCGACGAGCACCCGGTGGCCCGCCCGCGTGTCGATCGCCACGGACGGGATCTCCACCATCGGCAGATGGGGACCGGTGACCTGCCAGCCTCGGCGGTCCTCGCTGGTCGCCAGGAACAGCCCCTTGCGGGTGCCGATCGCGACGAGCGTCTGCGTGTCTGCCATGCGACCCACCCTCCGGCCGGAGCGAACGTCAGTCCCCGTCCGACAGGGACTCGCTCCAGGTGCTCGGCACGACGATGCCTCTCGGACGGCGTCCTGTCGAGAGCCTTTCCAGCTGGCCTCGCAGCAGCGCCACCGCCCTGGGGAGGAACGCCGACGTCGGACCACCGGTGTGCGGGCTGATGAGGACGCCCGGGGCCGTCCACAGGGGGTGGTCCGGCGGCAGCGGCTCGGGGTCGGTCACGTCGAGGCCGGCCCGCAGCCGCCCGCTCCGCAGCTCGGCGAGCAGGGCATCGGTGTCGACGACCGCCCCGCGCGCGACGTTCACCAGCACGGCGTCGTCCGGCATCACGGCGAGGAAGGCCGCGTCCACGAGGCCGCGCGTGGCGTCGGTGAGCGGCGTGGCGAGCACGACCACGTCGTGATGCGGCAGCAGCTCGTGCAGCTCGTCGACGCCGCGCACCGGGACGCCGTCCGGACCGGGGGGTCGAGCCCGGGTCGCCACGCCGGTCACCGTCGTCTCGAACGCCAGCATGCGGTGCGCTACGGCACGGCCGACCCCGCCGTACCCGACGACGAGCACCCGGCGGTCCGCGAGCGACCGGTATCGGACGCCCTCGTCCGACGGCCAGTGCCCGACCTCCTGCGCGCGCACGAACTCCGGGACATCGCGCAATAGCGCCAGCGCGAGCGTCACGGCCAGCTCGGCGGTCGAGGTGTCGTGCACGCCCCGTGCGTTCGCCAGCGCCACGTCGTCCGGCAGGAACGGCAGCGCGTGCTCGAACCCGGCGGTCAGCGTCTGCACCAGCCGCAGGTTCGGGAGGTCGGCGAGCAGCGGCAGGCCCCGGGTGCCCGCCATGTAGGGCGGCACGACCACGCCGATGTCCTGGCCCTCGTCCGGCCGCTCGCGCAGCTCCCACAGCCGCAGCTCGATGCCGTCCGGCGGCGAGCCCACCCCGTCCAGCAGCGCCTGGTCCGGAAGCGTCACGACCAGCGGCTCAGCGGTAGCGGGCATGGCGACCACGCTATCCAGTCGCCAAGGGGTCAAACCGTTCGCGGCGCACGCGCTCGCGGGTCAGGGCGCGACGACGCGGATCCTGGCCGCTGGCACAGCGGCGGCAAGGGCGTTGATGTCGTCCGGATCACTGGTGACCACCAGACCTCCGCCGTGCGCCACTGCCACGGCCACCGTGTGCGCATCCACGATCCGGTCGCTTCGGCTGCGCGTCGCCGCAAGGATCGCCCCTACCTGCCGGGCAAGGGTGAAGTCCGTGTCGACGAGCCGAACCGGCGGCCGTTCTCCCTGAGTGGCCTCGTGCCGGTGAAGGGCAGCTTCGAGACGACGGGTCCGCTGCTGGCCGCGCGCGACCTCCGCGCACACCAGGGTGGGCACCAGAACTTCCCTGCCGCGCCGGTGCGCCTCTGCAAGAAGCGCGCGGATCGAGTCCGACGGACGTGCTCGGGCCAGCGCCTCTAGACCCGCGGAGTCCAGGACAAGAGGGGACGAGGCCGTCATGCTGCCCCGCGACCCGCGGACCGGCGTCGAGGGGCGGGCGGGACCGGCACTTCATCGAAGGCTGCGGTGGCATCAAGGTCGTCGAAGGCGGCGGCTGCCTTGCGCACAGCCGCTGATGAGACCGGGCCGTAGCTCTCGTCCCAGTACGTGAGCAATCGCCCCAGGGCGGCTGCTCGCGCACGTCGGTCGACCTCGGCCGCCAGCGCGGCGTTCACCGTCGCGGACAGCGACAGGTGCCCGAGTTCCTGAGCCGCTTCGACCAGTCCTTCGTCCACCGTCACCGTGATCTTCCTCTTGGCCATACTTCTATACTACCTTTCCTCAACAGGCCGTCGAGGAGCGCCGCGATCTGCTCGATCGCCTCCACGTCGTCCACGGCCCCGTCGACGACGCCGTCCGGATCGAGGGCGAGCGGCTCCGCCAGTCGCCACACGCCGAAGCGCAGCGCTCGCGCGCTCAGGGCGACCGGGCTATCGAACATGTGTTCTATCGTATCGGCTACCCTGTCACCTGGCACAGTGCGGACGGGCTGCCAGCGCGATATGTGGGTGAGAATCGGTCATGGTCCGTCGTCGCGCTCTCGTCGTCCTCGTCGTCGGCGCGTTGCTGCTGGCCGGCTGCAGCTCCGGCTCGGCCGGAGGCACGCCATCGTCGTCACCCACCTCGCGGAGCACGATGACGTCCTCGCCCTCGAGCACGTCCCGGACGACGACCCTGAGCCCGGACGCGCCCGTGCGCGTCGCGTCCGTGGAGGACGTGGCCACCGGTCTCGACGTGCCCTGGGGACTGGTCCGCCTGCCCGACGGCTCGCACCTGGTGAGCCTGCGTGACGAGGCCAGGGTCGTGCACGTCGCCACCGACGGCACGGTCACCCGCGTCCCGGCCACCGGCAGCGGCGGTCGCGTGCCGGGTGTGCACCCGGACGGCGAGGGCGGCCTGCTGGGCATCACGCTCGCCCCGGACGACCCGCACACGGTCTACGCCTACCTGACGGCAGCGGACGACAACCGGGTCGTGCGCATGAGCTACACCGACGGCAGGCTCGGCGACCCTCGGGTGATCGTGGACGGCATCCCGAAGTCCGGGATCCACAACGGCGGTCGGCTCGCCTTCGGACCCGACGGCATGCTGTACGTGACGACCGGCGACGGCTCGGACGGCCGCAACAGCCAGGACCACGCAAGCCTCGGCGGCAAGATCCTGCGCGTCACGCCGGACGGGAAGCCCGCACCCGGCAACCCTGATCCCCGCTCCCCTGTCTGGACGTCAGGCCACCGCAACGTGCAAGGCATCGGTTGGGACGACCAGGGACGCATGTTCGCCAGCGAGTTCGGCCAGAACACCTGGGACGAGCTCAACCGCATCCTTCCGGGGCACGACTACGGCTGGCCGGACGTCGAAGGCACGGGCACGAGCAGGGACGTCCAGCGCGGCTTCACGAACCCGCTGGCCGTCTGGCACACCGATGAGGCGTCACCCAGCGGCCTCGCCGTCGGCGACGGCTCCGTGTTGCTGGCCGCGCTCCGGGGCCAGCGGCTCTGGCGGCTGCCCCTGCACGCCGACGGCACCGTCGGCAAACCTCAGGCGCTGCTCACCGAGCAGCTCGGCCGCCTGCGCACCGTAGAGCTGGAGCCCGACGGCTCTCTCCTGCTGCTGACCAGCAACACGTTCCGCGGCCAGCCGCACCGAGGGGACGACCGCCTCGTGCGCGTCACCCTCGTTCGTTGAGCGGCACCGTCCGCTCGTGGGGTGACTCGGTCGCCTGCGTAGGAAACCCGCCGCCGCGCCAGGACGCGGCCAACGCCGCTACGTCGGCAAGTGGGACTGCCGGCGAGAACAGCCACCCCTGCCCGAAGGTCGCGCCGGAGGCCGCCACGAGCCGGCGCTGCTCCTCGCTCTCGATGCCCTCGACGACGACATCCGCCGGCAGGCTGGCCGCGAGGTCGGACACGGCCGTGAGGATCGACCGGCAGCGCGCGTCGGTCGCCGCGTCGAACGTGAGCGACCGGTCGACCTTGATGACGTTGGCCGGTAAGCGGTTGAGGTACCCGAGCGTCGAGAAACCCGTGCCGAAGTCGTCGATCGCGACGTTGACGCCCGAGCGCCTCAGGAAGGCGAGTGAGCGCAGCGCGGGGTCGTCGACGTCGACGAACGTCGACTCGGTCACCTCGACCACCAGGCGGTGCGGCTCGAGCCCCGAGTCGGCCACGAGCCGCAGGAGGCCGGTGGCGTAGTCGGGCTGCCGCAGCTGCCCGGCCGACACGTTCACGCCGAGGTTGAGACCGGCCAGCGTCGGGCCGAGCCCGGTGAACTCCAGCACCGCGCGGCGCGCCACCTCCGCACCCAGCCTCGTGATCAGCCCGCACTTCTCGGCCACCGGGATGAACTCGTCCGGGGAGACGTCGCCGAGCTCGTCGTCGCGCCACCGCGCGAGCGCCTCGAGTCCGACGACGCGGCTCGTGGCGAGGTGCACGACCGGCTGGTACTGGACGTCGATGCGGCCGCGCTCCAGGACCTCCCGCAGCCGACGCTCCAGCGCCAGACCACGCTGGTGCGCCGCCGCGACGTCGCCGCCGTAGCTGCGGACCCGGTCGCGACCAGCGCGCTTGGCCGCAGCCATGGCCGCACTGCTCTCGGCGAGCAGGTCGAGCGCCGGCCCGCCCCGCTCGACCACCTCGCTGCCGACCACATCGGCAGGCGCCTGCACCCGTGGCAGCCGGCTGCTCACCCCGATGCTCGCCGAGACACCGATCGCCGGGGCGCCCGGGATGGCCACGACAGCGCCGCGCACCGCCTCGAGCAGCTCGTCGGCGATGGTGCCGGCGCGTCGCCGGTCGCCCGGCACCAGTACAGCGAACTCGTCTCCGCCGGTCCGGTAGGGCACGCAGTCGTCGGCCAGCGTCTGCTCGATCTGCCTCGACACGGCGACCAGGAGGTCGTCCCCTCGGCTGTGCCCGAGGATGTCGTTGACCTCCTTGAACCCGTCGAGGTCGATGCTGAGCACGCTGCCGCCGTCACGGTCGAGGACGTCCAGCGCCTGGGCAAGGGCCCGCCGGTTGCGCAGTCCCGTCAACGGGTCGTGCAGCGCGTGCCTCGCCAGGCTCAGCACGAGTCCCTGGCGCTGCCAGCTGCCGAGCAGCTCGCGCGCGGCGAAGAGCACGAGCAGGCAGCACGAGATGGCGACCGACACCGCGTCGAGACGCAGGCTGCGGCCCGCGACCAGCAGCGAGACGACGAGCGTCACCACGCTGAGCAGGGTGGTCGTCGTGGACACCCGGGCCTCGGACCGGTACGGGTCGTGCCGCAGCGACCGGTGGGGCTCGAACATCATCAGCCCGAGGCCGATGACCGGCCACGCCAGGCACCACAGCACCGCCGACCACCACGGCCACACGCCGGTGTCCGACATGCTGCGCAGGGTCGAGACGTCGCCGACCACGTAGCCCGCCATGCCGAAGACGACGACGAGCAGGCCGCGGTCGAGATCGCGCAGCCACGCCAGCAGCAGCAGGGCGACCACGACCACCTCGAACACCATCATCGCGAGGATCGAGGAGTCCTTGGCGGTCTGGCCGTCGGCGAACAGGACGCCGAGGAACCCGACGCGCCAGATGACCAGGCTCAGCGACCCGCCGAGCAGCGCCGAGTCGAGGGCGAGCCTGACCCAGCGTCGGCCGTGCCCCGGCGGCCTCGGCGTCGTGAGCAGTCCCGCGATGCCCAGAGGGGCCGCCACCGTGGAGATCCAGTCCGCCGGCGTGGGGTAGCTGTGGCCGCCGACGTGCAGGTAGAGCCCCACGAGCACCTGCCCGGTGCCCCACGTGGCGATGGCCGCACCGAGCAACGTCATGGACAGTCGGCCCCCGGGCGCCACCCGCCGTCCGCCTCGCAGGACGACGACGCCCGAGACCACGGCCACGAGTCCGGAGAAGTAGCAGCCGACGACGAGACCGGTCGACGCGCTCCTGGTGCCGATGCCGAGCACGGTCACCCCGGCCACGACCCCGAGCACCGGCAGCCAGAGCGCACGGCGTGGCGAGGACGTGGGCCGGGTCGTCGCGGCGCCGGTCGGGAGTTCCATCACGACCTACCGTGCCACCTCGGCTGGTGCCAGGTGGGCCGTCCGGGCGATCTCATGCCGACGTCGTGGGCAGGCCGGAGGCGTCGGGGGCCGTGCCGACCACGGCATGGACGTCGGAGACGACGTCCACCAGCTCGTTGACGGGCACGGCAGCCGAGTACAGCCAGCCCTGGCCGAACCCCGCCCCCGTGGACCGCACGAGATCGGCCACGTCGGCCGTCTCGATGCCCTCCACCACCACCGACATCGGCATGATGCGCGCCAGCGCCACGACGGCCTGGAGCACCGCGAGAGAGCGCGGATCGTCGACCACCTGCCGGGTGAGCGTCTGGTCGATCTTCAGCACGCTGGCCGGCAGCCTGCTGAGGTAGGCGAGCGCGGAGAAGCCGCTGCCGAAGTCGTCGATCGCGACGTGGACGCCGTGCGCCCGCAGCCGCGTCAGCTGGGGGATCGCGGGGTCGTCGGCGTCCACGAAGACCGACTCGGTCACCTCGATCACCAGCCGGTCCGGCGGCAGGCCGGTCAGCTGCAGGACGTCGAGGACCTCAGCGGCGAAGTCCGGCTGGCGCACCTGCACGGTCGACGCGTTCACGGCGAGCGACAGCGCAGGGAGCGTGCCGGAGAGGGACATGACGTCGTCGACGGCCCGGCGCAGGACCGACGAGCCGAGCGGACGGATGAGGCCCGAGTGCTCTGCCTGCGCGATGAACTCGTCCGGCCCCACGCGCCCGAGCACCGGGTCGGTCCACCGGGCCAGCGCCTCGACCCCGGTCACCCGACCGGTCGTCAGGTCAAGGATCGGCTGGTAGTGCACGTCGACGTCCTCCCGGCGGACGGCGTCGTGCAACCGCCGCTCGACCAGCAGGGTCCGGCGGTGCGCGGCCGCCACCTCGCCGTCGTAGTGCTCCACGCGGTTGCGCCCGGCCAGCTTCGCGGCGCGAAGGGCGGCGCTGCTCTGGGCGAGCGCGCTGGGACGGCCGTCCGTCGACGAGTCCCACGTCGCGGAGTCGCCCAGCTCGGCCGCCCACGCCTCGTCGGCCGCGTCGTGGGCGAGCCTCGCCACACCGACGCTCGTCGTGACACCGACCGCGGCGGCCCCGGGGACGTCGACCGACGCCTGCCGTACGGCGGCCAGCATGCGCTCGGCCACCTCTGCCCCGTCCGTGACCGCGCCGGGCACCACGACGGCGAACTCGTCGCCACCGATCCGGAAGGCCTGCGCCCCCGCGGGCAGGCGTCCCTCCACGCGCCGGGAGACGGCGACCAGCAGGTCGTCGCCCCGGGTGGGGCCGAGGATGTCGTTGACCTCCTTGAATCCGTCGAGGTCGAGCGTCAGCAGGCTGCCTCCGCCAGACCGTTCGGCCAGCTCCAGCGCGACCAGCAACCCACGGCGGTTCATCAGCTCGGTCAGCGGGTCGCGGATGGCGTGCGTGGTCAGCGTGGTGAGCAGTCGCCGACGCTGCCAGCCGTTGACGGCCTCGCGCGCCCCGAACACGGCGACGACGAGCAGCCCGATCGCCATGGAGCCCTCGTCGATCTCCGGGGAGCGCATGACGAGTGCCACGAAGACACAGAGCGCCACGATCGACAGCACGGCGGTCGCCGTGGTGAGCCGGGTGTCGGACTCGTACCAGTCGTCGTCCCGCCGCGGCGCCGGTGAGTACCGCAGCATGCCCACCGCGACGCAGGGCCACGCCAGGCACCAGAGCATGGCGGCCTCCCACGGCCACGCACCGCCCGGCTGGACGACGCAGAAGATCGTGCGCAGGTCGGCGATGCAGTAGAGCGTCATCCCGACGACCGCGAGCAGCAGCCCAGGGTCGAGGTCGCGCAGGTAGGCCAGGAGCAGGAGCGAGACGATCGTGACCTCGAGCAGCAGCATCACCACGGCCGCGCTGTCCGGCAGCGTCACTCCCTGCTGGAAGAGCACCCGCCAGAACCCGGCTCGCCACACGACGAGCGCGAGCGAGCCGCCCAGCAGCAGCGCGTCGAGCCCGAACCTCAGACTGCCCGTGTGGTGGCCGCCACCGCGCAGCGCGAGGAGCAGCCCGGCGATGCCCAGCGGCGCTGCCGCCGTCGAGATCGCGTCCCCGGGGGTGGGGAACGCGCCGCCGGCCGCGGCCGCCTGGCCGACCAGCGCCTGCCCGACCCCCCAGGCCACCATGCTCAGGGCGATGAGGAAGAGCGCGGGACGGGTGAGCCGCAGCCGCTTCGGCAGCGACAGCAGCACCACCACGCCGCAACCGACCGCGGCGGCCCCGCTGAACACGCACCCCGTCAGCACCGCCAGCTCGGGACGCAGCTGCGCCACGACCAGCACGCCGACGGCCGCGACGGGACCGGACGCGAGCAGCAGGAACGGCAGCAGCCGGCGGTCGCCGGTCGCGCTCGGCCGCGCAGCGGAGGAGTCCACGTGTGCTGTATCGGCAGGTCGCGCCCGGTGTTGACGACGAGGGGTGGTGACGAGGAGCAGTGGCTACTGCAGGCGCTCCAGCACGAGCTCGCGCACGCGGGCGGCGTCGGCCTGCCCCCGCATCTCCTTCATGACCGCCCCGATCAGCGCACCGGCCGCCTGCACCTTGCCGCCGCGGATCTTGCCGGCGACGTCCGGGTTCGCCTCGATCGCCCGGTCGACGGCGGCACCCAGCGCGCCGTCGTCCGACACGACCTCGAGCCCGCGGGCCTCGACGACCTGCTCGGGCGAACCCTCGCCGGCGAGCACGCCCTCGAGCACCTGGCGGGCGATGGTGTCGTTGATGCGCCCCGACGCCACCAACCCTGCCAGCTCGGCCACCTGCGCCGGCGTGACGGGCAGCGAGCCGAGCTCGACGCCGTCCGCGTTCGCCGTGCGCGCGAGCTCGCCGGACCACCACTTGCGAGCGGCGGCGGGTGAAGCACCGGCCGCCACGGTGGCCTCGACCAGCTCGGTCGCCCCCGCGTTGACCAGGTCTCGCATCTCCAGGTCGGTGAACCCCCACTCCGCCTGGAGCCGGTGCCGGCGCCGCGCCGGGGGCTCGGGCAGCGTGGTGCGCAGCTGCTCGACCCAGGACGCGTCCGGCGCGACCGGCACCAGGTCGGGCTCCGGGAAGTACCGGTAGTCGTCGGCGTCCGACTTCGGCCGCCCGGACGTCGTGACGCCGGAGTCCTCGTGCCAGTGCCGCGTCTCCTGCACCACGGGCAGGCCCTCGACGAGCCGAGCGGCCTGGCGGCACATCTCGTACCGGACGGCGCGCTCGACGCTGCGCAGCGAGTTGACGTTCTTCGTCTCCGTGCGGGTGCCCAGCGGCACCTGGCTCTGGTCCTGACCGGCCGCGGGCCGCGCCCGCAGCGACACGTTGGCGTCGCAGCGCAGCGAGCCCTGCTCCATACGGACGTCGGACACCCCGAGCGAACGCAGCAGGTCCCGCAGCGCGGTGACGTACGCGCGCGCCACCTCGGGCGTGCGCTCACCGGCCCCGAGCACCGGCTTGGTCACGATCTCGATCAGCGGGATGCCCGCGCGGTTGTAGTCCACGAGCGAGTAGTCGGCGCCGTGGATGCGCCCGGTGGCGCCGCCGACGTGCAGGGACTTGCCGGTGTCCTCTTCCATGTGGGCGCGCTCGATCTCGACGCGGAAGGTGGACCCGTCGTCCAGCTCGACGTCCAGGTGACCGTCGACCGCGATCGGCTCGTCGTACTGCGACGTCTGGAAGTTCTTGGGCATGTCCGGGTAGAAGTAGTTCTTGCGCGCGAAGCGCCCCCACGGCGTGATCGTGCAGCCGAGGGCGAGCCCGATGCGGATCGCCGACTCCACCGCCGTCGCGTTGACGACCGGGAGCGCCCCGGGCAAGCCGAGGCAGACGGGGCACACCTGGGTGTTGGGCTCGGCTCCGAACTCCGTTGAGCAACCGCAGAACATCTTCGTCCGCGTCGAGAGCTCGACGTGCACCTCGAGCCCGAACACCGGGTCGAAGTCGCGCACGACCTCGTCGTAGTCGAGGACCTCGTCCGTCACCTGAGCCGTCGTCATGACCGCGCCTCCTCGCTCGCACCAGCGGTCTGCAGCACCGGCGCACGGTCGAGCAGCGGGCCGCCCCAGCGCTGCAGCAGCAGCTTCTCGAGGACCGCTCCCACCCGGTACAGGCGATCGTCCTGGGTCGCTGGAGCGAGCAGCTGGACCCCCACCGGGAGCCCGTCCTCCTCGGCCAGCCCCGCAGGCAGCGACATGCCCGGGACGCCCGCCAGGTTCGCCGGGATCGTGGCGATGTCGTTGAGGTACATGGCCAGCGGGTCGTCGAGCTTCTCGCCGATGCGGAACGCCGTCGTCGGCGCCGTCGGCGAGATGAGCACGTCGGCCTGCTGGAACGCCGCCTCGAAGTCCCGAGCGATGAGGGTGCGGACCTTCTGCGCCTGGCCGTAGTACGCGTCGTAGTAGCCCGCTGACAGGGCGTAGGTGCCGAGGATGATGCGGCGCTTCACCTCGTCGCCGAAGCCAGCGTCCCTCGTCGCCGCCATCACCTGCTCCGCGGTCGGCGAGTCGACACCTTCCGGCAGGACGCGGAGCCCGTAGCGCATCGCGTCGAACTTGGCGAGGTTGCTGCTCGCCTCGCTCGGAAGGATCAGGTAGTACGCCGCGAGCGCGTACTCGAAGTGCGGGCAGGAGACCTCGACGACCTCGGCCCCGGCGTCGACCAGCAGCTGCACAGCCTCGTCGAAACGCGCCCGCACGCCAGCCTGGTAGCCCTCGCCACCGAGCTCGCGCACCACACCGACGCGCACCCCCCTCACGTCGCCGTGCCGGGCGGCCTGGACGACGGGAGGGACAGGGGCGTCGATGCTCGTCGAGTCGAGCGGGTCGTGGCCGCCGATCACGTCCTGCAGCAGCGCGGCGTCGAGCACCGTGCGCGTGCACGGGCCGGCCTGGTCGAGGCTGCTGGCGAGCGCGATGAGCCCGTACCGGGACACTCCTCCGTACGTCGGCTTGACGCCGACCGTGCCGGTCACGGCAGCCGGCTGACGGATCGAGCCACCGGTGTCGGTGCCGATGGCGAACGGCGCCTCGAACGCGGCCACGGCGGCCGCCGAACCACCGCCGGAGCCACCGGGGATCCGCTCGAGGTCCCACGGGTTGTGCGTCGTGCCGTAGGCCGAGTGCTCGGTGGACGAGCCCATGGCGAACTCGTCCATGTTCGTCTTGCCGAGGATCACCAGTCCGGCGTCCTTCAGCCGTCGCACCAGGGTGGCGTCGTAGGGCGGTACCCAGCCCTCGAGGATCCGCGACCCAGCGGTCGTGGGCAGTCCCTTGGTGGTGACGACGTCCTTGATCGCGATCGGCACGCCGGCCAGCGGGTGCAGCTGCTCACCGGCGGCCCGGCGCTCGTCGACCGAGCGAGCCGAGGCGAGCGCACCCTCGGTGTCGACGTGGAGGAAGGCGTGGACCGCGGGGTCGACGTCGGCGATGCGGTCGAGGTGTGCCTGGGTGAGCTCGACCGCGCTCACGTCGCCGGAGGCGAGTGCCTGCCCCTGGTCGGCGGCGGAGCGGCGGAGGAGGTCGCTCATCAGTCCTCCTCCAGGATGCGCGGCACGCGGAAGCGCTGCAGCTCGCTGGCCGGGGCGCCCGCGAGCGCCTCGTCGGCGGTGAGGCCGGCACGGGGCTCGTCGGGCCGGGTCACGTTGCTCAGCGGCAGTGGATGCGACATCGGCGGCACGTCAGCAGCGGCCACCTCGCTCACCCGGTCGACCGCGTGGAGGATCTGCCCCAGCTGCCCTGCCAGTCGGTCGAGCTCGTCGTTGCCTGCGTCGATCCGGGCGAGCACGGCGAGGTGCGCGACGTCGTCGCGAGTGAGGGCAGACATGACCGCAAGTCTAGGGCGGAGGGCCTGACCCACCGTCACGGGCCGTCGTCGCTCCCGTGGTTCGCGTCTCGCTGAGGACCGTCACAGGGCGAGACGCTGAGCCGGGACCCGACCGTTGACCCCCGCGCTGACGTCCGGGCGCAGACCGGGAGCGCGAAGCA
The DNA here is from genome assembly GCA_035707965.1 of Actinomycetales bacterium. Lineage (GTDB taxonomy): Bacteria > Actinomycetota > Actinomycetes > Actinomycetales > Angustibacteraceae > DASSTJ01. The sequence goes on from DASSTJ010000069.1 coordinate 35,326, forward strand.
GGCGGTCTGCCAACCAGGCGGTGGCCGCGTCCGCCGGCATGGGGCGGGCGATGTGCCATCCCTGCGCCGCGTCGCAGCCGAGCTCCGCGATCGTGCTCCAGGTCACGGGGGTCTCGATACCCTCGGCCACGACGCCCAGGCCGAGACCGTGGGCCAGGCTCACCAGCGCTCGGACGACCGTGGCGTCCTCGTCGTCCACCGCCACCCGGCTGACGAAGCTGCGGTCGATCTTGATCTCCGACACCGGCAGCTCCCGCAGCAGCCGCAGGGACGACCACCCGGTGCCGAAGTCGTCGAGCGAGAGCCGCACGCCCAGCGCGCGGAGCGCGTCCAGGGTGCGGCGGGCGCGGTCCATGTCAGAGGTGAGCACGCGCTCGGTGATCTCGAGGGTGATGAGCTCCGGGGCCAAGGCCTGGTCGGCGAGCCGACGTGCGAGACGCTCGGCGAGCTGGTCGTCCAGCAGGTCGCGGAACGAGACGTTCACCGCGATGGGGACAGCGAGACCGCAGTCGTCCCACTCGCCCACCTGCCGCAGCGCCAGGTCGAGCACCGTGTCGGTCAGCCGGTGCATGAGCCCGGACTGCTCGGCGACGGGGACGAACTCGTCCGGAGGGACCAGTCCCCGCACCGGGTGACGCCAGCGCACGAGCGCCTCGACCCCGCTGATCGAGCCGTCGACCAGCCGAGCCTTCGGCTGGTAGTGAAGCTCGAGCTCGTCGTTGCCGAGAGCCTGTCGCAGGGCACCCAGCAGGCCGAGGCGGGACGACGAGCTGGCATCCCGACGGGCGTCGTAGACCTGGGAGCCGGTGCGGTCCTCCTTGGCCTGGTACATGGCGATGTCCGCGCGTGACATCAGCGCCTCGTACTCGATGCCGTGCTCGGGCGCGATGGCGATGCCGATACTGGCCTCGACGTCGATCAGCTGGCCGTTGATCTCGAGACGCTCGTCCAGGGCCGCGCTCAACCGGTCGGCCACCTCCAGGGCGGTCTGGTCGTCTCGTACGGTGCGAAGCAGGACGGCGAACTCGTCGCCCCCGAGCCGAGCCACGAGGTCGTCGGGTCGGAGGGCGGCCTTCAGCCGCTCGGCGACCCGGCGCAGCACCTCGTCACCGACGGGGTGGCCGAGCGCGTCGTTGACCTCCTTGAAGCGGTCGAGGTCGAGCATGAGGAGGGCGCTGCGGGAGCCCTGCCACTGCGTCTGCGCCAGGACGCGTCGCGTCTCGGCGAGCAGGCCCTTGCGGTTCGCCAGACCGGTGAGGTCGTCGTGCGTGGCCTGGCGCCGGCTCTCGCCGGACGCGGCCGCGCTGTGGTGGATCGCCAGCATCGGGACGACGGCGAGCGCGATGAGCGCCGGCGCGTGCTCCATGAGCACGACGACGAGTGGGGCCAGGCCGTACTGCGCACCGGACACGAGCACCTCGAAGCGGAGGTCTCGCAGCAGCGCGTGCCCCACCGAGACGCCCTCGAACATGCCGATGGCAACCGACACCAGGACGTCGTTCGTGACGAGGCACGCCACGGCCACGGCGGCCACGACGACGACGTCGGACGGCGTGGACGGCGTCCAGGGGGTCGCCAGGCTCGGTGAGCGGCCCAGCACCGTCAGCACCAGGCCCCCGGTCGCCACCGTGAGCGCGTACTGGCTCACGTTGAAGAGCGTGCGGGACATCGACTTGTGGTGCACGATCCCCGCGAGCAGCGTGGCGACCGCGTTCAGCAGCATGGCCGGAAGGGGGCCGAAGTGCAGCAGCAGCGAGAAGACGAAGGTCACGGAGAGCGCGACGCCGCCCGGCACGTGAGCGCGGAACCCGAGGACGGGACGCAGCTCGGCCAGCACCACCAGGCCGAAACAGGTGCCGATCACCAGCATCGTGCGGCCGTCGACGTGCTGGAGCGCGGCAGGTCCGGTCGTCCGAGCGGTCCACGCCAGGACACCAAGACCGAGGGCCGTGACCAGCATCAGGTACGCCGGCAGAGCACGGGGCCGGCCGGACAGCCGCGGCTGGTTGCGGTCGGTCGTCGTCACCGGCTCCCCTCCCTGTCGTCGGCCAGGGTCCCGCGCGTCACCGGGCAGCGCCGGTCGCGGCGGCACCGTCGGCCGCACCTGCCCATCGGCCGGCGCGACGGCGACCTGAGGACTGCGCCGGACCGGCTGCCGCCGTCCGAGTCAGTCGGTGCTGGCCGGCTGCGGCCCGTTCGCGAGGAGCTCGACGAAACCCGCCTCGTCGAGGACGGGTACGCCGAGCGCGATCGCCTTGTCGTGCTTGCTGCCCGGGTTCTCGCCGACGACGACGAACGACGTCTTCTTCGACACCGACCCGGCGGCCTTGCCACCGCGCGCGAGGATCGCCTCCTTCGCCTCGTCACGGCTCAGCCCCTCGAGCGTGCCCGTGACGACGAGAGTGAGGCCCTCCAGCGTGCGCGGCACGCTGGTGTCGCGCTCGTCGGCCATGACGACGCCAGCGTCGCGCCACCGCCGGACGATGGCGGCGTGCCAGTCGACGGCGAACCACTCCACCAGCGCGTCGGCGATCACGGGGCCGACGCCCTCCACCGCGGCCAGACGCGCGCGGTCACCGCCGAGTGCGACCTCCTCCAGCGCATCCATCGATGCGAACTCGGCCGCCAGGGCCCGGGCCGCGGTGGGGCCGACGTGCCGGATCGACAGCGCCACGAGCACGCGCCACAGAGGTCGGGTCTTAGCCTGCTCGAGGTTGGCGAGCAGCTTGGCGCCATTGGCCGACAGCCGGCCGTCCTTGCGCCGGAAGAAGGGTGACGCCAGCAACTTGCTCTCGTCCAGGTCGAAGACGTCGCCCTCGTCGACGACCGCCCCCGCGGCGAGCAGGGCCTGCCCAGCCTCCCAGCCGAGCGCCTCGATGTCGAAGGCGCTGCGCGACGCCAGGTGGAACAGCCGCTCCTTCAGCTGGGCCGGGCACGAGCGGGTGTTGGGGCACCGGATGTCGACGTCGCCCTCCTTCGCCGGGGCGAGAAGCGTGCCGCAGCCGCCGACTTCGGGCGGGCAGTGTGTCGGCATGACGAACTCGCGGGCGTCCGGCGGCCGCAGCTCCACGATGGGCCCGAGCACCTCGGGGATGACGTCTCCCGCCTTGCGCACGACCACCGTGTCGCCGATGAGCACGCCCTTGCGTCGCACCTCCGACGCGTTGTGCAACGTGGCCAGCTCGACCGTCGAGCCGGAGACGAGCACCGGCTCCATCACGGCGTACGGGGTGACGCGACCGGTGCGGCCGACGTTGACGCGGATGTCGAGGAGCTTCGTCGTGACCTCCTCGGGCGGGTACTTGTAGGCGATCGCCCAGCGCGGCGCGCGGCTGGTGGTGCCGAGGCGACGCTGGACGGCGATCTCGTCGACCTTGACCACCACACCGTCGATCTCGTGGTCGACGTCGTGGCGGTGCTCGCCGTACCGGGCGATGAAGGACAGCACGTCCTGCTGCGACGTCAGGACCGTGGCGTACCTGCTGACCGGCAGCCCCCAGCCGGCGAGCAGCTCGTAGGCCTCGGACTGCCGGGTGAGCTGCACACCTCGGTGGGCCCCGATGCCGTGGACGACGAGGTGCAGCGGTCGTGTGGCCGTGACCTTGGGGTCCTTCTGGCGCAACGACCCCGCCGCCGCGTTGCGTGGGTTGGCGAACGGCGCCCGACCAGCCTCGACCAGGGACGCGTTCAGCTCGGCGAACTCCGCGACGGGGAAGTAGACCTCGCCGCGCACCTCCAGCAGCGCGGGCACCCCCGTGCCGGTCAGGGTGTGCGGCACGTCCCGCAGGGTGCGCACGTTGAGCGTCACGTCCTCGCCCGTGCGACCGTCGCCCCTGGTCGCCGCCCGAGTCAGCCGGCCGCCCTCGTAGACCAGGTCGATCGCGAGCCCGTCCACCTTGAGCTCGCAGAGCCAGTGCAGCTCGTCCTGACCGCTGTCGCGCTCTACCCGCGCGAACCAGGCGGCCAGCTCGTCGGTGCTGAAGACGTTGTCGAGGCTGAGCATCCGCTCCGGGTGGTCCACCGCGGTGAACGACGTCGAGAAGGTGCCGCCGACCACCTGCGTGGGGCTGTCGGGCGTGCGAAGCCCGGGGTGCTCCTCCTCCAGCGCCTCCAGCTCGCGCAGCAGTGCGTCGAACGCCCCGTCGCTGATCGTCGGGGCGTCGCGGACGTAGTAGGCGAACCGGTGCCCACGGATCTCGTCGGCCAGCATCGTCCACCGGTGCCGGGCGTCGTCCGGCACCGGTGCCTGCTCCGCCTTCGTGGGCTCGGGGGTCGCGTCCTGAGGGCTCGTCACGACCGTCATTCTGCCGGTGGCCGCCGACAACGGCCGGTTCAGCCGGTCGCGCGGTCGACGAGCTGACGACGGAGCGCGACGGCCGCACGCAGCGCCCGGACGGCATCCTCGGGGCTGCTACCAGCGAGACCGCAGGCGGGCGTGACGACCAGGTCCGCGAGCAGCGGCAGGCCGAGGCCGACGTCCCGCCAGGACCGGGTCAGGCGGTCGCCGAGCCGGTGGACGCTGGCCGCGGCGTCCGGGCGCGTGGGTACCGCGCCCGCCCAGAGCACGAGGCCGTCCTCGACGGCCGCCGCGACGGACTCCCACCCATGCGGGCCGAGCAGGGTGGTGTCGAGGCTGAGCGCCTCGGCCCCCGAGCGGCGGAGGACCGCGACCGGCGGGTCGCTCGCGCAGCAGTGCACCACCGTGGCGGCGCCGGCGTCGCGTGCGGCGGCCACGACGACCGCGAGGCCGTCCGCCACCTCGGACGTCGGCACGGAGCGCACCCGGTGCAGGCCGGAGGCGGTGGGCAGGGAGCCGTCCAGCACCGCCGGCAGCGAGGGCTCGTCGACCTGGACGACAGGCCGAGCGCCCGGCACCGCTGCCCGCAGGTCCGCCACGAGCAGCCGCACCGCCTCGGCGCTCGACTCCACGAGGTCCCTGCGAGCGCCGGCGTCAGCGACGGCCCGCTCGCCCCGAGGTAGCGAGACGGCGGCGGCCAGCGTCCACGGCCCGCCGAGCTGCACCTTGAGGGCACCGGACCACCCGGCGAACGCCTCGGCCGCCCGGTCGAGGTCCTCCCGCCAGAACGCGGCGGCCCGGGCCAGGTCGCGCCCCGGTCGCTCGACGAGGCGCCACCCCGACGGCTGCAGGTCGACCGGGAGGTCGACCAGACGAGCGGCCGCTCGGCCGACCAGGTCGGCGCCCGGTCCACGGCCGGGCAGCTCGGGGAGGAAGGGGACGCCGGCCGGCTCGCCGTCGTCGGGCTCGGCCAGCAGGTCACGAACGAGTCTCAGAGCCGCGCCCACGTCGGTGCCCGGTAGAGAGCCCACCCCCGAGGCCGAACCGCGCGGCGACGGCGTCACGTCGAGGTCGTCGTCCGGCACCGCTGCAGCCTACCCAGGGCATGCACGAGGGCCCGGGACCAGCGGTCCCGGGCCCTCGCCCACTGCTGGATCAGCGACCACCCGCCTGGCGGACCCCGTTGATCTTCAACGTGTAGTCCGCGTACTTGTTCGCCGTCTCCGTCGGGTCGTCGACCGTCACGATGACGCCGATGCGGTCAGCCTTGCCGAGCTGCGAACGGATCTGCGGCAGCGACAGCGAGCCGCGGAAGTTCTTGTTCAGCTTGACCTGGTCGTAGTAGACCCTCGTGCCGTCCAGCGTCCAGCCGACGACCTGGACCGCCCAGCCGGCGACCGGCGTCGGGACGATCTGGGTCATCGTGCGAGCGCCGTCGAGGCTCGAGCCGTCGGAGATGGTGGTCCCGCCGACCTTGACGTTGTCGATCCACCAGCCGGGCTGCGGCAGGATGCCGTTGCCGTTGGCGGCGGGGTCCGTCATGTAGCGGAAGGCGATCAGCACGTCCTGCCCGGCGTACTTCGACAGGTCGAACGTCTCGTTGTGCCACGTGGACCCGTCACCGGTGAGGCCCGGCAGCTGCGCGACGATCCGGCCCTCGGCCGCGGCGTCGTGGTCCGACGTCGTGCTGGCGTTGGAGAGGCTGGTGTACGTCTTGCCGCCATCGGTCGACACCTGGACGAAGCCGAAGTCCCACGTGTCCTCGATGTCGTACTTGGTCATGAACTTCAGGGTGGCGTTGCGCTTCGGGACGCTGGCGGAGAAGACCATCGAGCGGTCGAGCTCGTTGCCCTGGCCCGAGTAGAGCGCGCCGCTGCCGCGGTGGCCCTTCGCGTCGACCGTCCACTCCATCGGGTCCGGGGCGTACGTCGTGGCGCCCTTGAAGTCGAGGGAGTGCATGGTCTTGCCGCCCACCGGACGCGACGTCGTGGCGAGCACGTAGTCCGACCCGTTCGGCGGGGCGCCCGGGCTGTCGAACGAGCCCGGCCACGACCAGTCGATGCTCGCGTTGAGCTGGCTGGCGGTGAACCGCTTCTTCTCAGCCCTGGTCAGGCCCTTCGCTCCGCCGTCCACCCAGCTGTCCAACGCCATGGTCGCGGCCCAGTCGTGCACGACGTCCATCGACGTCAGGCCGGGGGCCATGTCGTTCAGCATCTCCTGCACCGACGCGAGGCCGTTCGCCTTGTCGCGGTGGAGGAACGAGATCGCCTTGGTGCCGAAGTGGTTCTGCACGTAGGTGAGGAACGCGTAGGCCGCACCGTAGTCGCTCAGCACCGAGGCGCTGCCCTGGTCCTCCCACTGCGTCAGCGAGTTCTCGGCGCCGCAGTAGGGGAACGAGTCAGAGCCGTACCAGCCCTCGAAGCAGGTGATGTGGCTGTCCGCGGTCGGGTCGGTCGGCGGCAGCGTCGTGTCGACGTAGCCGACGATCGTCTGGGCGTAGTCGGACAGGCCCTCGTTCAGCCAGGTGCCCTCGTCACCGTCGGCGTAGTACTCGAGCAGGTGCTGGTACTCGTGCGCGAATGTGCCCTCGTAGAGACGCGGGCGGGGCGCCAGCGTCTTGCCGCAGGCGGTGCCCGGCTGGGGGTTGGCGCCGGTGCGCTGCGCCCAGTCGTAACTGTCGATCGTCATGACGTTGCGGTTGTACGCCTCGTTGAACGTCGGCGAGAAGAAGCCGGCGATGTACGTGGCGCCATCCGGCGTGCTGGGCGCGTAGAAGTTCGCGTCCCGCACGTTCGAGATGAGCGCGAGGGTCTTGTTGCCGTCTCCGGCGTAGTAGTTCGGGTCGTCCGCCGGGGCGACCGGGGCGTCGGTGCCGTCGCGGTCCGGGGCGACCGAGAAGTACTGCGACTCCTTGGGCAGGATGTTGTTGTCGAACTCGTCGGCCAGCGCCTGGGTCTGCGCGTCGGTCACCGTGGTGACGTCGCTGTCGTTGCGGCAGTCCCCGGCCGGGTAGCTCAGGTCGTTCTCGACCCACACCTCGATGTTGCTGCCGACCGTGCGCAGCGTGAAGTCGGCGGGAATGTAGCCGCCGTTGTAGTCGTCGAGCACGTAGTAGGTGCGGACCGTGCCGACCGGCGGGGTCTTGCTCGCCTCGGCCGCCGTGGCCGCGAGCGACCGCCGCATGGTCTGCGCCTTCACGGCCTTCTTGTCGAGCGCCGACTTCTCCGCCTTGGTGATCGGCAGCGTGCGCATCTTGTGCGACAGCTCCTGCGTGTCGCGCTTCACCGGCTTGGGGGTCTGGGGGGCGGCGACGGCGCTGACCGCGGTCAGTCCGCTGACGCTGAGGGCGGTGGCAGCCACCGCCGCGAGAGGTGCCCACCGCATGCGGTGGCGAGTCCTTCGCGACATCAACAAGTCCTCTTCTCGTGTAGGACCCCTCCTGCGCCGACGAGTGACGGTGCCCCAGGGGGTCGGTGTGAGGCAGAGCAAACCACTCGTCCGGGTTAAAGGGGAAGACCCTCGCAGGGGCATATTTACCGCCTTGTTACCTACGGACACGTCGGCTGTTACGCCGATGGGGGGACGCGGTGACGCAGCGTCGCCGCAGGTCAGCGGCCGGTCGAGGCGATGACGGCGGCGCCGAGCACGCGCGTGCCGGCGTAGAGGACGACGGACTGGCCGGGTGCGACACCGCGCACCGGCTCGTGCAGGCGGACGTCGAGCTCGGGGCCTCGGTCCGCGTCCACGAGCCGCGCCGAGGCCCGCACCGGCTCTCCGTGGGCCCGCACCTGGGCCTGGACGTCCACCTCACCGACCGGGGCGTCAGCGCACCAGCGCGGACGTAGGCCTCGCAGCCGGTCGATCCCCAGCCGCTCCGCTGGGCCGACGACGACTGTGCCCGACACCGGCTGCACGTCCAGCACGTACCGCGGGCGCCCATCGGGTGCTGGTCGGCCGAGGCGCAGCCCCTTGCGCTGCCCGACCGTGAAGCCGTAGGCACCGCTGTGCGTGCCGACGACCGCGCCGGCCTCGTCCACGATGCGACCGGGCCGCTCCCCCAGCCGGTCGGCGAGCCACTGCTGCGTTCGTCCGTCCGCGATGAAGCAGATGTCGTGGCTGTCCGGCTTCTCGGCCACCGCCAGGCCGCGACGGGCGGCCTCCTGGCGCACCTCGGCCTTGAGGCTGTCGCCGAGCGGGAACATCGCGCGCTCGAGCTGCTGCTCGGTGAGGACGCCGAGCACGTACGACTGGTCCTTGGCCTGGTCGACCGCCCGGTGCAGCTCGGGCCGGCCCGCGTCGTCCCGTCGGAGACGGGCGTAGTGCCCGGTGCACAACGCGTCGAAGCCGAGGGCCAGGGCCTTCTCGAGCAGCGCGCTGAACTTGATCTTCTCGTTGCACCGCAGGCACGGGTTGGGCGTGCGCCCGGCCTCGTACTCGCGCACGAAATCCTCGACGACGTCCGCCTCGAACCGCTCCGCGAGGTCCCAGACGTAGAACGGGATGCCGAGCACGTCCGCGGCGCGGCGGGCGTCGCCCGCGTCTTCGATCGTGCAGCAGCCGCGGGCGCCCGCTCGCAGGGTGGCCGGCTGCCGCGAGAGCGCCAGGTGCACGGCGACGACGTCGTGCCCAGCGTCGACGGCCCGGGCAGCAGCGACGGCCGAGTCCACGCCGCCGCTGACCGCGGCCAGCACCCGCATCAGCCGGCCCGGCTCGCCAGGCCAGCACCCCGAGCCCGCTCCACGGCGGCAGGGAGGGCGGCGAGCGCCGCGTCCACGTCGGCGTCCGTGGAGGTGTGCCCGAGAGTCAGCCGGAGGGCGCCGCGGACGAGCTCGTCGGGCACGCCCATGGCGAGAAGCACGTGGCTGGGCTGCGGAACCCCCGCCTGGCAGGCCGAGCCCGTGGAGCACTCGATGCCCTGGGCGTCCAGCAGGTAGAGCAGGGAGTCGCCCTCGCAGCCGGGGAACGCCAGGTTCACGTTGCCCGGCAGGCGTCCCACCGGGTCGCCGTGCACGACCGCGTCGGGCACCTGGCTCTGCACGCCCGCCACCAGCCGGTCGCGCAGAGCGGCGATGCGCGGCGCCGAGCGAGGCAGGTCGTCGACCGCGTGCTCGACGGCCACCGCCAGGCCGCGGATCGCCGGGGTGTCCAGGGTGCCGCTGCGGACGCCGCGCTCCTGGCCTCCGCCGTGCTGCACCGCGGTCAGCTCGGCACCGCGGACGGCAAGCAGCGCGCCCGCACCCATCGGGCCACCCAGCTTGTGGCCGGTGAGCGACAGCAGGTCGACGCCGGACGTCGCGAACTCCACGGGCACGTGGCCCACGGCCTGGACGGCGTCGGTGTGCACCGGGATGCCGTGCGCGTGCGCGATCTCGACGACGTCCGCGACCGGCTGGATCGTGCCGACCTCGTTGTTGGCCCACATGACGCTCACGAGCGCGACCGAGTCGGGGTCGTCGTCGATCGCCTCACGTAGAGCCTCGAGGTCGACGCGTCCCAGGTGGTCGACCGGGAGCCACACGGCTTCGGCGCCCGCGTGGTCGGCGAGCCACTGGACCGAGTCGATCACCGCGTGGTGCTCGACCGCGCTCGCCAGCACCCGCCGGCGCCGTGGGTCGGCGGCGCTGCGCGCCCGGTAGCCGCCGACGACCGCGAGGTTGTCGGCCTCCGTGCCACCCGAGGTGAACACGACCTCGCTGGGGCGAGCGCCGAGGGACGCGGCGAGCTGCTCGCGCGACTCTTCCACGACCCGACGCGCTCGCCGACCCGCGGTGTGCAGGGACGACGGGTTGCCGACGATGGCCAGCTCGGCGGTCATCGCGTCCACCGCGGCCGGGACCATGGGCGTCGTCGCTGCGTGGTCGAGGTACGCCGTCACAGGTCGATTCTAGGTCGGTCGCGACGCGGTGACGTGCGGCGGCAGGGCGGGCCCTGCCGCCGGGCCCTCAGCCCTTCGCCCGGGTGATGGCCTCGGTGGCCTGGGGCAGCACCGTGGCCAGGTCGCCGACGACGCCGAAGTCGACCAGCTCGAAGATGGGCGCCTCCTCGTCCTTGTTGACGGCGACGATCGTCTTCGACGTCTGCATGCCGGCCCGGTGCTGGATCGCCCCGGAGATGCCGTTCGCGACGTAGAGCTGCGGCGAGACGGTCTTCCCGGTCTGCCCGACCTGGTTCGCGTGCGGGTACCAGCCGGCGTCGACGGCGGCGCGGGACGCGCCCACCGCGGCGCCGAGGGCGTCGGCGAACGCCTCCACCTGGGAGAAGTCGCCCCCGGTGCCGCGGCCGCCGGACACGACGATCGCCGCCTCGGTCAGCTCGGGCCGCCCGGACTTCTCGCGCGGCTTGCGGTCGGTGACGCGGGCGCCCTTGGCGGCGTCGCTGACCGTCACGTCGACGGACTCGGACGCGACCTGGTCGGGCGTGCCACCGGTCTCGGCGGGCGGCGCGGAGTTCGGCTTCACCGCGATGATCGGCGTACCGTGCGTCACCCGGCCGCTCAGCGTGTACGACCCGGCGAACGCGGACTGCGTGGCGACCGGCCCGGAGTCCGTCGCCTGCACGTCGGTGGCGTCGGTGATGAGACCAGAGCCCGTCTTGACCGCCAACCGAGCCGCGACCTCCTTGCCGTCGGCGCTCGCGGGCACGAGCACCGCGGCCGGCGACGTCCGCTCCACGAGCTGGGCCAGCACCTCGGCGGTCGGGGCGACGAGGTGGTCGACGACGTCGTCCGACTCGACCCGGTAGACCTTGGTCGCGCCGTAGGCGGCCAGCGTCGCCACGGCGGCCTCGTAGGCGCCACCGCTCGCGGGCGCGACCAGCACCGCGCTCGGCTCACCGAGCCGGGCGGCGATGGTCAGCAGCTCGGTGGTGGTCTTGCGCACGGCACCGTCGACGTGGTCGACGAGGACGAGGACCTCACTCATGACGAACTCTCCTTGCTTGCTGGGGTCGGCGGCTGCGGCGACGGCCGGCTCAGACGAACTTGCGGGCGACCAGGAACTCGGCGAGCTTCGTGCCGCCATCGCCCTCGTCCACGACGATCTCGCCCTTCTCGCGCGGCGGCCGGGCCGTCACCTCGTCCACGCTCGTCCAGGCGGCCCCGAGACCGACCTGGGAGGCGTCGACGCCGAGGTCGGCCAGGCTCCAGGTGGTCACCGGCTTCTTCTTCGCGGCCATGATGCCCTTGAACGACGGGTACCGCGGCTCGTTGATCTGGTCGGTGACGCTCACCACGGCCGGCAGCGTCGCGACGATCTGCTGCGTGGACGTGTCGCCGTCCCGGCGGATCGTCACGCTCGCGCCCGCACCGTCACCGTCAACCGTCACCTCCGACGCGTATGTCACCTGCGGCAGCGACAGGCGCTCCGCGAGCATCGCCGGGACGACGGACATGGCACCGTCCGTCGACGCCATGCCGGTGAGCACGAGGTCGACCGGCGACTCCTCGCCGAGCTTGCCGATGGCGGCAGCGAGGACGAGCGAGCTGGCCACCGCGTCGGAACCGGCCAGAGCGTCGTCCTGCACGTGCACGCCGGCGTCCGCCCCCATCTGGAGCGCCTTCTTCACGGCCGTGGCCGCCTGCTCGGGACCCATCGTCAGCACGGTCACCTGCCCGGAGCCCGCCTCGACGATCTTCAGCGCCTCCTCGACCGCGTACTCGTCGAGCTCCGACAGCAGCCCGTCGACCCCGACGCGGTCCGTGGTGTGGTCCGGCTCGAAGCCGCGGTCCGCCTGGGCGTCGGGCACGTACTTGACGCAGACGACGATGTTCATGGTCCTCGCATCCGTTCTCGTAGGGACCTGCGCTGCACGGTCCGGCACGCCCAGACTGCCAGGCGGCGCTGACGACCCGCGCACCGGAGTGGCACGACGCCTTGATGTTACTGACCGGTAGCCTCGGCGTCCCGACCAGCCGGGGTGAGGTCCTTCACACCAGGGCCGTGTGGCAGGCTGCCCGCGTGCTGGACCAGGTCGGGTCGTTCGCCCTCGTGCTGCACAGCCACCTACCGTGGCTGGCGCACCACGGCAGCTGGCCCGTCGGCGAGGAGTGGCTGCACCAGGCGTGGTCCTCGGCGTACCTGCCGTTGACGGACCTGCTCGACCGGCTGGCCGACGAGGGACGACGCGACCTGGTGACCCTCGGCATGACGCCCGTCCTCGCGGCCCAGCTCGACGACCCCTGGTGCCTGCGCGAGCTCACGACCTGGCTCGGCTGCTGGCGCACCCGCGCCGAGGAGCTGGCGTCGCGGCGCGAGCCGCACCTGCGGGCTCGGGCCCGGGACGAGTTCGTGGCCGCTGAACGCGCGCTCGACCAGGTGACCACCACGTGGCGGCACGGCGGCTCGGCGGTGCTGCGCCGCCTCGCGGACTCCGGCGCGGTCGAGCTGCTCGGCGGGCCCGCGACCCATCCCTTCCTGCCCCTGCTGGACGAGCGCGTCGCGGCCTTCGCGGTGCACGTCGGGCTCGACGACGCCCGGCTCCGGCTCGGACGGCGGCCCACCGGGATCTGGTCGCCCGAGTGCGGCTGGGCACCGGGGCTGGAGCGCACCTTCACCTCCGCCGGCGTCCGACACCTCGTCGTCGACGAGGCGACGCTCGCCCCCACCGGGGCAGCGACCTCCCAGCCCTGGCAGGTCGCTGACAGCGATCTCGTCGTGCTGGCGCGCGACCTCGCCGTCACCAACCGCATCTGGAGCTCGCGCACGGGCTACCCGGCAGGTGACCACTACCGTGACTTCCACGCCTTCGACCACCGCTCAGGCTTCCGGCCATATCGTGTGACGGGTCCGGGCGTGCCCGCGAGCGACAAGGCGCCCTACGACCCCGCGCAGGCTCAGCGGGCCGCCGCCGACGACGCCGTCCGCTTCGTGTCCGCCGTGCGCCAGCGTCTGCTCGAGGTCGGCCAGCGCGACGGCCGCCCGGGCGTCGTGGTGGCTGCGTACGACACCGAGCTGTTCGGGCACTGGTGGCACGAGGGGCCCCAGTTCCTGGCGCACGTGCTGCGGCTGCTGCCCCAGGCCGGCGTGCGGCTCACCACGCTCAGTGGGGCCGTCGCGACGCACGGGGTCGGCGGTCGGGTGGATCTGCCGGCCGGGTCGTGGGGGGCGGGCAAGGACTACCGCGTGTGGGATGGCGAGCAGGTGAGCGACCTGCGTGACGAGGCGTTCTGGGTGCAGAGGCGGCTGCTCGACGTCCTCGACGCGGAGCACCGCGGGGGACGGCTGCGCGAGCGCCGTCCCGACCTCGACCAGCTGGCCAGGCAGGCCCTGCTCGCGCTCTCCAGCGACTGGGCCTTCATGGTGACGCGGGACCAGGCCGCCGGATACGCCCGCGAACGCGCCGCCGCGCACCGGCAGGCCTTCCACCGGCTCGCCGAGCTGGTAGAGCGAAGAGAACGGGAAGCGGGAGGCGAGGCCGAACGTCAGCGCCTCGTCGACGGTCCCCTCGGCGCTCTCGACGCCCGACTGCTCGTCGAGCACCGCCGGGCCGGGTGAGCGACGGCACATGAAGGTCTGGCACCTGACCTGGGAGTACCCGCCCCTCGTGCACGGCGGTCTGGGCCGTCACGTGACCGATCTCGTGGCGGCCCAACGTCGGCTCGGCCTGGACGTCGGCGTGCTCACCTGTCGCGACGACGTGACGGGGACGACCACGGACCTCGCCGCCGAGCACGAGGTGGCGTCACGGGGCGACGCCGGTGCACTCGAGGTGCTGCGGGCCGGACTGGGGCGGGCGTGGAGCGACGTCGTCGCGGACGCGGCCGCCTGGCAGGACGAGCTCGTACGGCTGGCCGGCCCGGCGCTGGAGGGTGTCACCGACACCTGGGTGCTGCACGCCCACGACTGGATGGTCGCCGACGCGGCGCGCACCCTCAGCCGCGCGCACGGCGTGCCGTGGGTGCTCACCGTGCACGCGACGGAGCACGGGCGCCGCCAGGGCCGTCTGGACGAGCCCGTGCACCGGGCCGTCCACGACGCCGAGCGGCGCGCGGCGCGGCGGGCCGACGCGGTCATCGTGTGCTCGCAGGCCATGCGCGCCGAAGTCACCCAGGTGCTCGGCGCCGACCCGTCGTCCGTCGTCGTGGTGCCGGGGGCCGTCGACGCGCAGGCGTGGGCGCCCGGGCCGGCGGCGGCATCCGCCCGGCCCCGCTGGCAGCCGGGGTCCGGGCCCCTCGTCGTCGCGGCCGGCCGCCTCGAGTGGGAGAAGGGGTTCTCGACGCTCGTGCGCGCCGTGCCGGCCGTGGCGGCGCACCACCGGGGCCTACGTGTCGTCGTGGCCGGCGCCGGGTCGTACCGCGACACGCTGGATCGGCTGGTGGACGACCTGGGCCTGCGGGCCGGTGCGGCGGCCGTCGAGCTGCCCGGCCGGCTCGACCAGCCCCGGCTCGCAGCACTGCTGGCCGCTGCCGACGTCGTCGTCGTGCCGAGCCGGTACGAGCCGTTCGGGCTCGTCGCGCTCGAGGCGATGGCCGCCGGCGCCTGCGTCGTGTCCACGAGGACCGGCGGCCTCGCCGAGACGGTCGCGGACGACGTCACCGGCCGCGTCGTCGAGGTGGGCGACGTCGACGGCCTGGCATCCGTCCTCGACCAGCTGCTCGGCGACCCGACAACCCGCGCCCGGCTGGCGGCCGCGGGCCGCCGAGCGGCCCTCGGCCGCACGTGGTCGGCCATGGCCGAGCGCACGCTCGCGGTCTACGCGTCGGTGCGTCCGCCTGGCTGACCGAGGTCGTGCCGGGCCACCTCCGCCGCGACCTCGCGGTGCTTGCGCTGCATGTCGGCCAGGGCGGCGCGGTGGGCGGCGTCCGCCTCGTACTGGGCCTGCCGGTCGCGCACCACCCGTCCGGGGACTCCGGCCACCACCGAGAGGTCCGGGTACCGGCCGCGTGCCACGGCGTGCGCGGCGACGACGCAGCCGCGGCCGAGCCACGTGCCGCGCAGCACCGTTGACTTGACGCCGAGCCAGCCGCCCGGACCGATGCGCACGGGGCTCTTGACGATGCCCTGGTCCTTGATCGGCCGGGCCGGGTCGTCGGTGACGTGGTCGAAGTCGCCGACGTACACCCAGTCGGACACCAGCGTCCCCTCGCCGATCTCGACGTCGAGGTAGCAGTTGACCGTCGAGTCCTGCCCCACCACGCACTTGTCGCCGACGCGCAGCGTGCCCTCGTGCGCACGGAGGCTCGTGCGGTCACCGAGGTGCACCCACCGGCCGATCTCGAGCCGGCCGTACCCCGGGCGGGCGGTCAGCTCGACGTGCCGCCCCAGGAAGACCATGCCGTGCAGCAGCACGTGCGGCGCCCGCAGGCGCAGCCGCAGCAGGCGCGCGTAGCGCACCAGGTACCAAGGCGTCCACGCCCGGTGCCGGACGACCCAGCGCCAGCTGTCGCGGGTGAGGAACCGCGCCTGGCGCGGGTCGCGCCCGTCGCGCAGCCGCAGCAGCCAGGCCCCCACCGTGCCGGAGGGAACCGGAGCGCGACCCAGGCGTCGTGGCACGAGCAGCGAGGCTACCGCGAGCGCGGCTTCACCCCGGTCACGGACACGTTGTAGTAGAAGCGGTCCGGCACCACAGCACCCAGGGCACGGTCCAGCGCCGAGAGCGTGCGCCACGAGCGGAACGCGAACATCGACCAGCCCCATCCGAGCCGTTCGGGGTTGACCGCGGCCTCGAAGGTACGCACCGGCCAGCCCAGGAACGCGGCCGTGAGCTCCTCGGTCGCCGTCCGGACGTCGACCGCCCCCGCACGCAGTGCGGTGCGCGCCAGCGCGTCGGGGTCGAAGGTGTGCAGGTCGACGACGGCCTCGAGCGCCGCGGCTCGAGACGACTCGTCCAGCTCGGCCTGAGGGCGGGCCCAGCGGTCGCGCAGCCGCGGCAGCCGGGTGAGGCGGGTCGTCGCCTCCCAGGTCAGGCGGCCCAGCCGCCGCGCGTACCAGTGCCCGATGGTGGTCGGCTCGCCGCAGATGACGAACCGACCTCCCGGCCGCAGCACGCGGAGCACCTCGCGGAAGGCGAGCTCCACGTCGGGCACGTGGTGGACGACGGCGTGCCCGACGACGACGTCGAACGTGTCGTCGTCGTACGGCAGCTGCTCGGCGTCAGCGACGCGACCTGCGATGGTGAACCCCAGGCGCTCGGCGTTCCGCTGGGCCGCGGCGACCATGCCCGGCGACAGGTCGGTGACCTCGACGTCCTGCAGCACACCGGCCTGACGCAGGTTCAGCGAGAAGAAGCCCGTGCCGGCACCGATCTCGAGCGACCTGCCGTAGGGCCACCCCGA
The DNA here is from genome assembly GCA_035707965.1 of Actinomycetales bacterium. GTDB lineage: Bacteria > Actinomycetota > Actinomycetes > Actinomycetales > Angustibacteraceae > DASSTJ01. Next base: position 51,894 of record DASSTJ010000069.1, read on the forward strand.
CGAGCCTGCGACCGCCACGAAGCGGTCTCGCGCGTAGTCGATGCACCGCTGGTCGAACGAGATCGACCACTTCTCGTCGTAGGTCTGGGACTCCCAGTCGTGGTAGAGCACCTGCGCCAGCTTCGTGTCGTCGAAGGCGCGTTCGACGTCCTCGGCCGACGCCGGCGCGAGCTCGGTGCGGGGGGCGTCGTGCTGGCGCTCGGACACTCAGCGGCCCTCGAACGAGGCCCTGCCCGGCCCGTGCTCCACGAACGAGGCCATGCCGGTCGCGCGGTCCGCGGTGGCGAAGAGCCCGGAGAACTGCATGCGCTCGATCTCGAGGCCCGTGTCGAGGTCGACCTCGAGGCCGCGGTCGATCGCCTCCTTGGCGGCCCGCAGCGCGTAGGCCGGGCCGCCGACGTAGCGGCGCACGAGGTCGCAGGCCGCACCGTAGACGTCGTCCGGCGCGACGACCCGGTCGACCAGGCCGATCTGCAGCGCCTCGGCGGCCTCGACGAAGCGGCCGGAGAAGACGAGGTCCTTGGCACGTGACGGCCCGATGAGGCGAGGCAGCCGCTGGGTTCCGCCGGCCCCCGGGATGATCCCGAGCAGGATCTCGGGCTGGCCCACCTTGACGTTGTCGCCGCAGACGCGGAAGTCGCAGCAGAGGGCGAGCTCCATCCCGCCGCCGAGTGCGTAGCCGGTGATCGCCGCCACCGTGGGCTTGGAGATGCGCGCGACGGCCGTGAACGCCGACTGCAGCGCGCCGGACCGGTCGACCATGTCGGTGTACGACATGTCCTGCATCTCTTTGATGTCCGCGCCGGCGGCGAACACCTTCTCGCCGCCGTAGACGACGACCGCGTGGACGTCGCGCCGGGCCGTGGCCTCGGACGCCGCCGCCCGCAGCTCCTCCTGCACCTGCGCGTTGAGGGCGTTCATCGGCGGCCGCTCGAGCCGGATGGTGCCGATGCCGTCAGCGACCTCCAGCCGCACGAACTCCGGCGTCGCCACGTGGGCCGCGTCAGACATCGCTCTCGTTCCCCGCGTCGCCGGTGATCTCGGCGAGCGCGTCGTGCCACAGGTTCACCGCGGTGAGCACCAGGTCGAGCGACATCGGCACGATCTGCCGCAAGGGGGTGTCCGCCGTCACGACGTGCTCGGCGGACACGACGAGGATGTCGTCGGCCAGGGTCGTCTTCGCCACCGTCAGTCTCGAGCTCACCGCGTTGCACGCCAGCAGCCGCGCCGTCTGGTCCGCCGTCACCGCGTCGCCGAGACGCCACTGGCCGAAGATCCGCAGGATCGAGACGGCGCCCTCCGCGCAGCGCAGGAAGAGCAGCTGGCCCTGCACCTTGACGGCGACGTCGCCGTCGGAGTCGATGTCGGGGCGGTAGCCCTCGTCCATGAGCACGTCGAGGACGCGGCCACGCAGCGGGTGCTCGTCGGCTGGCGGCGGGAAGTCGGGCAGCGAGGTCGGGTCGGTCATGGGTCCACGGTATCCGCGCCTCACGAGAGGCTGACACACTGCACCGGTGCCCGAACGTCACGACCTGTCGTTCCGGGGCAGCGTGAGCGATGTGCGCCCTCGGCCGACCCCCCTGGACCCCGACACCGCTCCCCCGCTCGGAGTGCGGCTGCACGACGAGGGCGCCGACGTCGCCGTGTACGCGGGCCACGCGGACGCCGTCGACCTCTGCCTGTGGGACGCGGACGGCCACTACCGCGAGGTGACGCTGGACCACAGGGTCCACGGGGTGCACTTCGCGCGGGTGCCGGACGTCGCCCCGGGCGCGACCTACGGCTTTCGGGCGCGCGGCCCGTGGCGGCCGCGAGAGGGCCACCGCTACAACCCCGCCAAGCTGCTCCTCGACCCCTACGCCCGCGCCCTCACGGGCACGCTCCGCTGGAGCCCCGAGGTGTTCGGGCACGTGGTGGGCGACGACCTGCTCGGGGACGACACCGTCCCGGACGACCGCGACTCCGCCCCGTTCGTGCCCCGCGCGGTCGTGGTGGACGAGGGCTTCGACTGGGGCGAGGACCGTTCGCCGTCCGTGCCGTGGTCGAGCACCGTGGTCTACGAGGCGCACGTGCGCGGCCTCACCCGCCTCCTCCCGCAGGTGCCGGAGCAGCTGCGCGGCACCTACGCGGGCCTCGCGCACCCCGCCACGCTCGACCACCTGGTCGGTCTGGGCGTCACGACGGTCGAGCTGATGCCCGTGCACGCGTTCGTCTCCGAGCCGGCGCTCGTCCGGCGGGGCCTGTCGAACTACTGGGGTTACAACACCCTGGGCTTCTTCGCTCCCCACGCGCCCTACGCGTCGGTGGACGACCCGGCCGCGGTGCTCCGGGAGTTCAAGGGCATGGTGCGGCTGCTCCACGCCGCCGGCCTCGAGGTCGTCCTCGACGTCGTCTTCAACCACACGTGCGAGCAAGGCGTGGACGGGGCGACGCTCTCGTGGCGCGGCCTGGACTCCAGCGCCTACTACCGGCTCGACGGCAACGGCCGTGACGTCGACATGACCGGCTGCGGCAACACGCTCGACTTCGGCCACCCTCGGGTGGTCCAGCTCACGCTGGACTCGTTGCGCTACTGGGTCCGGGAGTGCCACGTCGACGGCTTCCGGTTCGACCTCGCGACCACGCTGGCGCGTGGACGTGACGGGCGGTTCGACGCCGACCACCCGTTCCTGGTCGCCCTGCGGACGGACCCGGTGCTCTCCCGCGTCAAGCTCGTCGCGGAGCCCTGGGACGTCGGGCCGGACGGCTGGCGCACCGGGCAGTTCCCGCCACCGCTCGGCGAGTGGAACGACCGCTACCGCGACGCCGTGCGCACGTTCTGGCTGCGCGACTCAGCGAGGGAGCTCCATGGGGAGCCGGCTCACGGCGTCCGCGAGGCGGCGACCCGGCTGGCCGGGTCCCAGGACCTGTTCGGTCAGCAGAACCGCGGACCGCTGTCCTCGGTGAACTACGTCGCCTCGCACGACGGCTTCACGCTCGCCGACCTCACCGCCTACGACCGCAAGCACAACGAGGCGAACGGCGAGGACAACCACGACGGCCACGACGACGCGCGGTCCTGGAACCACGGCACCGAGGGTGCGTCGGACGACCCGGCGGTCGTGGTGTCACGCCACCGGTCGGTCCGCAACCTCCTGGGCACGCTTCTGCTGTCGACCGGCATCCCCATGATCACCGCCGGCGACGAGCTGGGCCGTACCCAGGCCGGCAACAACAACGCGTACTGCCAGGACAACCGGACGAGCTGGGTCGACTGGGACCTGCAGGCCTGGCAGCGCGACCTCCTCGCCACGACGCGCCACCTGCTGCGGCTGCGTCGCGAGCTGCCGACGCTGCGGTCGCGCTCGTTCTTCGACGGACGCCCCGTGCACGAGGACGGCACGACGGACCTGGCGTGGTTCGACGCGGCCGGCGCGCTCATGACGAGCAGCCGGTGGGAGGACAGCCGACGACGGGTGCTGCAGATGTTCGTGCACGGCGACGCGGCGCGCGCCACGTCCGGCGCACCGGGCGACGCCACGACGGGCGACTCGCTCCTGCTGGTGCTCTGCGGCGCCGCCACCGACACGACCGTGACGCTGCCGGCACCGCCCTGGGGCTCGTCGTACCTGCTGCTGTGGGACAGCGCGGAACCCGTCCCGGTGGAGCCGGAGTGCGGCGTGGACGGCGTGCAGTACGTCCGGGCGAGGTCGATGCGGCTCTACGCCGTCGACGCCCTGCCGGTCACCGCCGACGAGCCAGTGCGCGCGTGAGCTGGCCGAACCACCGGAAGCTGTCCTTGGGGATCCGCTCCTGCGTGGCGTAGTCGACGTAGACCAACCCGAAGCGCTTGGCGTAGCCGAAGGACCACTCGAAGTTGTCGAGCAGCGACCAGCAGTAGTAGCCGCGGACGTCGACGCCGTCGGCGACGGCGCCCGCCACAGCACGCAGGTGGTCGGCGAGGTAGCAGATGCGCTCGGCGTCGTGCACCTCGCCCGCCGGCGTCACGACGTCGTCGCACGCGCGGCCGTTCTCGGTGACGAGCACCGGCGGGAGGGCAGGATAGGTGTCCTTCAACCAACGGAGCAGACGGTGCAGGCCCTCGGCCTCCACCGGCCACCCCATGGCCGTCAGCTCCTCACCGGGGACGATGACGTCCTCGACTCCCACGTCGTCCGCCGTCCGCCGTGCCGGGTCCGGCTCGCGGTGCTCCGCGGCTCGGGCGCGGGTCGGGAAGTAGTAGTTCACCCCGAGGAAGTCGAGGGGCTGAGCGATCGTGGCGAGGTCCCCGGGGTGCAGGAACGCGAAGTCGGTCACGCCCCCGTAGACCGCGTCAGCGAGGCCGGGGTACCGGCCCGCCAGCACCGGGTCGGTGAAGAGCAGGTTCGCGCGCAGCAGCGCACGGTCGGCGGCGGCGACGTCGGCGGGGTCGTCGGACGCCGGCGAGACCGGTTGCAGGTTGAGGGTGACGCCCACCTCGCGCGCACCGCCCGATCGCAGCACCTGTGTGGCGAGACCGTGGCCGAGCAGCAGGTGGTGCGCTGCCGCGAGAGCACCCCCACCTTCGCGAAGGCCCGGCGCGTGCCGACCGCTGGCGTAGCCGAGCATGGCCGAGCAGAACGGCTCGTTCAGCGTGATCCAGCGGCCTACGCGGTCACCCAACCGCTGCACGACGATCCGGCTGTAGTCCGCGAACCTGGCCGCCGTGTCGCGGTTGCGCCACCCACCGGCGTCTTCAAGGGGCTGTGGGAGGTCCCAGTGGTACAGGGTGATGGCGGGGCTGATGCCCTTGGCCAGCAACGCGTCCACCAGCCGGTCGTAGAAGTCGAGCCCTGCTGCGTTGGACGCACCGGACCCGGTGGGCTGCACCCGCGGCCAGGCCACGGAGAACCGGTAGCTGTCCACACCGAGGTCGCCCATGAGCGCGACGTCCTCGAGGTAGCGGTGGTAGTGGTCGCACGCGACGTCGCCGGTGTCGCCGTTCGCGACCTTGCCCGGCGTGTGGCTGAACGTGTCCCAGATCGACGGCAGCCGGCCGTCCTCCGCGATGGCGCCCTCGATCTGGTACGACGCCGTGGCGACACCCAGCTCGAACCGGGGCGGCAGCAGCGCGGCCACCTCGGCGGCACCCGTGACCGCTGTGCTGCGCTCCTGCCTCGAGCTGGTCCCGCCCATCACTCGCTCTCCTCGCTCGCCGTCAGCTCCATGACCCTCACCCCGTAGGGCGGCAGCGCCACCACGCCGGGCGGGTCCGCGTCGTCCGCCAGCAGCGGCCGCAGACGGGCCCCGTCCTTCAGGGACGGCGTGACCGTGACAGGTTCGGCCGACTCGCTGACGAACCAGACGAAGTGGCGTCCGTCGGCGTGCACGAGCCCGTCCACGAGCACGAGCGGGTTGTCGACCACCACACCGGCCCGCGCACCCGCGGCCTCAGCCAGCGCCGCGTACAGGCGCCAGGTGTCCTCCGGGTTGACCCGAGACCGGCACCGCGCCATGTGCTCGAGCGGGTAGGTGCAGAGGACCATCAGGCCGTCCCCGTGCCGCTTGGTGACGATCGCTGGTCGGCCGCGCGCGTCGCGCGCAGCGACGTCCCCGTCCGTGACGGTCACCGGGAGGTAGGAGCGCGCCTCCGGGCCGCCGGCCGCTGCCACGGTGAGGACGTCTCCCGCGCGCAGGCTGCCGAGGTCGCGCTCGAACGTCAGGTGCACGACGTCGTCCTCGATGGGCTCGGCGAGCCCGTACACGAGGGCGTTGCGAACGCCGAACAGCTCCTCCGTCCCGGTCCACCACGGGCCGCGCTGCACCGTCCCCTCCCCCGCGCAGTACGACACGTAGACGACGGCGCCGGCCCGCGCCAGCTCACCCAGCCGTAGCCAGGACGGGCCGGTGAGCTGCTTCGTGGACGGCACCAGGTAGAGGCCGTAGCCGCCGGCGATCCCCTCGTCCTCCCGCACGAAGCCCGGTCTGAGTCCCGCCTCTCGCGCCGCCACGTGCGCCTGCTCGACCGCCCCCGCGACCAGCTGCCGGTCGAGCGGGTCGGTGAACGGGACGCCGCCGGAGAGGTAGGACGACACCACCAGCGCCGTGCGCGTCGGAAGCCGCCGGCAGCGCGTCACGTCCACGGCGTCGAGCACGCGGCGGAACGCGTCCATCTCGAGCAGCGACGACTTGGGCTGCCCGCGCGACGTCGTCAGGCCGAAGTGCAGCTCGAACGGGTGGTGCCGGTACGGGTCCTGCTCGACCAGGGGGTCGAAGTCTGTGTTGTTCCAGGCGATCCAGCCCGTGGCGCCCCCGAGCAGGGACAGGTGCAGCTGCTGCCGGTAGTAGTGGCCGGCGTTCTCCTCGGACGCGAAGTCGCTCGACAGGCCGAACTCCTCGAGCACCACCGGCTTGCCGGCGACGGCCGCGAGCTCGCACTGCAGGGCCGACTTCAGGTGCTGACGCACGACGTCCGACTCCATGCGGTACACGTGCGGCCCCACGAAGTCGACCAGCTCACCCAGCTCGCGGACCGAGAACCCGTTGTCCTCACCGGTGACCTCGATGCCCCACGCGCCGTCACCGACCCCGACCGGCTGGGCGCCGCCACCGGCACGGACGGCCTGGACGAGCAGCTCGGCCCAGGACGTCACGACGGACGTCGGCGCCGCGCCCCCGTAGATAGGCATCTCGTTGGTGAGCAGCCATCCTGCGACCGCGGGGTGGTCCTTCCACCTGCTCACGAGGGTCCGGACGTACCAGGCCTGCCGCGCCACCATCCAGGTGTCGCCGTACAGGTCGCGTCCACGGCGCCACACCGGGTCCCAGTTCTCACCTGACATGTGGCCCACGACGAACGTCGGGAGGCATCCCATGCCGAGCTCGGCGTGCAGGTCCAGGAAGTCGTCGAACCGCTGCAGCTGCTCCTCGTCGAGGCGGTCGGGCTCCGGCATCACGTCCGGCCAGTACAGGAACGACCGCGTCGTCGTCACCCCGTGCTGCCGCAGCACCCCCAGCTCGGACCGCACGAGCGCGTGGTCGTAGTGCCGCCACATGAGCGGTCCGCCGCTACGCGACCAGAAGTTGGCGCCCAGCCAGGAGACCGGCGCGCCGCCGGAGCGCACGTGCGCGAACGGGCGTGCCGCTCCCCCGTCGTCGGGCATGCCGTCGTCCTACTTGACCGCACCGGACGTGAGCCCGGCCACGAGGTACTTCTGCAGGAGCAGGAAACCCACGACGATCGGGACGCTGACGACGAGCGCGGCCGCCATGACCTGGTTCCAGTACACGTTGATCGCGGTGGAGTAGTTCTGCAGGCCGATGGACAACGTCTTGGTCGAGTCGTTGGTCATCTGCGAGGCGAAGAGGATCTCGCCCCAGGACGTCATGAAGGCGTAGACGGCGACGGCCACCACGCCGGGCCGTGCCGCCGGCAGCACGACGCGGAAGAGTGCGCCGACCGCTCGGCAGCCGTCCACGCGCGCCGCCTCGTCCAGGTCCCGCGGGATGCCCTCGAGGTAGCTGGCGAGCATCCAGATCGAGAACGGCAGCGAGAACGTCAGGTACGTGACGATCAGGCCCAGTCGCGTCTGGTACAGGAACGTGAAGCCGAGCTGCTTGTCGATGTTGACGAAGATGAGGAAGAGCGGGAGCAGGAAGAGGATGCCCGGGAACATCTGCGTCGACAGCACCGTGCTCGTGAACAGTCGGCGCCCGAAGAAGCGGTAGCGCGACACGGCGTAGGCGGCGAAGACCGCGACCAGCACGCTGAACACCGTGGCGATCGTGCACACGACGAGGCTGTTGACGAAGTACCGAGCCAGCGGAACCGTGCTCCAGATCTGGACGAACGGCTCCAGGGTCGGGTGCGCCGGCCACCAGTGGAAGTCGCCCTGCACATCGCCCAACGGCTTGAGCGCGGACGTCAGCATGACGTACAGCGGCACGAGCGTGAACAGGCCGAGGACGGTTACCACGACGACCCGGAAGGCTGTGAACGAGCGGGGTTCACGCACGGCGGTTCCTCCACGACGTCAGACCCAGGTACAGGCTGGTCACCACGAGCAGGAACAGGAGCAGCAGCACCGACATGGCGGAGCCCAGGCCGAAGTTCCAGTTCACGAAGGAGTTGCCGAAGATGTGGATCGACACGAGGTCCGCCGAGTGCGGCGGCGTGGCGCCGAAGAGCACGAACGGCGTGTTGAAGTCGTTGAACGTCCACAGGAACAGCATGAGGACGAGGACCCGGTTGACCGGACGCAGCAGCCCGAGGGTGATGTACCGCGCCTGCTGCCAGATGCCGGCGCCGTCCACCGCGGCAGCCTGGTAGATCTCGTCCGGGATCGACTGCATGCCGGCCATGATCATGAGGAACGCGAACGGCCAGGAGCGCCAGAGGGCGACGACCGCGGTCGAGACGAACGCGTTGTTGCCGATCAGCCAGAACGGCGGGTTGTCCAGCAGGTGCAGGTTCTCGACGAGCAGGTGGTTGAAGAGCCCGTTGTCACGCTGGAGCATGAAGCTCCAGGTGATGACGCCGGCGTAGATCGGCAGCGCGTACGGCACCAGGAACAGCGTGCGCAGGAAGCCGCGACCCCGAAAGCTCTGCTGCAGGACCAGCGCGGCTGACATGCCGAGAAGCCAGGAGAAGCCGACGACGAGGACCGTGTACACGCACGTGACGGTGAACGAGTGCAGCAAGCCCTTGCCGATCGGCCCGCTGAGGTCCAGGGCCACCTTGTAGTTGCCGAGGCCCGCGTATGGCGCGGCCGACCAGTTGGCGATGAAGAACTGCGTCAGCCGGATGAAGCTCATCCAGATGCCGACGAGCATCGGCACGATGTGGATCAGCAGCTCGAGCAGGATGGCCGGCAGGACGAGCAGGTACGGCGTCGCGCGCTGCCACGACAGACGGGGACGACGGCGGGCCGGTCGGCTGCTGCGCGCGGCCTCCTCGACCGGCACCTGGATGCTGGTCACGCTCACACGTCCCTCCTCGCTCCGGGCCGCCACCCGGCCCGCGAGGCGGCGCGGGCCGGGGGCGGCGTCCAGGGACCGTCAGCTGCCTGCGGCGGCCATCTTGTCCTGCGCCTCGGTCAGCGCGGCCTTGATGTCGGCGTCCGACACCGGCTTCCCGGTCGCGGCCTGCGCCAGCAGCCCGTTGACCGCGTTGCCGACGTTCGTCTCGAATGCCGACTCCGCGGGGATGAGCGGCAGCGGCTCGGCCTTCGTCGCCAGGATCTGCGCGAACGTGTCGGCCTCGTCCTTGTTGCTCGTGAAGTTCACCTCGCCGCCCTTCACGACCGGCAACGCCGTGAACGGCTTGTCGAGGATGGCCTGCTCCTCCTTGCTGGTCATGAACTTCACGAACTTCAGCGCGGCGTCCTTGTTCTTCGTGTTCTTGAAGATCGAGATGTTGATGCCGGCGACGAAGCTGGCGACGTCCTTGCCGCCCGGGGGTAGGGGGCTCGGCGCCGGGATGGCGACGACGCCGTACTGGTCAGGCGTCATGCCGTCCGCCTGCAGGGTGTTGTCCGCGTTGTTCTGGCTCATGAGCATCGCGGCCTTGCCCTTCGCGAAGTCACCCGGCGCCTCCGGGCCGTTCTTGTACTGGACGGACGACGGGTTGACCACCTTGTCGGCGCCCATGAGGTCGACGTACTGCTTGACGCCCGCGACCATGCCCGGGGTCGTGAACGTCGCCTTGCCGCTGTCGTCGAACGGCTGCCCGCCGTTCTGCCGACCGAAGATGAACGCGAAGTGCACGCTCTCGGTGTAGCTGCCGCCCTCCATGGCCATGCCGTACACGCCCTTGGAAGGGTCAGTGAGCTTCTTCGCGTCCGTGACCAGGTCCTGCCACGTCGTCGGCGGCTGCAGCCCGGCGTCCGAGAACATCTTCTTGTTGTAGTAGAGGCCGTAGACCAGGCCGTAGAGCGGGACGGACGTCGGCGTCTTGCCGGGCGCGCCGCCGGTGGCGAAGGCCGTCTCGACGAACTTGTCCTTGCCCCCGATGGCGTTCAGGGCGGCGTCGTCGTAGGGCATGAAGGCGCCGGTCGCCTGCAGCGACGCGGCCCACGTGTTGCCGATGTTGAGGACGTCGGGACCCTGACCGCTGGTGGTGGCGGCGAGGATCTTGTTGAGGAGGTCCGGCCATCCGATGACCTCGAGGTCGACGTGGACGCCGGTCTGCTTCTCGAACTTGGCGAGCTCGGGACCGAGCACGTCCTTGTCGTTCTGCAGGCTCGTGCCCTGGTTGCTGGCCCAGTAGGTGAGGGTGGTCGAGCCGGACCCGCCGTTGGACGACCCGCCTGAGCTGCCACCCCCTCCGCAGGCTGCCGTCAGCGTGACGGTGGCCACCGCGACGGTGGCGGCGAGCAGACGAGTCTTCATCGTGACTCCTGACTGTCCGGTGGCGAGTGCGCATCAATCGCCCGGATGTGCATTGCATCACTTACCCGGTTCAGTTGTCAGGATGCCGTTACCGAACCGTTATCTCTGATATTGTCCTGACGAGGCTCCCAGGCGGAGGTCAGGTGCTCGGCTCCCCCGCGGTCACCGGGCCGGTCGTCTCGCGCACCATCAGCGTCGACGGCGTCATCTGCGTCGAGCCGCGGTGCCGGCCCTCGACGAGGTCGAGGAGGATGCTGGCGGCCAGTGCTCCGTAGGCCGGGGTGTCACGCCACAGCGCCGTCACCGCGGGGTGCACGAGCGTCGTGAGGTGCGAGTCGTCCCAGCTGACGACCGAGAGCCGGCCAGGCACAGCGACGCCGCGCTCGGCTGCCGCCGCCAGCCCGGCGAGCGCCATCACGTCGCTGCCGAAGACGATGGCGGTCGGTGCGTCCGACCGGCTCAGCAGCTCGCGCGTCACCTCCGAGGCCTGCGGGCCCGTGTACTCGCACTCGCGCACCTGGAGGGACGCACCGAGTGCTGTCACCGCGCGCTTCAGGCCGCGACGCCGGGCCCGTTCGTGCACGAACCGGGTGGGCCCGCTGACGTGGGCGATGCGGCGGTGGCCCAGGCCGACGAGGTGCTCGGCCACGGTCGCGGCGTCCGCTGCGTGGTCGGTCCACAGGCAGGGGAGCGTGCTGCCACGCACCGGTCCCCCGCACAGCACGGCCGGCACCCCGAGCCGCTCGATGACGGGCAGCCTCAGGTCTTGGTACCGCTCGTCGACGAGGATCACGCCGTCGATGCGCCGCTCCCCCCACCAGCGCTCGTAGGTCTGAGCCTCGGCGTCCGGGTGCTCGCCGATGACCCGCAGCAGCAGGCTGGACCCGCGTTCGGCCAGCACCTTCTCGACGCCGGCGAGGAACCGCATGAAGAAGGTCTCGATGGTGAGCAGGTCGGGCGGACGGGAGAGCACGAGGCCGACCACACCGGTCTCGGACCCCGACAGCGCCCTGGCGCTGCTGCTCGGGTACCAGCCGAGCTCGGCGGCGACGTCGAGCACCTGCTGACGAGTGGCCGCCGCCACGCCGGGCTGACCGTTGAGCGCGTAGGAGACGGCGGCCTTGGAGATCCCGAGCCGCCGCGCGATGTCGGCCATCGTCGTGCGCGTCGGCGCAGCCGCGCGCCGGGCGGGGGCGCGCCGCGCCGGCCGCGGCGGCGCGTCCTCCGGCTCACCAGCAGCGGTCACGACCGGCTCCGTCCATCGTCGAGGGCTCCGCAGGACCGCCCAGTGTACTGAACCCGTTAAGCCGACATACCGGACTCGGCTCAGGTGCTGGCGTTCGTCACCAGGCCGAGCTCCGCGCCGCTCGCGAGCCCCTGGTGCCGCGGCAGCACGCGCACGGTGTAGCCGAACGCGCCCGTACGCGCGAGCCGCACCTCCCCCTCGAACCGGTGCTGCCCGCCGTCGTACCTCTCCACGTGCTGCAACGGCACCGAGGCCGTGTCGGCCAGCATGTCGGCGTCCGACACGCGCCCGTGCACGAGCTGCACCTGGACGTCGTCCGGCCCGATGCCGTCGAGGTAGACGTAGGCGCGCACCGAGAGCACGTCGCCGATCTGCGGCGAGTCGCCGATGCCCGACGACTCCACGTGGTCCACGCGCAGGGACGGCCAGGCCGTCCGCATGCGGCCCTTCCACTCGGCGAGGTCGCGGGCGCCCGGGTAGCCCTCGCCATCCATCGCCCAGCCGGCCCGGGCCGCGGGCACGTACAGCTGCTGCACGTAGTCGGTCACCATGCGCGTCGCCTGCACCTTCGGGCCGAGCGACGAGAGGGTGTGGCGCACCATCTCGAGCCAGCGGTGCGGAAGGCCGGACTGCTCGTCGCGGTCGTAGAAGCGCGGCGCGACCTGGTGCTCGATGAGGTCGTAGAGGGCCGCCGCCTCGAGGTCGTCGCGCCGCTCCGGGTCCTCCACGCCGTCCGCGGTCGGGATGGCCCAGCCGTTCTCGCCGTCGAACCACTCGTCCCACCAGCCGTCGAGGATCGACAGGTTGAGGCCGCCGTTGAGCGCCGACTTCATGCCGGACGTGCCGCACGCCTCGAAAGGGCGCAGCGGGTTGTTCAGCCACACGTCGCACCCGGGGTAGAGGTACTGCGCCATGGCGATGTCGTAGTTCGGCAGGAAGACGATGCGGTGGCGCACCACCGGGTCGTCCGAGAACCGCACCATCTGCTGGATGAGCGACTTGCCCCGGTCGTCAGCCGGGTGGGACTTGCCCGCGATCACGAGCTGGACCGGCCGGTCCGGGTCGAGGAGGAGCGAGCGCAGCCGGTCGGCGTCCCGCAGCATCAGGGTGAGCCGCTTGTAGGTCGGCACGCGGCGGGCGAAGCCGATGGTCAGCACGTCCGGGTCGAGGACGGAGTCGACCCAGCCGAGCTCGGCCTGACTGGCACCGCGCTTCAGCCACGCGGAGCGCAGCCGGCGCCGCGCCTCGGTCACCAGCTGCTCGCGCATCGCGCGGCGCGTGCCGAAGATCACGTCGCCCGGCACCTGGTCCACGCGGTCCCAGGCCCCCTCCGCGTCCACGTTCTGGGTGCCCAGGTAGGTCTGCGCCACCTCGTAGACCCGCCGGTCGACCCAGGTCGGCGCGTGGACGCCGTTGGTGATCGACGTGATCGGCACCTCGCGGTCGTCGAAGCCCGGCCAGAGGCCGTCGAACATCCCGCGGCTCACGTCGCCGTGCAGCTGCGAGACCCCGTTGGCGCGCTGAGCGAGGCGCAGGCCCATGACAGCCATGTTGAAGACCCCGGCCTCACCCCCGGGGAAGTCCTCGGCGCCGAGCGCGAGGATGCGCTCGACCGGTAGCTCGGGAACGGCGTTGTCGCCGCCGAAGTACGTGCTGATCTGGTCGGCGCCGAACCGGTCGATCCCCGCCGGCACGGGCGTGTGCGTGGTGAACACCGTGGCCGCGCGCACGGCCTCGAGGGCCTCGTCGAAGGTCAGACCGGCCCCGCTGACCAGCTCGCGGATGCGCTCGAGCCCGCCGAAGCCGGCGTGCCCCTCGTTCGCGTGGTAGACGTCGGGGGCCGGCGCCCCGGTGAGGCGTGCCCAGAGGCGTAGCGCCCGGACGCCGCCGATGCCGAGCAGCATCTCCTGTTGCAGCCGGTGCTCGCCGCTGCCGCCGTAGAGGCGGTCCGTGATGCCCCGGGCCGATTCGTCGTTGGCCTGCACGTCGGAGTCGAGCAGCAGCAGCGGCACCCGGCCGACCTGCGCCTTCCAGACGTGGGCGACGAGCCGTCGACCACCGGGCAGCCCCACGACGACCTCGCACGGCGTGCCGTCCTGCTCACGCAGCAGCGCGAGCGGCAGGCCGTCGGGGTCGAGCACCGGGTACGTCTCCTGCTGCCACCCCTCGCGCGTGAGGGACTGCTTGAAGTAGCCGGTCTTGTAGAAGAGCCCGACCCCGACGACGGGCACGCCGAGGTCGGAGGCCGCCTTGAGGTGGTCGCCGGCCAGGATGCCCAGGCCACCCGAGTACTGGGGCAGTGCCGCCGTGATGCCGAACTCGGCCGAGAAGTAGGCGATGGACGACGGCACGCCGGCGCCGCCCTCACCCTGCGCGTACTGCTGGTACCAGCGGGGCTCGGTCAGGTACCGCTGCAGGTCCTGCTCGGCGTCCAGCACGCGCTGCACGAAGCCGGGATCGTCCGCGAGCGCCTGCAGCTGGTCGGTGGACAGGTCACCCAGCAGGGCCACCGGGTCGTGCTTGACCCGGCGCCACCGGTCCTCGTCCAGGCTCGCGAAGAGGTCGCTGGTGGGCCGGTGCCAGGACCAGCGCAGGTTGCTGGCCAGCTCGCCCAGCGCCTCGATCGGCTGGGGCAGGACGGTGCGCACGCTGAAGCGTCGGATTGCTCTCACCCGGGGCAGCGTAGTAGCCGGCTCCGGGGAGCACCGCCTCGGTTGGTCAACTTCTTGCAACGTTTGGCAAGAACTTTCAGGCGGGGAGGCCATCGTGTGCGGTCCCCGCCCCTCTCTCGGTAGCGTCGGGTCGGTGAGCCATCATCAGCCCCTCGGGCGCATCCCCGTGCTCGACGTGACTCCGGTCGTCGACGGCGGCAGGTGGCCCGCCCGCTGCGTGGTCGGGGAGGCGGTGCCCGTCCGAGCGACGGTCTTCCGCGAGGGGCACGACGCGGTCGCGGCGACCGCGGTGCTGGTGGACCCGTCCGGGTGCGAGCGGACCCGGGTGCGCATGCGCCTGCTCGAGCCGGGTCTCGACCGCTGGGGCGCGGACGTCGTGCCGGACGCCGAGGGGGACTGGACGTTCCGCGTCGAGGGCTGGTCCGACCCGTACGGGACGTGGGAGCACGACGCCGTCCTCAAGGTGGAGGCGGACGTCGACACCGAGCTCATGCTGCTCGAGGGCGCGCTCCTGCTCGAGAGGGCCGCCGGCGAACGCGACCGCACCCCGGACGACGTCAGCGCCCTCCGGGCAGCCGCGCAGGGGCTGCGCGACACCGACCGGCCCGCTCAGGCCCGGCTCGCCGCAGGCACGTCGTCCGCCGTGCACGCGGCCCTGGCCGCCCAGCCGGTGCGTGAGATGGTCACGAGCAGCGTCGACCACGTGCTCCGGGTGCAGCGCGAGCGCGCGCTGGTGTCGGCCTGGTACGAGTTCTTCCCGCGCTCCGAGGGCGCCACCTACGACGAGAGCACCGGCGTGTGGACGTCCGGCACGCTGCGCACCGCTGCTCGTCGGCTCGACGACATCGCCGCCATGGGCTTCGACGTGGCCTACCTGACGCCGGTGCATCCCATCGGCCACACGAACCGCAAGGGCCGCAACAACACGCTCGACCCGCACCCGAGCGACCCGGGCTCGCCGTACGGCATCGGCTCGGCCGCCGGGGGGCATGACGCCATCGAGCCCCAGCTCGGCACGTTCGCGGACTTCGACGCGTTCACGGCCCACGCGCGCGAGCTGGGGCTCGAGGTGGCGCTCGACCTCGCGCTCCAGGCGTCCCCCGACCACCCGTGGGTGACCGAGCACCCGGAGTGGTTCACGACCCGCGCCGACGGCACCATCGCCTATGCCGAGAACCCGCCGAAGAAGTACCAGGACATCTACCCGCTGAACTTCGACAACGACCCCGAGGGCATCTACGCCGAGGTGCTGCGGATCGTGCTGCTCTGGGTGGCGCACGGCGTGACGATCTTCCGCGTCGACAACCCGCACACCAAGCCGGTGGAGTTCTGGGAGTGGCTGATCGCGCAGGTCAACGCCGACCACCCGGAGGTCCTCTTCCTCGCCGAGGCCTTCACCCGGCCGCCGATGATGCACACGCTGGCGAAGGTCGGCTTCCACCAGTCGTACACGTACTTCACGTGGCGCAACACGAAGGAGGAGCTCACCGAGTACCTCTGCGAGCTCTCGGGCGAGTCGGCCGACTACATGCGGCCCAGCTTCTGGCCGACCACCCACGACATCCTCACGCCGTACATGCAGTACGGCGGGGAGCCGGCGTTCCGGCTGCGCGCCGCGCTGGCGGCCACCATGGTGCCGAGCTGGGGGATCTACTCGGGCTACGAGCTGGTCGAGAACGTGCCGCGGCCCGGGGTCGAGGAGCAGATCGACAACGAGAAGTACGAGTACCGGCCCCGCGACTGGGCGGGGGCGCTCGCCGAGGGCCGCAGCCTCGCGCCGTGGCTCACCCGGCTCAACGAGATCCGCCGGGCGCACCCTGCGCTCCAGCGCCTGCGCAACATCACGTTCCACGAGACACGGGACGACGCGGTGCTGTGCTTCAGCAAGCGGCTCACGGCCGAGCAGTCCCCGACCGGCCGGGACGACCTCGTCATCGTCGTCGCGAACCTCGACCCGCACGGCGTGCGCGAGACGACGATGCACCTGGACATGCCCGCCCTCGGCATGGGCTGGCACGATGCCTTCAGTGCCCACGACCTCGTCACGGGACAGTCCTGGCGGTGGTCCGAGAACGTCTACGTGCGCCTGGATCCGCACGTCGAGCCGGTGCACGTCGTCCACGTGAGGGGGAGCTGAGTGGAAGGGCTCAACCTCACCGCGCCCGGACTCACCAACGACCCTCTCTGGCACAAGAAGGCCGTCTTCTACGAGGTGCTCGTCCGCGCCTTCAGCGACTCGAACGGCTCCGGGTCGGGTGACTTCACCGGGCTGATCAGCCGCCTCGACTACCTGCAGTGGCTCGGAGTCGACTGCCTCTGGCTGCCGCCCTTCTACGCCTCGCCGCTGCGCGACGGCGGCTACGACATCTCCGACTACTGCTCGGTGCTGCCGGAGTTCGGCACGATGCCCGAGGTCACCGAGCTGGTCAGCCAGGCGCACGCCCGCGGGCTCCGGGTGATCCTCGACCTGGTGATGAACCACACGAGCGACCAGCACCCGTGGTTCCAGGCCAGCCGCTCCGACCCGACCGGCCCCTACGGCGACTTCTACGTCTGGAGCGACACCGACGACAAGTACGCCGACGCCCGCATCATCTTCGTCGACACCGAGACGAGCAACTGGACGTTCGACCCCGTCCGTCGCCAGTACTTCTGGCACCGTTTCTTCAGCCACCAGCCGGACCTGAACTTCGAGAACCCGGCCGTGCAGGAGGCGATGTTCGACACCGTGCGCTTCTGGATGGCGATCGGCGTCGACGGCTTCCGCCTCGACGCCGTCCCCTACCTCTTCGAGGAGGAGGGGACGAACTGCGAGAACCTGCCGGCGACGCACGAGTTCCTGCGCCGGCTGCGCGCCATGGTCGACGCGGAGTTCCCCGGGCGCATCATGCTGGCCGAGGCCAACCAGTGGCCGCAGGACGTCGTCCCGTACTTCGGCACGGACGACGAGCCGGAGTGCCACATGGCCTTCCACTTCCCGGTGATGCCGCGCATCTTCTACGCCATGCGCGAGGAGTCCGCGCTGCCCATCGTCGAGATCCTGCGCGCGACGCCGGACCTGCCCAAGCACGGCCAGTGGGGCACGTTCCTCCGCAACCACGACGAGCTCACCCTGGAGATGGTCACGACGGAGGAGCGCGCCGCCATGTACGGCTGGTACGCGCCCGACCCGCGCATGCGCGCGAACATCGGCATCAGGCGCCGCCTCGCGACGCTCCTGGACAACTCGAGGGCCGAGATCGAGCTCATCAACGCCCTGCTGCTGTCGCTGCCGGGCAGCCCGTGCCTGTACTACGGCGACGAGATCGGCATGGGCGACAACATCTGGCTGGCCGACCGCGACGCCGTCCGCACGCCGATGCAGTGGACGCCAGACCGCAACGCCGGCTTCTCCACGGCCGACCCCGGCAAGCTGTACCTGCCCGTCGTGCAGTCGCTGGTCAACCACTACGGCAGCGCCAACGTCGAGGTGCAGCTCGCGTCGAGGTCGTCGCTGCTGCACTGGACCCGGGGCATGCTCGCCCTGCGCCGCCGTCACCCGGTCTTCGGCCTCGGCCGCTACGTGAACGTCGAGACCGACAACCCGGCGATCCTCGCCTTCCTGCGCGTCCTCGACCTGGAGGACGCCGGCACCGACGCGCCCGAGACGGTGCTGTGCGTGAGCAACCTGGCCCAGACGCCGCAGGCGACCACCCTGCGCCTCGACGACCACGCCAGCCGCGGCCTGGTCGACCTGTTCGGCGGCAGCGGCTTCCCGCCCGTGGGCGACGACGGCCGGCTCTCGCTCTCGCTCGGGTCGCGGGACTTCTTCTGGCTACGGGTCGACCCTGAGGGCACGACGTGACGTCGGCGCGGCGGACGACATGAGGTCGTCCGGCGATCCGTTGGACCCTGGCCTGCAGCACCTGCTGGCGGTCTGGATGCCCCGTCAGCGCTGGTACCCCGCCAAGGGCCGCGGCGTCGGCCTGGTGCTGCTCGGTGCCGCACCCCTGCAGCAGGTCTCCGGCGCCCACGCCGGGACGGACGTGGAGGTGCTCGTCGTCGGCCTCGACTCGGGCGACCGGCTCGACGTCGTCCAGGTGCCGCTCACGTACCGCAGTGAGCCCCTCGGCGGTGCCGACGCCGCGGAGGTCGGCGAGCTGGACGGCGCAGCCGGGCACCGGTGGGTCTACGACGGCCCGCACGACCCGGCGTACGTGTCGGCGCTGCTGCACTCGCTGCAGACGCCCCCTGGCGCCCGGCTGCCGCCGTCCGGCACCCCGGCCCGCGTGCTGAGCGGGGAGCAGTCGAACACGAGCATCGTCGTGGGCGCGGATCACCCGGACGCCACGATCGTCAAGGTCTTCCGGACCCTGCACCCGGGGGCCAACCCGGACGTCGAGGTGACGGCCGCGCTCGCCGCCGGCGGCTGCGACCGGGTCGCCGCCGTGCGCGGCTGGTCCTCGGGGTCGTGGACGGGGCGCAGTGGTGAGCAGGTCACGGGGCACCTGGCCGTCGCGGTGGAGTTCCTGGGCGGCAGCCAGGACGCCTGGCGGGAAGCCGTCGCCGCCGCCGAGACCGGCGCGCCCTTCGACGAGCGAGCACGTCAGATCGGTGCCGCCACCGCCGAGGTGCACCTGGCGCTGGCTGACGCCTTCGGTCGCACCGCGATGTCGGACGACGAACGGCAGCGTCTCCTCGACGGGCTGCGGTCGCGCGTCGACTGGGCGCTGGCGTCCGCTCCCTCCCTGGAGCGGTACCGCGACGCGCTGCGCAGGTACTGCGACCGGATCGGCGACCTGGCGCGGCTGCCGGACCTGCAGCGCGTCCACGGCGACCTCCACCTCGGTCAGGTGCTGCACTCCCCCGCGCGCGGCTGGATCCTGCTGGACTTCGAGGGCGAGCCGCTGCGACCGCTGACGGAGCGCACCCGCCACGACCTCACCCTGCGGGACGTCGCCGGCATGCTGCGCTCCTTCGACTACGCGGCGCGGTTCAGCACGGTCGGCCAGCTCGACCCCGACGTCGTGGCGGCGTCCGGCCGGTGGGCGGGCGCGGCCCGGGACGCGTTCTGCGCGGGCTACGCGGCGGCCGGCGGTGACGAACCCGGCCGGCACGCGGCGCTGCTGTCCGCCCTCGAGCTCGACAAGGCGCTCTACGAGGTGGTCTACGAGACCCGCAACCGCCCGCAGTGGCTGGAGGTCCCCCTCCACGCCGTGGACCGGGTGCTGAGCTGAGCGGCGCCGACGTGTTGCACGCCCCGACCAGGACGGAAGACTGTCGCCCATGACCGAACCCCCGGCCAGGACCACTCACGCGCCTCGACCACTCCCTGCCCACGACCTGGAGCAAGTGGCCCAGGGGACGCACGCGCTCCCCCACGACGTGCTGGGAGCGCACCGCCACGGCGGCGCGGTGACGATCCGCACGATGCGGCCCTGGGCCGACGCCGTGGACGTCGTGCTGCCGTCCGGCGAGCGCACACCGCTGGAGCACGAGCACGAAGGCGTCTGGGTCGGCGTGGTGGACACCGAGGACGTGCCGGACTACCGGCTCGACGTCCGCTACGGCGACCACGAGCCGGTGCGCGTCGACGACCCGTACCGCTTCCTGCCGACCGTGGGCGACGTCGACCTGCACCTCATCGGCGAAGGTCGGCACGAGCAGCTGTGGACGGTGCTGGGCGCGCACCTCCGCACGTACCCGGGCCAGATGGGCGAGGTCGTCGGCACCTCGTTCGCCGTCTGGGCGCCGCACGCGCGCGCGATCCGGGTCGTCGGGGACTTCAACCACTGGGACGGCGTCGCGCACCCCATGCGCGCCCTGGGGTCCACCGGCGTCTGGGAGCTCTTCGTGCCCGACGTCGGCGAGGGCAGCCGCTACAAGTTCGAGATCCTGGGGTCGGACGGCGTCCGCCGCCAGAAGGCCGACCCGATGGCGCGCGCCACCGAGGCGCCGCCGGCCACGGCGTCCGTCGTCACTGCCTCGCACCACACCTGGGCGGACGACGCGTGGATGGCTCAGCGGGCGTCGTCCGACCCGCACAGCAGCCCGATGAGCACCTACGAGGTGCACCTCGGCTCGTGGCGCGAAGGGCTGGACTACCGGCAGCTCGCCGAGCAGCTCACGGAGTACCTGGTCGAGGCCGGCTTCACCCACGTC
>DASSTJ010000070.1:0-31377 GCA_035707965.1 Actinomycetales bacterium
GACGAAGAAGGCTGCGACGGCACCGGCGAAGACGGCCGCGACGAAGAAGGCTGCGACGGCACCGGCGAAGACGGCCGCGACGGCACCGGCGAAGACGGCCGCGACGAAGAAGGCCGCGACGAAGAAGGCCGCGACGACAACTGCCGTGGCGAAGAAGGCCGCGACGAAGAAGGCCGCGACGACAACTCCCGTGGCGAAGAAGGCCGCGACGAAGAAGGCCGCGACGAGAGAGAACGCGGCGAAGGCGTCAGCGACGACGAGCACCACCGCGCAGCCGGCCGCTACCCGGTCGACGACGAGGAAGCCGGCCGCCAGCGGCGCGTCCCGCGCCTCCGCGGCGTCACTGCGGGTGCGTGAGGACGAGTCGCCGTGGACGGCGGCAGAGCTCGACGAGGTGCGTGCGGCCCTCGAGGCGGAGGTCGACCGGCTGGGTGGCGAGATCTCCCAGGCGGAGTCCGGCCTGCAGGACCTGCTGCGTGACTCCGGCGACGGTGCGGGCGACGACCAGGCCGACGCCGGCGCCAAGACCTTCGAGCGCGAGCAGGAGATCCAGCTCGCGAACAACAGCCGCGAGATGCTGCAGCAGAGCGAACGTGCCCTCGCCCGGATCGCCGACGGCACGTACGGTGTCTGCGAGTCCTGCGGCAACCCGATCGGCAAGCTTCGCCTGCAGGTCTTCCCGCGTGCGACCCTGTGCGTGACATGCAAACAACGTCAGGAACGTCGCTGAACGACGTCACCCGGTTCGTGCCTGCCCGTCGGGGGCTTCTCGTCCTGTTGGCGCTCGTCGCCGCCTGCGTCTACGCGCTGGACCAGCTGACCAAGGCGCTGGCCGTGGCGCGGCTCACGCCGGGAGAGCAGCACCCGCTGCTCGGCGACGTCCTCGGGTTGCAGCTCATCCGCAACGCCGGAGCGGCGTTCTCCATGGCTACCGGCGTCACCTGGGTGCTCACGGTCGTCGCTCTCGTCGTGGTGGTCGTCGTGGTGCGGTCGGCGCGCCGGCTCGGCAGCGCCGGATGGTCCGTCACGCTCGGCCTGCTGCTCGGCGGTGCGCTCGGCAACCTGACCGACCGCGTGCTGCGATCGCCCGGCTTCGCCCGTGGGCACGTCGTCGACTTCATCGACTACGGGGGCCTGTTCATCGGTAACGTGGCCGACATCGCGATCGTCGTCGCGGCAGCCGCTGTGGCCGTGCAGGCGCTTCGTGGCGTCGGGCTCGACGGCCGGGCCGCTCGCCGTGAGCCGGGCGACGACGACGTCGACGGTGTCGACGGTGTCGACGACGTCGACGGTGTCGAGCGGAGCGACGGGGCCGACGGTGAGTGACCGGCGTTCGCTCCCGGTCCCGGACGGCCTCGAGGGCGAGCGGGTCGACGCGGCGCTGGCGCGGCTGTTCGGCCTGTCGCGGACCAAGGCCGCGGAGCTGGCCGTCTCGGGTGGGGTCACCCTCGACGGGGCGACGGTGGGCAAGTCCGACCGCGTCGCGGCGGGGTCCTGGCTCGAGGTGGACCTGCCCCCCGTGCGCACCGCGCCGACGACGGTCGTGCCGCAGGAGGTCGCCGGCTTACGGGTCGTCCACGACGACGACGACCTGGTGGTCGTCGACAAGCCCGTCGGGGTCGCTGCCCATCCCAGTCCTGGCTGGTCCGGGCCGACCGTGCTGGGCGGGCTAGCCGCCGCCGGTTACACGATCGCCACCTCCGGCGCCGCCGAGCGGCAGGGCATCGTGCACCGGCTGGACGTCGGCACGTCAGGGCTGATGGTGGTCGCGAAGTCGGAGCGGGCGTACTCCGCGCTCAAACGGGCGTTCAAGGAGCGCACCGTCGACAAGACGTACCACGCCCTGGTGCAGGGCCTGCCGGACCCCGTCGAGGGCACGATCGACGCGCCGGTGGGCCGTCACCCCTCGCGCGACTACCGCTGGGCGGTCGTCGCGGGCGGGAAGCCGAGCATCACCCACTACGAGGTCGTCGAGGCCTTCCGATCGGCGTCGTTGCTCGAGATCCACCTCGAGACCGGCCGCACCCACCAGATCCGCGTCCACTTCTCGGCGCTGCGGCACCCCTGCGTGGGCGACCTCACCTACGGCGCCGACCCCGTCCTCGCGCAGCGCGTCGGTCTGCAGCGGCAGTGGCTCCACGCCGTCCGTCTCGCGTTCGAGCACCCGGGCACCGGCCACCGCCTGGAGCTGTCGAGCCCCTACCCGGCCGACCTGCAGCACGCTCTGGACCTCATCGCCGAAGGGTGAAGGACGGCTGGCGCGGGTGTCGATCACGCCGACACGCCGTCCGATCTGGACCGTCGAGCCGGCTCCCGGCGACTGTCCTGGCGGCGACCTAGACTCCTTCCCATGCCCTCCAGCTCGACCCCTCCTGGCACGTCCGCCACTGCCGGAGGGGCACCGTCGTTCGTGCACCTCCACGTGCACACCGAGTACTCCATGCTCGACGGTGCGGCGAGGGTCGACGACCTGATGAGCGAGGCGGCGCGCCAGGGCATGCCGGCCATCGCGACCACCGACCACGGCTACGTCTTCGGCGCCTACGAGTTCTGGAAGGCCGGCCGTCGCCACGGCATCAAGCCGATCATCGGCCTCGAGGCCTACGTCACTCCCGGCACCAGCAGGTTCGACCGCAGCCGGGTGAAGTGGGGGGACGGGGGCCGTGACGACGTCTCCGGCGGTGGCGCGTTCACGCACATGACGCTGCTGGCCCGCACTACCGGTGGCATGCACAACCTCTTCCGGCTCGCTTCGCTCGCCAGCCTCGAGGGGCACTACTTCAAGCCCCGCATGGACCGCGAGCTGCTGACCACGTACGCGGACGGCCTGATCGCCACCACGGGATGCCCGTCTGGCGAGATCCAGACCCGGATCCGCCTCGGTCAGTACGAGCAGGCGCGCCAGGCCGCCGCCGAGCTGCGCGACCTGTTCGGGGCGGAGAACTTCTACTGCGAGCTCATGGACCACGGGCTCGGGATCGAGCGTCAGGTGCAGCGCGACCTGCTGCGGCTGGCCAAGGACCTGAACCTGCCGCTGGTGGCGACGAACGACCTGCACTACACGCGTGCCGAGGACGCGAAGGCGCACGCGGCGCTGCTCTGCGTCCAGTCCGGCTCGACGCTCGCCGACCCCAACCGGTTCAAGTTCGACGCCGACGACTTCTTCCTCAAGAGCGCGGCCGAGATGCGCCACACGTGGCGCGAGCTGCCCGAGGCCTGCGACAACACGCTGGCAATCGCCGAGCGCTGCGAGGTCACCTTCTCGGAGGGTGAGGGGCGCTACATGCCGCGCTTCGGTTGCCCCCCGGGCGAGAACGAGGAGTCCTGGTTCGTCAAGGAGGTGGAGCGGGGGCTGCACCGCCGCTACCCCCAGGGTGTCCCCGACTACGCCAGCAAGCAGGCGGCCTACGAGATCGAGGTGATCTCGGGCAAGGGGTACCCGGGCTACTTCCTCGTCGTCGCCGACTTCATCAACTGGGCCAAGGGCAACGGCATCCGGGTCGGTCCTGGCCGTGGCTCCGGTGCCGGCTCCATGGCCGCGTACGCCATGGGCATCACCGACCTCGACCCCGTCCCGCACGGCCTGATCTTCGAGCGCTTCCTCAACCCCGAGCGTCCGTCGATGCCCGACTTCGACGTCGACTTCGACGAGCGCCGGCGGGGCGAGGTCATCCGGTACGTCACCGAGAAGTACGGCGAGGACCGTGTCGCGCAGATCGTCACCTACGGCACGATCAAGGCCAAGCAGGCACTCAAGGACGCGTCCAGGGTCATGGGCTTCCCCTTCGCCATGGGCGAGAAGCTCACCAAGGCGATGCCGCCGGCCGTCATGGGCAAGGACATCCCGCTCTCCGGCATCTTCGACCCAGCGCACAAGCGCTACTCGGAGGCGGGAGAGTTCCGCGCCCTGCACGACGCCGACCCCGACGCGCGTGAGGTCGTCAAGACGGCCCGGGGGCTCGAGGGCCTGAAGCGGCAGTGGGGCGTGCACGCGGCCGGCGTGATCATGTCGAGCGAGCCGCTCATCGACCTCGTGCCGATCATGCGGCGCGAGCAGGACGGCCAGATCATCACCCAGTTCGACTACCCGAGCTGCGAGGCCCTCGGCCTGGTGAAGATGGACTTCCTGGGTCTGCGCAACCTCACCATCCTGGACGACGCGGTCGCGAACGTGCGGGTCAACCGCGACGTCGAGCTCGACCTCGACGCCCTGTCCAAGGACATGACCGATCCCGCCACGTTCGACCTGCTGGCCCGTGGCGACACGCTCGGCGTCTTCCAGCTCGACGGTGGCGGCATGCGCACCCTGCTGCGCCAGATGCAGCCGGACAACTTCGAGGACATCTCGGCCGCCCTCGCGCTCTACCGGCCGGGCCCGATGGGAGCGAACTCGCACACGAATTACGCCCTCCGCAAGACCGGCAAGCAGGAGATCGTCCCGATCCACCCCGAGCTCGCCGAGGCCCTCGAGCCCATCCTGTCGATGACGCAGGGCCTCATCGTCTACCAGGAGCAGGTGCAGCAGATCGCGCAGAAGGTCGCCGGCTACTCGCTCGGCAAGGCGGACCTGCTGCGGCGCGCCATGGGCAAGAAGAAGAAGGAGGTGCTCGACGCCGAGTTCGTGCCCTTCAGCGAGGGAATGCGGGCCAACGGGTACAGCGACGCCGCCGTGAAGACGTTGTGGGACATCCTCGTCCCGTTCTCCGACTACGCGTTCAACAAGGCCCACACCGCGGCGTACGGGCTGGTGTCGTACTGGACGGCGTACCTCAAGGCGAACTACCCGGCGGAGTACATGGCGGCGCTGCTCACCAGCGTGCGCGACGACAAGGACAAGTCCGCCCTCTATCTCAACGAGTGCCGGCGGATGGGCATCAAGGTGCTGCCGCCCGACGTGAACGAGTCGACGGCGAACTTCGCCGCCGTGGGCACCGACATCCGGTTCGGCCTCGCCGCGGTCCGCAACGTGGGCCACAACGTGGTCGACGGCATCGTGGCGGCTCGCGAGAGCCACAGCCGGTTCGCGTCGTTCGAGGACTTCCTGCGCAAGGTCCCGGCCGTGGTGTGCAACAAGCGCACGATCGAGTCGCTGGTCAAGGCCGGCGCCTTCGACTCGCTGGGACACCCGCGTGCCGGTCTGGTCCGGGTGCACGAGGTCTACGTCGACTCGCTGGTCGACGAGAAGCGCAAGGAGGCGCAGGGCCAGGACTCGCTGTTCGGGGGGTTCGACGACGACGTCGCGGTGCAGCTGGCCGTGCTGCCTCACATCCCCGAGCTCGAGTGGGAGAAGAAGGAGAAGCTGAAGTTCGAGCGCGAGATGCTGGGGCTCTACGTGAGCGACCACCCGCTGTTCGGCATCGAGCACGTTCTCGCCGGTGCCGCCGACTGCCCGATCTCGGCCGTGCTGACCGACGAGAGCCGACCTGACGGCAGCACCGTCACCGTGGCCGGCATGATCAGCGGCCTCCAGCGCAAGATGACGAAGAACGGCAACCCGTGGGCGATCGCCACCGTCGAGGACCTGGAGGGCGCGATCGAGGTGCTGTTCTTCCCGCAGGCGTACCAGACGGTCTCGACCATGCTCACCGAGGACCTCGTGGTCGTCGTGCGCGGTCGGCTGAACCGGCGGGACGAGGTGCCGACCCTCTACGCGTCCGAGCTCACGATCCCGGACATCACGGAGGGGCCGCGCGGGCCGGTCGTCATCGCGATGCCGCTGACGCGCTGCACGCCCCCGGTCGCGGAGCGGCTCAAGGACGTGCTGGCCACGCACCCCGGCGTGACGGAGGTGCACCTGCGCCTGACGCAGTCCGGTCGGGCCACGGTCATGCGGCTCGACGACCGCCTGCGGGTCACCGCCGGTCCCGCGCTCTTCAGCGACCTCAAGGCCCTGCTCGGTCCGGGGTGCCTTGCCTCCTGAGCCGTGCAGAGCCGCAGCCGCAGACCCACCCGGGTGGCATATCGAGTCGGTCACAGTCGGTGCCGATGGACCACGAGGCGTGACCGACGCCCGTACGATTGACGCACCGCTCACCTACTTCCAAGGGGACACCTGTGACCGACTCGCCTGACGACGTCCACCCGGACGCCGCACCGAGCCAGCCCATTCGCCAGGACGCCGCGCCCGCCACCGGCAGCGGCTCGCCGGACTACCTCGACAGCGGGGAGGCGAGCACACTCGCCGCCGACGCGTCAGCCCCGCCGAGAGCGCGGTCGGGCCGACGCCGCGGCCTCATCGCCGGCGCTGTCGCCGCCGTCGCGCTCATCGGTGGCGGCGTGGCGTACGGCGTCGGTCAGCTCTCCGGCGGTGGCACCCAGCCGGACGAGGTGGTGCCCGCGTCGGCGCTCGCCTTCGTCTCCGTCGACCTCGACCCGTCCGCCGGGCAGAAGGTCGACGCGCTGCGGTTCGCTCGCAAGTTCCCGGAGCTGAAGTCCCGGATCGGCAGCGGCGACGACCTGCGCAAGATGCTGTTCGACGCCATCAGCGACTCGTCCGAGGTCAAGGGCTCGTGGAAGGACGTCGAGCCGTGGCTGGGCAGCCGGGCGGCCGTCGCCGTCCTGCCGGCCTCGGACGAGCTCGACGAGCCGGTTCCCGTCGTCGTCCTCGCCGTGACCGACGAGGGCAAGGCGAAGGCGTCGCTGCCGACCGTCATGCCCAAGGCATCCTGCGAGATCTCCGAGGGCTTCGCGGTGTGCGCGCAGGACGGCAAGGTGGCCAAGGCCGCAGTCGCCGACGCGGCGAAGAAGCCGCTCGCGGACGACTCCAGCTACGCGCACGACGTGGAGGCGCTCGGCGACCACGGCATCCTGTCCGCCTGGGTCGACCTGGGTCGGGTCAAGGACGCCGCTCCGGACCTGCTCGGTGGCATGGGGGGCGTCGCGGGTTCGCTCGCAGGCGCCTCGGCGGCCGACCTCCAGGGTCGGTACGTGGCGGCCGTCCGGTTCGACGGACCCAACCTCGAGCTCGCGGGCCACGCCGAGGGTGTCGACCTGCCGGCGCTCAAGGGCGAGGCCGACATCGCGTCGCTCCCGCAGGACACGCTCGTGGCGCTCGGCATCGGCGACGCCGGTGCTGCGGTGACGTCAGCGTGGCAGCGCCTCGACGACACCGCGTCCGCGCTCGGGGCGGGTCTCGACGACCAGGTCTCGGCGATCGAGTCGACGTACGGCATCACGTTGCCCGACGACCTCGTCAAGGCCGTTGGCGACCAGCTCACGGTGGCCGTGGGCAAGGGCAGCACGCCTCAGGTGGCGGTCCGGGTCACCGGCTCCCAGGACAGCGTCGAGCGCCTGCTCGCCGCGGTGGAGCAGGCGTCGGGCTCGGCGGTCGCGACCGCGAAGTCCGGTGACGCCACGGTGATCGCGACCGACGACGCCTACGCCAAAGCCGTCGCCGACGGCAAGGGCCTCGGCGGGAGCGACCGGTTCAAGGACGCCGTGGCGAACGCGGACGGCGCCCAGACTGCCCTGTTCGTCGACATCGCCGGCCTCGTCTCGACGTATGGCGACCAGCTCGGCATGGACGCCAAGGCGCGCGACGAGATCAAGCCGCTGTCTGCCCTCGGCCTCGCCGTGCACCAGGACGGCAAGACCATGGACTTCAGCGTCCGGCTGTCCACCCGCTGACCGGCGGGTGCCACCGGCGACGAGCCGCGCGCGTCGCTAGGGTGGCCGGGTGAGTGCGGACCTGCCCGGGGTGTCTGTCCTGACGCCCGCGGGCGGGCCGCCTCCCGGCCGACGCGGCTCGCTCAGCCGAGCGGTTCTGGAGATCCTCGGTGTCGTCGTGGTCGGTGTGCTCTGCGGTGTCCTGTGGTGGTGGCTGGCGCCGATGGCCCGCGCGGACGTGGAGCAGGGGGCCGTCTACCTCCGAGGGCACACCGAGCTGCAGGCGGCCCAAGACTGCTGGTTCGCCGTCGTCCTGGGGGCGCTCGGCGTGGTCACCGCGACGGTGCACGGCTGGCGCGCCGGCTCGGCGGGGTCGGTGCAGTCCTCCGCAGCCCGGGCCGGCGCCGTCGCCGAGCCGCTGCTGCTGGTGGTCGCCCTCGTGGTCGTGGGGCTCGTCGCGTGGCGCACCGGCGTGCTGCTCGGGCCGGACAGCCTGGCGGACCAGGTGGCGCACGGTGCGCAGCACCCGTTGACGCCGCTCGCGCTGCACTCCTGGGCCGTGCTGCTGGTGGCACCGTTCCTCTTCTCGTTCACGGCGCTCCTCGCCGCCCTCTTCGCCGGCGGTGCGCGCCGCACGAGCTGACGGCCTCACCGGCCGCTCGACCGGTGGTCGTCCGGGCCGCCGCCACGGCTGTCTTCGTATCCTTGAGGGGTGACCCTGTCGCCCAGCCCCGCCTCGACCGACACGCCAGCCGCCGCTCGGTCGGTGATCGCCACCCTCGACCTGCGAGGGCGCCAGCTCGACCCGTGGCAGCTGCGTGACGCCTTGCCACGGGCGCAGATGGACGTCGAGGCCGCGATGGAGGCCGTGCGTCCCATCTGCGAGCAGGTCCGGACCGGTGGTGCCGGGGCGCTTCGCGACCTGGGCGAGCAGCTCGACGGTGTCCGCCCGCCGCGGCTGCGCGTGCCCGCGCAGGCCCTGGCGGACGCGCTGGACCAGCTGGACCCGGTGGTGCGGGCCGCGCTGGAGGAGTCGATCCGGCGAGCCCGCCTGGTGCACGAGGCCCAACGGCGCGAGGACGTCACCACCACCGTGGTGCCAGGGGGCACCGTCACCGAGCGGTGGGTCCCGGTGGACCGGGTGGGCCTCTACGTGCCCGGTGGCGCCGCGGTGTACGTGAGCAGCGTCGTGATGAACGTCGTGCCGGCGCAGGAGGCCCGGGTCGGGTCACTGGCCGTCGCCAGTCCGCCGCAGCGCGAGAACCCGCCGGCGTTCGCCGGCCTGCCCCACCCCTCCATCCTCGCCGCCTGCGCGCTGCTGGGCGTCGACGAGGTCTACGCCGTCGGCGGGGCGCAGGCCGTGGCGATGTTCGCGTTCGGCGCCCGGGAGACCGAGGGGCCGGACGCGGGGGCGGTGGTGTGCGCACCGTGCGACCTGGTGACGGGGCCGGGCAACATCTACGTGGCCGCTGCGAAGCGGCTGCTCAAGGGCCGCATCGGCATCGACGCGGAGGCCGGCCCCACCGAGATCGCGGTCCTCGCCGACGACAGCGCGGACCCGGCGCTGGTGGCTGCCGACCTGGTCAGCCAGGCCGAGCACGACACGTTGGCCGCCTCGGTCCTGGTGACGGACAGCGAGCGGCTCGCCGACGACGTCCGGCTCGAGCTGCAGCGCCAGGTGACGGCGACGAAGCACGTGGACCGCGTGCGGGCGGCGCTGGCCGGCCGGCAGTCGGCGATCGTGCTGGTGGACGATGTCGAGGCGGGGCTCGTCGTGGTGAACGCCTACGCCGCCGAGCACCTCGAGGTACAGACGAGGGACGCCGCTGCGGTGGCGGCTCGGGTGCGCAACGCGGGCGCCGTCTTCGTTGGCCCGTACGCCCCCGTGTCGCTCGGCGACTACTGCGCCGGCTCCAACCACGTCCTTCCCACGGCTGGCTGCGCCTGCCACTCCAGCGGGCTCTCGGTCCAGTCGTTCCTCCGGGGCGTCCACGTCGTCGAGTACGACGAGGCGGCGCTGCAGGACGTGGCCCACCACGTCGTCGCGCTCGCGGCGGCGGAGGACCTGCCGGCGCACGGTGCCGCCGTGTCCGTGAGGTTCACCGGATGAGCGGCCGCGACACCGCGACACGCGGCTCCGCCGGTACCGACGGGCTCCCCGACCTCCCGTTGCGAGACGACCTACGAGGTCGCACGCCGTACGGAGCGCCCCAGCTCGACGTCGCCGTCCGGCTCAACACCAACGAGAGCTCCTACGACGTGCCGGAGGCGGTGGCCCTCGAGATCGTGCAGTCGGTCGCCCACGAGGTGCGAGGGCTGAACCGGTACCCCGACCGCGAGTTCACGGCCCTGCGTGAGGATCTCGCCGCGTATCTCGGGCACGGGCTCGCCGCTGACCAGATCTGGGCGGGCAACGGGTCCAACGAGGTGCTGCAGCACGTGCTCCAGGCCTTCGGCGGCCCCGGTCGTACGGCGCTCGGCTTCACCCCGGCCTACTCGATGCACCCGATCATCGCGACCGGTACGGGCACGCGGTGGCTCGACGGCCGTCGGGGTGGTGACACGGGTGGGTTCGACCTGAGGGCCGACGACGTCGCCGCCCAGGTCCGCGCCGCCGACCCCGACGTCGTCTTCCTCTGCTCGCCGAACAACCCGACCGGGACGGCGCTGCCTCTCGACGTCGTGGAAGCGGCCTACGGGGCCGCCGGCCGCGCGGTCGTGGTGGTCGACGAGGCGTACGCCGAGTTCGCACGGCCGGGAACGCCGAGCGCGCTCCAGCTGCTGCCCGGACGCCACCGTCTCGTCGTGACCCGCACGATGAGCAAGGCGTTCGCGCTCGCTGGTGCGCGGGTCGGGTACCTGGCGGCTGCCCCGACGCTGACGGACGCCCTGCGGCTGGTCCGCCTCCCGTACCACCTGTCCTCGCTCACTCAGGCGGCGGCACGGGCCGCGCTGCGGCACGCCGACCAGCTGCTCGCGAGCGTGGACGCCATCAAGCAGCAGCGTGACCGCATCGTCGCTGAGCTCCCGGCGCTCGGCCTCGACCCCGTGCCGAGCGATGCGAACTTCGTGCTGTTCGGCGGCCTGGACGACCCGGCCGCCACCTGGGAGGGTCTGCTGGGGCTCGGCGTGCTCGTCCGGGACGTCGGCATCGCCCACCACCTTCGCGTGACGGCGGGCACCCCCGACGAGACGACCGCGTTCCTTCGCGCGCTGGCGCGGGTGACCGAGCAGGAGAAGCGATGACTGACCAGTCCGTAGACGCGGGTACGGCCGCCAGCGGGGGCGGGCGCCGGGCACGGGTGGAACGACGGACGGCGGAGAGCTCGGTGGTCGTCGAGGTCGACCTCGACGGCAGCGGACGAGCGAGCGTCAGCACCGGCGTCGGCTTCTACGACCACATGCTGGCCAGCCTCGCCAAGCACGCGCTGCTGGACCTCACGGTGGACGCGTCCGGGGACACCCACGTGGACGCCCACCACACCGTCGAGGACGTCGCGATCGTGCTCGGGCAGGCGCTGCGGGAGGCGCTCGGCGACAAGACGGGCATCGCGCGGTTCGGCGACGCCACGGTGCCGCTCGACGAGGCGCTCGTCCAGGCCGTGGTCGACGTCTCCGGGCGCCCGTACTGCGTGCACACCGGTGAGCCGCCCGGGCAGGAGCACGCGCTCATCGGCGTCTCGCCGCACAGCGCCGCGTACGTCGGTTCGCTGACCCGGCACGTGCTCGAGACCTTGGCCTTCCACGCGGCGATCGCCCTGCACGTGCGCGTGCTGTCCGGGCGCGACCCGCACCACGTCGTGGAGGCCCAGTTCAAGGCGGTGGCGCGCGCGCTGCGAGCCGCGGTCGCGCCCGACCCGCGCGTGTCCGGCGTCCCCAGCACCAAGGGCGCCCTGTGACGGTGCCGCCACCGGTGCCGACGGCCCTGCTGCTGCTGCGCGGCCGCGCCGACGACGTCCGCTCGTGGGCGCGCAAGGGTCTGCTGCCCGTCTGGCTGGTCCCTGGCATCGCGTGGACGCTCGTCGCCCCCGCGGCCAGTCCCGTCGCCGCCCCTCCGTACGACGATCCCGTGGCCCTGCTCGGCGGCCGCCCCGTGCCCTCCCGGCTGCGACCGGCGGTGTGCGTCGTGGCTGATGGGCCGCGCGTGGTCGTGGCGGTGCACGAGGCAGCCCGACGGGCGGTGCAGCGCTGGCTGGTCTGGGGCGAGGGCGTCGGCGTCACGCGAGTCGAGGGCCTGCCGCACGCCCCCGTCGGGCTGCTCGCCGACGCGGCGGCCGCGAGGGGCCGTGCCGGGCGCGAGCGGCTGCGGGACGCGTTGGTCGCCGACGGGCGTCGCGCCGTGGACGTCGCCGACGACGTGGTGCGCGCCCTCGGACTTCCGGGGGCTGGGCTGCTGCTGGGGGCGGTACGCGCCGACGAGCTCACCGACGCCGAACGTGTGGACCCGGAGGAGGACGTCGTGGCGCGGTTCGACGACTTCGTGGCTCACGAGGCACGCCTCGAGGCGCAGCTCGAGGACCGATGACGGCTCCTCGGGTCGTCGTCCTGGACTACGGCTCCGGCAACGTGCACTCCGTCGTCCGGGCCCTGGAGCGCGTCGGGGCGCAGGTGGAGCTCACGGCTGACCGGGCCGCTGCCCTGGCCGCCGACGGCCTGCTCGTCCCCGGCGTGGGCAGCTTCTCGGCCTGCATGGCCGGGCTGAACCGCGTGCGGGGCGGCGAGGTGGTCGGACGCCGGCTGGCGGGCAGCCGGCCGGTCCTGGGTATCTGCGTCGGCATGCAGGTGCTCTTCGACGGGTCGACGGAGCCGTCGGCCGGGGCGTCGTTGCCCGGTCTGGGGGAGTGGCCCGGCATGGTGGAGCGGCTGCGCGCGGACGTCGTGCCGCACACCGGATGGAACACGGTGCAGGCGGCCGCCGGGACGACCTTGCTGGCCGGGGTCGAGGCCGAACGGTTCTACTTCGTCCACTCCTACGGCGTTCTGCACTGGCGGCTGCAGGCCGGTGGCGCGTTCCTGCCGCCCCTTGTGCACTGGACCGAGCACGGTGCGCCGTTCGTTGCCGCGGTCGAGAACGGCGCCCTGACCGCCACCCAGTTCCATCCGGAGAAGAGCGGTGACGCCGGGGCGCAGCTGCTGAGCAACTGGGTGGGCTCGCTCTGAGCAGTCCTCCTGACCCACGGCGTGGGCCAGCCCACCCGCCCGAGAACGCCTGCCGTCCTTCCCCGCTCGACATCCCTGATCCTTCACCCGAGGAGCGACGTGGTCCCCCAGACGCCCAGCACGCCACAGCCCGAACGACTCCAGCTCCTTCCGGCCGTCGACGTGGCCGACGGCCAGGCTGTCCGGCTGGTCCAGGGCGAGGCCGGCAGCGAGACGTCGTACGGCGACCCGCTCGCTGCGGCCCTCGCCTGGCAGGAGGCCGGCGCCGAGTGGGTGCACCTGGTCGACCTGGACGCCGCGTTCGGCCGGGGCTCCAACCGTGAGCTGCTCGCGGACGTCGTGGGCCGGCTGGACGTCGACGTCGAGCTCAGCGGTGGGATCCGGGACGACGCGAGCCTCGAGGTCGCGCTGGCGACCGGATGCCGTCGCGTGAACCTGGGCACCGCTGCGCTCGAGGACCCGCAGTGGACCGCCGGAGCCATCGCGCGCCACGGCGACCGCATCGCCGTGGGGCTCGACGTGCGCGGCACCACGCTGGCTGCCCGTGGCTGGACGCGCGAAGGGGGTGACCTCTGGGAGACGCTCGAACGGCTCGACCGGGACGGTTGTGCCCGGTACGTCGTGACCGACGTGACGAAGGACGGCACGCTGCGCGGCCCGAACGTCGAGCTGTTGCGCGAGGTCTGCGCCCGCACCGACCGGCCCGTGGTCGCGAGCGGCGGCGTCTCGAGCCTCGACGACCTCGCCGCGCTGCGCGAGCTGGTGCCCGTCGGCGTCGAGGGTGCCATCGTCGGCAAGGCGCTGTACGCGCGCGCCTTCACCCTTCCCCAGGCGCTGGAGGTCGCCGGTCGCCGCTGAGTCCGAAGCCACCGCCGGTCGATCCCGGTCGGCGCAGCAGGCACGGTCCGTAGGCGCTGCGTTGTGCCGCTATCGACACGCTTTGTCCGGGTCCTGTCGTCGCCGTCAGTGACGGGCCGTGCCGAGGCCGTCATGTGGCTCCCGCGCTGTCGCGCAGAGCCTCAGACTTGGCTTCGCCACCGGTGCACGAGAAGGGATCCCCATGCGCCGTCGTCTCCTTGTCCTCGCCGCGCTCGTCGGCGTGGTCGCCGGCCTGCTCGGCGCCCCCTCCGCCCAGGCGGTGCAGGTCGCCCAGGTCCGGCTGGTCAGTGCGAACCCGGCCGACTGGACCCCCGCCGTCAACGACGGTGCCGTTCGGGCCATCGCGCAGGCCGGTGACACCGTCGTCATCGGCGGCACCTTCACCTCAGTGACACCGACCGGCTCGACGACGGCGCTGGGTCGGAGCTACATCGCGGCCTTCAGCGCGACGACCGGCGAGCTCCGCTCGTTCGCGCCCGACCTCGACGGGCCCGTCGACGCCCTCGTGGCGGCACCGGACGGCAAGTCTGTCTACGTCGGCGGCGAGTTCACCTACGTGAACGGCGTCAAGGCCAAGAGCCTGGTGCGGCTGGACCTGGCGACGGGGACGGCGACCAAGGGCTTCCGCACCGTGGTGATCAACGGCAACGTCCTCGACCTCAAGCTCTCGGGCGGTCGCCTCTGGGTGGGGGGCAACTTCTCGAAGTTCGCGACGAACGACCAGCTCGCGCTCGCGACCGTGGACGCCACCACGGGCAAGTACGACCCGTACATGCAGCTGCCCTTCGCCGGCACGCACAACGGCGGCCGGACGTCGATCCAGAAGTTCGACATCACTCCGGACGGATCGAAGCTGCTGGTGATCGGGAACTTCACGTTCGTGGGAGGGGTGGCGCACGACCAGGCCGCCATGCTGGACCTCACCGGACCGAGCGCGGCCATGGCCAACTGGAGCACGACCTTCTACACGGGCACGTGCGCGCGGGTCTTCGACAGCTACATGCGTGACCTCGACATCTCGCCCGACGGCACGTACGCGGTGATCTCGACGACCGGCGCCTACGGTGGCAGCACCAGCCCCTGCGACCAGACCTCTCGCTGGGAGATGGGTGCGACCGGCTCCGGGCTCACCCCCACGTGGACCAACTACACCGGTGGCGACACCACCTACGCGGTCGCGGTGACCGGTAGCGCGGTGTACGTGGGTGGGCACTTCCGCTGGCAGAACAACGCGTTCGCCGGGGACCGAGCCGGTGCCGGCTCCGTTGCTCGTGAGGGCATCGCCGCCCTCGACCCGAAGAACGGCCTGCCCCTCGACTGGGACCCGGGCCGGGCGCGCGGCGTCGGCGTCTTCGACATGCTGGCCACCGACCAAGGCCTGTGGGTGGGCAGTGACACCGACCGGATCGGCGGCTGGGAGATCCACCCGCGTATCGCCTTCTTCCCGCTCGCCGGCGGCAAGAACGTGCTCTCGACCGCGACGCCGCAGCTGCCGGGACAGGTCTACCTGGCCGGCAACACGAGCGCCACCAACAGCAACGTGCTCTACCGGGTCAACGCAGCTGGCCCTGCGCTCGCCTCTCTGGACGGCGGCCCCGACTGGGTGTCCGACGCCGGCACCACGAGCCCCTACCACAACACCGGCTCGAGCATCGCGACGTACGAGCCGGGTGCGACGACCACGGCCAGTGTTCCTCCCAGCACCCCCAACGCCGTGTTCGACTCAGAGCGGTGGGATGCGGCCGGGGGCAACGAGATGCAGTGGGCATTCCCCGTGCCGACCGGCACGCACGTGCAGGTGCGGCTCTACTTCGCCAACCGTTGCACCTGCACCTCCGGTGTGGGCCAGCGTCGCTTCAACGTGTCGATCGACAACGTGCCGAAGCTGTCCAGCTACGACATCGTCGCGGACGCGGGTGGTGACCAGAAGGGCGTCATGAAGGCCTTCGACATCACGAGCGACGGCACGGTCAACATCAACTTCGGTCACGTCACCGAGAACCCGCTCGTCAACGCCATCGAGCTGATCAACTCGGACGTCGTGCTGACCGGCTCCCCGGACGACATCCGCACGCGCACCTTCGACGGCACGACAGCCGGCGACGCCTCCACGCTGCCTACGAGTGGCATCAGCTGGAGCCAGGCCCGTGGCGGCTTCTACCTCGGCGGGATCGCCTACACCGGCTGGAGCGACGGCAACCTCTACGCCCGCCCGTTCGACGGCACGACGTTCGGGACGGCCGTGAACGTCAACGGCATGGACCAGATCGCTCCGCTGACGGCGTTCCACGCGGACGTGAAGAACACCACGGCGATGTTCTTCGACGGCGCCCAGAACCGGCTCTACTTCACGCTGTCGGGCTCGAACGCCCTGTACTACCGGGCGTTCACGCCGTCCACGAACGTCATCGGGGCCGTGCGCTACCAGGCGTCCACGACGTCGACCAACGTCAACTTCGCCAACGCGTCGGTCATGCTCCTGTCCGGCGGGTCCCTGTACGTCGGGGACCGCACGACCGGCAACCTGCTCAGGGTCGGCTTCACGGGCGGCGTCGTCAGCGGAACCGCCACCCCGGTGTCCGGTCCGAGCATCGACGGCCAGTCGTGGCTCGGCCGGGCCGGCTTCCTCGCACCGGAGCCCGGAGCGCCGAACGTCCCGCCGGTCGCCCGGTTCGACACCACCTGCGTCGGCCCCGACTGCGTCTTCGACGCGTCGGCGTCATCGGACTCCGACGGTGACATCACGTCGTACACGTGGTCGTTCGGTGACGGCGACACGGCGGCCAGCTCCTCGCCGTCCCACACGTTCACCACGAGCGGCACCTTCGACGTCACGCTGACCGTGACGGACAACGGTGGTGACAGCAGCTCGGTCACCCAGCAGGTGACGGTTGCTGCCACGAACCAGGCGCCGGTCGCGACGTTCACCAGCAGCTGCGCCGCCTTGGTGTGCAGCTTCGACGGCGCGGGCTCGTCGGACGCCGACGGCACCATCGACGCCTACTCGTGGACGTTCGGGGACGGGACGACGTCCGAGGAGGTCTCCCCGGAGCACACCTTCGACGCCCCCGGCTCGTACAGCGTCACGCTGCACGTGATCGACAACTCGGGTGCGGTCGACACCTACACCCAGCAGGTCACGGTGAGCGCCACGGCCGCGAACATCGCGTTCGTGGGCGCGGACTCGGCGTCCGGCAACCTCCGCAGCGTCGGCGTCACGGTGCCAGCCGCCGTGCAGGACGGTGACGGGCTCGTGCTGACCGCGACGTCGAGCAGCTCGGCTGTCACGCTGTCGGCACCGGCCGGGTGGACCACGGTCGACTCGGTTGCCGGCACGAACGTGCAGACCCAGATCTGGCAGAAGGTCGCCGACTCCTCGTCGGCGGGCAGCGTCGTGACCGTCGGTCAGTCCGACCTCGCCAAGCTGTCGGTCACGCTGACCGCGTACAGCGGTACGAGCACCGACTCACCGATCGGCGGGCACGCCCTGGTCGCGGAGACGACGAGTACCGCGTCGCACCGGACGCCGACGCTGTCGACGTCCCTCTCCGGCGCCTGGCTGGTGTCGGCGTGGGCCGACGTCAGCACGGGCGGCGGGACCTGGACGACGCCCGCGAGCCAGACCGTCCGGACCGCGACGGTCGGCACCGGCGGTGGCCACACGTCAGCTGTCGTCACCGATGCCGGCGGACCGCTGACGGTCGGCACGGTCGGCGGCTACACGGCGACGTCCACGGCAGCCGGCAAGCGGGCCACCATGGCCACGCTGGTGCTCGTCCCGACGGGCAGCACCCCGCCGAACCAGCCGCCCGCAGCGGCGTTCAGCAGCTCGTGCACGGCGCTGGCCTGCTCGTTCGACAGCAGCGCCTCGAACGACAGTGACGGCACCCTCACGGGCTACGCGTGGACGTTCGGCGACAGCACCACCTCCACCGAGCCCTCGCCGAGCCACACGTATGCCGCGCCCGGCTCGTACAGCGTGACGCTCACCGTCACGGACGACGCCGGTGCGACCGACTCGCGGACGCAGCAGGTGACGGTCAACACCGTGGCCTCGCCGATCACGTTCGTGGCGTCGGACACGGCGTACGCCAACGCCAGGAAGGCGACCGTGACGGTCCCGCCGTCGGTCGCGGCGGGCAATGCGCTGGTGCTGATCGGCACCGTCGCGAGCGACACCGCCGTCGTCACGCCGCCGGCCGGCTGGACCGCGGTCGAGCAGGTGCTCGACTCGCAGACCCAGACGTTCGTGTGGCAGCGCGTCGCCACGTCGACGAGCGCCGGCAGCACGGCGTCCCTCCAGCTCGACGTCCAGGCCAAGATCTCGCTCATGGTCGCGGCCTACGCGGGCACGGCGGGGACGACGCCGGTCGTCGCGCACGCCGGTGCGGCCGAGCCCGGCACGACGGCGGCGCACGTGACGCCCACGCTCAGCACTGCCGCGAACGGCGCCTGGCTGCTGTCGTACTGGGCGGACGTGACCAGCTCGACGACCAGCTGGTCGACCCCGGCCGGCCAGAGCGTGCGCGCCACGCTGATCGGTACGGGCGGTGGGCACCCGTCCGCCGTCCTCACTGACCTCGGCGGGCCCCTGACGCCGGGAACCGTCGGCGGCTACACGGCCACGGCCGACGCGGCCAGCTCCAAGGCCACGATGGTCACGCTGGTGCTCGCGGCTCCCTGACCGGTCACCAGCCACGGGCTGCACGGCACCTATCCTGGGTGCCGTGCAGCTCGGCCACGTGACACCCGAGGGCTCCGCGCCCGTCGGTCCTGCCGGAGCCGGTGAGCCTGTGCCGGCGGGTGGGAGCGCCGACTCCGCCGGGCAGCCCTGGAGCGGACGCTCGCTGCCGCCCGGAGAGTTCGGCGCGGACGACGGCAGCGCCGACCCAGCGCTCGCCGCCGCGTTGACGGCCGTGGAGGCCGGGCGCGGGGCCGCCGCCGACGTCGTCGCCGCGCTGGGTCACGCCCGGGTCGTCGTCGCGGTGGTGGCCGTGCTCGGGGAGGGCGAGGAGCAGACCGCGACGCAGGGCGACAAGACCGCTGACATGGCGCTCGTCACGCTCACCGGGCCGGACGGACGCCGCGGCCTGCCGGTGTTCAGCAGCACGGCGACTCTGGCCGCGTGGGACACCTCCGCGCGCCCGGTGCCGGTCACGACCCGGCGCGCCGCCCACGCCGCCCTGGCCGAGGGCTGCGAGCGCCTCGTGCTGGACCCGTCGGGGCCGACGACGTTCCTGGCCTCCCGGTCGGCTGTGGTCGCGCTCGCGCAGGGCCGCACGTGGTCACCGGCGCACGCGGACCCGGACGTGGCGCGCAGGCTCGACGAGCTCGTCGAGGGAGATCCCGACGTGCTGCGCGTCGCGCGCCTCGCCGGGAAGACCGCCGAGCTGCGGGTCGAGCTCGCCGTCCGCCCCGGTCTGACCCGGGAGCAGCTGACCGACGTCGCCAGCCGGGTGGGGGAGCGGCTGGCCGGCGACGAGGTCCTGCGGGAACGCGCGGACGGCCTGGAGCTGGCCGTCGTGCCGGCCCGCTGACCGCGCTCAGACCACCGAGCCGGTCAGCTTCTCACCGGGCCCCTGACCTGGAGCGTCCGGCACGGGGGAGGCCTCGCGGAACGCGAGCTGCAGCTGCTTGAGCCCGTCGCGGAGCAGCCCCGCGTGCTGGCTACCGACCTCCGGGGCGGCTGCCGTGACGAGCCCGGCGAGCGCCGAGATGAGCTTGCGCGCCTCGTCCAGGTCCTGGTGCCCAGCCTGGTCCTCGTCGACGCCGAGACCGCACTTGACCGCAGCGGCGCTCATCAGGTGCAGGGCGGTCGTCGTGATCACCTCGATGGCCGGGACGTCGGCGATGTCGCGCAGCGCGGTCGCGGTGTCGTCGAGAGCGCCGGACGAGGGGAGAGGTGAGCCGTCGGGAATACCGGGGACGTCCGTCATGCTGCTACCCTTGCAGACTGACCGACCACGTCCAGCAGCACCCCTGCACGGCCAACCGCCGTTCGGGCACGTTGCCGGGCGCGGTGCGCAAGTGGAGTCTCTCCCACCCGGGCAGCCGACGAGGCTGTCGGGTCACGGTCTGCCGGGTCCCTCGTGTCCCGGACGGCGTCCTCGACGCCGGTCGTCCTTCGACCGGTGCCACGGGCGGCCGGCCGGCCCCGAGCATGCACCGGCAGCCAGGAGCAGGCTCCCTCGCGACAGGCGACGGGAGCCTTTCTCGTCTCCTGGGTCGACAGGACCAGCGCGTGAGGAGCAGCACATCAGCGAACCCCGCATCAACGACCGCATCCGGGTGCCCGAGGTGCGGCTTGTCGGACCCAACGGTGAGCAGGTCGGCATCGTGCGCGTCGAGGACGCGCTGCGGCTGGCGCAGGAGGCCGACCTCGACCTGGTCGAGGTGGCACCGACGGCACGCCCGCCGGTCTGCAAGCTCATGGACTTCGGCAAGTACAAGTACGAGGCGGCTCTGAAGGCCCGCGAGGCCCGCAAGAACCAGATCAACACGGTCATCAAGGAGATCAAGCTCCGGCCGAAGATCGACCCGCACGACTACGGCACCAAGAAGGGTCATGTCGTCCGGTTCCTCAAGGCCGGCGACAAGGTCAAGGTCACGATCATGTTCCGCGGACGCGAGCAGTCCCGACCCGAGCTCGGGTTCCGGCTGCTGCAGCGGCTCGCGGAGGACGTCGCCGACCTGGGCTTCGTCGAGAGCGCCCCCAAGCAGGACGGCCGCAACATGATCATGGTGCTGGGCCCGACGAAGAAGAAGGCCGAGGCCAAGGCCGCGGAGCGGCGGCAGCGAGCAGCCGATGCCAAGGCGGCGGACGCGAGCAGCCAGCCGCACGCCGACACCGCTGACAGCAGCACCACACCGAGCACGGCCGACAGCAGCAGCTAGGCCCGACGACTGCAGCACGAGGCGACGCCAGGTGGCGCCGCCGGACGAACTGACGCCCCCAGCGGGCCGCACCCGAGGAGAACGGCTGACATGCCGAAGATGAAGACGCACAGCGGCGCGAAGAAGCGGTTCCGGGTCACCGGCACCGGCAAGCTCATGCGCGAGCAGCGCAACGGCCGCCACCTGCTGGAGCACAAGCCGTCCACCCGCAAGCGCCGGATCTCGAGCGACGTCGAGGTGTCCCCGGCCGACGCCAAGAAGATCAAGAACCTGCTCGGCCTGTGAGCCGGTCCCACCCGTGACGCCCGTCCCCGGACGGGTGGCACCCCACCGGCTGCACGACAGCCAGCATCGACAAGGAGTACTCACGTGGCACGCGTGAAGCGGGCGGTCAACGCCCAGAAGAAGCGCCGGGTCGTCCTCGAGCAGGCCAGCGGCTACCGCGGTCAGCGGTCCCGGCTGTACCGCAAGGCCAAGGAGCAGGTGACCCACTCGCTGGGGTACGCCTACCGCGACCGTCGGGCCCGCAAGGGCGACTTCCGCCGCCTGTGGATCCAGCGGATCAACGCCGCGGCACGCGCCAACGGCATGACGTACAACCGCTTCGTCCAGGGCCTCAAGGCCGCGGGCGTCGAGGTCGACCGCCGCATGCTGGCGGAGCTCGCCGTCAACGACGCCGCTGCCTTCGCGGTGCTGGTCGAGCTGGCCCGGGCGAACGTGCCCGCCCAGGCGGCCACCAGCGACGCCGCCTGAGCGGCGTCACCCGCACCGCTCGACGCGCCCCCACCGTCGTGACCGCTTCGCTCTCCCGGCTCGTGAACCCACGCGCCGGCCGGGTGCGGGCCGTCCGGCGGCTCGCGGGGCGCGTCGGTCGTTCTCGGGCCGGCCTGTTCGCCGTGGAGGGGCCGCAGGCGGTCCGCGAGGCCGTCCGCGCGGCCGCCGCCGGCACGGCCGCGGTCACGATGCTCTACAGCACCGACCAGGCCGCGCAGCGGTACGCGACCGAGCTGCACGAGGCCCGGGTGGCGGGCGTCCCCGTCGTCCCGGTGGACGACGCGGTGCTGGCGGCGATGAGCGAGACCGTCACCCCTCAGGGCCTGCTCGCCGTGTGCCGCTTGGTTGACCGGCCGCTCTCCGACGTCCTCGACGAGGTCCTGACCGGTGTCCCGGTCGATGTCCCGGGTCGTCGTCCGGCGCTGCTCGCGATCCTGGCGCACGTGCGCGACCCCGGCAACGCCGGCACGGTGCTGCGCGCGGCGGACGCCGCTGGCGCCGGCGCGGTGGTGCTCACCGAGGGCAGCGTCGACGTCCACAACCCCAAGTGCGTGCGATCCACCGCAGGCAGCATCTTCCACCTGCCGGTGGTGCA
Source organism: Actinomycetales bacterium (assembly GCA_035707965.1). GTDB lineage: Bacteria > Actinomycetota > Actinomycetes > Actinomycetales > Angustibacteraceae > DASSTJ01. Next base: position 21,908 of record DASSTJ010000070.1, read on the forward strand.
AGGTGCGCCGCTGGGCGACGTCGTCCAGCGCCTGCGGGAGCGGGGGGTCGTCGTCCTCGCCGCCGACGGCGATGGCGAGCACGACCTCGACGACCTGCAGGACGAGGCGCACTCCGACCCGGGTGCCCTGCTCCGCCGGCCGACGGCGTGGATCTTCGGCAACGAGGCCTGGGGGCTGGGCCGGTCGGAGCGCGCGCTCGCGGACGCCGTCGTCCGCGTGCCCTTGCACGGACGCGCCGAGAGCCTCAACCTCGCGACCGCGGCGACGGTGTGCCTGTACGCCTCCGCCCGGGCGCACCGGCCGGCCGCGCGGGCCGCCACGGCGCGGGGGCAGGCCGACAGTGGATACAGTCCAACCATGGGGACCGAGGTGGGGGACGACGGCACCGCAGGCACGGGGCGCGGTGACGAGAGCGGCGTGTGGTGACGTCCGGCCTGACCGTGCACCCGGACGATCTCCCGGATGGTGTCGTCGTGGCGGACGGCAGCTGCCGCGTCACGGTGGTCAACCGTGCCGCCGAGCGAGTGCTCGGGCAGCCGGCGTCGGACCTCGTCGGCCGTGACATCCGCACCGCGCTTCCGTTGCGGGACACCGAAGGTGCCCGGTGGTGGGACCAGACCGACCCCTGGTCGGGGCTCGCCACCCGCACGGGTCACCGTGAGCGGCTGCTCCTCCTGCCGGGTGCGGACGGCCCGCTGGAGGTCTACGTCACGGCCCGCTATGTGCGTCCGCAGCGGCTGGCGCCGGTCGACGCGGTGGTGCTCGGCCTGCGCGACGCGGTGTCGAGGCAGAGGTCCCAGACGGAGCACGGCGTGCTGATCTCGACGGTCGCGCACGAGCTGAGGTCGCCGCTGACCTCGGTGAAGGGGTTCACCGCGACGCTGCTGCGGCGCTGGGACCGCTTCACCGACGACCAGAAGCGGCTCATGCTCGAGACCATCGAGCACGACGCCGACCGCGTGACCCGGCTGATCACCGAGCTGCTCGACATCTCACGCATCGACGCGGGCCGGCTGCAGGTGCGTCGGCAGCCGGTCGACGTCGTGGCGACCGCGCACCGGCACGTCGAGCGCATGGTCGCCAGCGGTCACGCGCAGAGCCGTTTCGTCGTCAGCGCACCGCGGCCGCTCCCCGAGGTGTGGGCCGACCCCGACCGGCTCGACCAGGTGCTGTCGAACCTGCTCGAAAACGCGGTGCGGCACGGTGACGGCACGGTCACCATGGACATCATGGCGAGCGAGCAGCACGGCACGGACGACGCCGTCGTCCCGGCCGTCGCGGTCGTCATCACGGACGAGGGTGAGGGCATCGCCGAGGAGGACATGCAGCGGGTGTTCACCCGCTTCTGGCACGGCTCCCGGCGTGGTGGCACGGGCCTCGGGCTCTACCTGGTGCGCGGGCTGGTGGAGGCGCACGGCGGCCAGGTGCAGGTGGGTCGAGGCCCGTCGGGCGGGGCCCAGTTCCGATTTACGTTGCCCGCCGGGGCCCCGGAGCACGTGGTCTGACGGCGGGCACCTCCGGCACCACCGACAGCAGCGTGCCCCGTCCGGTGGCGCGCTCGTCGTCCGGCCCGCGAGACCGGCGCGCCGGAGCGCGCCTGCCTCCTGGGACGATGGGCTCCGTCGTCCCGCACCTGTTCACGCGAACGGAAGGCACAGCATGTCCGCGCCCAACTCCAGCTACGACCCGGTCGAGGTCGAGGCGTTGTCCGAGGACGCGGTCGCCGCCGCGCTCGCCGACGCCCTCGAGGCGATCGACGCGGCCGGCGACCTCGACACGCTGAAGGCAGCCCGGCTGCAGCACGCGGGGGACCGCAGCGCCCTCGCGCTCGCGAACCGCGAGATCGGGGCCCTGCCGCCCGCTGCCCGCGCGGACGCGGGGAAGCGCGTGGGGCAGGCGCGTGGCCAGGTGGGCCGCGCTCTCGCGCAACGACAGGAGCAGCTGGAGGCGGAGCGCGACGCGCGTGTCCTGGTGGAGGAGGGCGTCGACGTCACGCTGCCGGTGCTCCGTCGGCCGCTGGGTGCACGCCACCCGCTCGAGCTGCTCGTCGAGCGCATCGAGGACCTCTTCGTCGGGATGGGGTGGGAGGTCGCGGAGGGTCCGGAGGTCGAGGCGGAGTGGTTCAACTTCGACGGTCTCAACTTCGACCCCGACCACCCGGCCCGCCAGATGCAGGACACGTTCTTCCTCGAGCCGGCGCGGGCGCGGCTGGTGCTGCGCACGCACACGTCACCGGTCCAGGTGCGGTCCCTGCTCGAGCGCGGTGTCCCGACGTACGTCATCTGCCCCGGCACGACGTTCCGCACGGACGAGCTGGACGCCACCCACACCCCGGTCTTCCGTCAGGTCGAGGGCCTCGCCGTCGACGACCACCTGTCGATGGCGCACCTCAAGGGCACGCTGGAGCACTTCGCCGAGCAGATGTTCGGCGCGCTGCCCACGCGCTGGCGCCCGTCGTACTTCCCGTTCACGGAGCCGAGCGCAGAGATGGACCTGCAGTGCTTCACCTGTCACGGCGAGGCGGGCGCCTGCCGCACCTGCGGCGGCACCGGCTGGATCGAGTGGGGCGGCTGCGGCATGGTCGCCCCGAACGTCCTGAGGTCCTGCGGTGTCGACCCCGATCGCTACAGCGGTTTCGCGTTCGGCATGGGCATCGAGCGCACGCTGATGCTGCGCAACGGTGTCGGTGACATGCACGACATGGTCGAGGGCGACGTCCGGTTCAGCACGCACTACGGGATGGAGATCTGATGCGCACCCCGTTGTCGTTCCTGCGTGACCACGCGGGGCTCGAGCCGTCGACGACCGTGGCGCAGGTGCAGCAGGCGCTCGTCCGCGTCGGCCTCGAGGAGGAGGCGGTGCACGGCGGTGACGTCACCGGCCCGGTCGTCGTCGGCGAGGTGCTGCAGGTCCAGGCGGAGCCGCAGAAGAACGGCAAGACCATCAACTGGTGCCAGGTGCGGGTGGCTCCCGGTGACGGCGACGACGCCGTGCGCGGCATCGTCTGCGGCGCGCACAACTTCGTGGCCGGTGACCAGGTCGTCGTCGCCCTGCCAGGCTCGGTGCTGCCCGGCGGCTTCGCCATCTCAGCGCGCAAGACCTACGGCCACGTGTCGGACGGCATGATCTGCTCGGCGCGCGAGCTGGGGCTCGGCGACGACCATGAGGGCATCATCGTGCTCTCGACGCTCGGGCTGACCGGGCTGGAGCCCGGCACCGACGCCATCGACCTCCTGGGGCTGGACGAGGTCACCGTCGAGGTGAACGTGACGCCGGACCGGGGCTACTGCTTCAGCCTGCGCGGTATCGCCCGGGAGTACGCGCTCAGCACGGGCGCCCCCTTCTCCGACCCGGTCGACCCAGCGGTGGTGCCGGCGCCGCAGCCGGACGGCGCCGGGCACGAGGTGCGCATCGAGGACGACGCCCCCGTGCGCGGCCGGCTCGGTTGCGACCGCTACGTGGCACGCACCGTGCGGGGTGTCGACACCTCGGCCCGCACCCCGCTGTGGATGCAGCGGGTGCTGCAGCAGTGCGGCATGCGACCGATCTCCTTGGCAGTCGACGTGACGAACTACGTCATGCTGGCCACCGGCCAGCCGCTGCACGCCTTCGACCTGGCGACGCTCCGCGGGCCGGTGGTGGTGCGACGGGCCCGCCAAGGTGAGCGACTCACCACCCTGGACGGCGTGGTGCGCGAGCTGCACCCCGAGGACCTGCTGATCACGGACGAAGACGTTGACGGCAGCAGTCGCGTGCTGGCCATCGCCGGGGTGATGGGTGGTGCCGACTCCGAGGTGTCGGCCACGACGACCGAGCTGCTGGTCGAGTCGGCGCACTTCGACCCGGTGACGGTGGCGCGGTCGGCTCGGCGGCACAAGCTCGCCACCGAGGCCAGCCGTCGGTTCGAGCGTGGCGTCGACACCGACCTCGCCGACCGGGCCGCCGAGCTGGCCGTACGCCTGCTGACCGAGTACGGGGGTGGCGACGGCTCGACCGGCGTGACGGACGTCGACCGGCGCGAACCGCGCAAACCGGTCACCATGCGGTCCGACCTGCCGCGCCGGCTCGCCGGCGTCGACTACACCGACGAGCAGGTCGACGCGGCGCTGGCGGCGGTCGGCTGCGACGTGACCCGCGGCGAGGGCGTCGTGGAGGTGCTGCCACCGAGCTGGCGGCCCGACCTGGTGGAGGGTGCTGACCTCGTCGAGGAGGTCGCCCGGGTCAACGGGTACGACCAGATCCCCGTGGTGCTGCCCAAGGCCCCGGCCGGTCGAGGGCTGACGCGGTCGCAGCGACTGCGACGCTCCGCCGCCCGCGCGCTCGCGGACGCCGGTCTCGTGCAGGTCGTCACGTACCCGTTCATGGCTCCCGAGCGTCACGACGAGCTCGGTCTGCCTGCCGACGACGCCAGGCGCACCGCGCTGCGCCTGGCGAACCCGTTGTCGGCCGAGCAGCCGCTGCTGCGCACGTCGCTGCTGGCCACCCTCGTCGACACCGCTCGGCGCAACCTGTCCCGAGGTGCGCGTGACCTGGCGCTCTTCGAGATCGGGCTGGTCTACCGGCCGACGGGGGAGCAGACCGTCCCCCCCGAGCTGCCTCCCGCTGTCCGCCCGAGCGACGAGCAGCTCGCCGCGCTGCAGGCCACCGTGCCGCCGCAGCCGAGGCACGCAGCCGTGCTCCTGAGCGGGCACCGTGAGCAGCCGGGCTGGTGGGGTCCCGGCCGAGCGGTCGAGTGGAGCGACGCAGTCGCTGCCGCCGAGCAGCTGGCGTCGGCGCTGGGTGTCCAGCTCCAGGTCACGGCGGACGACCACGCGCCGTGGCACCCCGGCCGGTGCGCCCGGATGACGGTGCGCGGCGGCGAGCTCGACGGCACGCTCGTGGGGCACGCCGGCGAGCTGCACCCGCGCGTGGTGACGGCGCTGGAGCTCCCGCCCCGCACCTGTGCGGCCGAGGTCGACCTCGATGTCCTCATCGCTGCCGCACCGGACGTCGTGCTGGCCGAGGCGGTCTCCACGCATCCGGTGGCCCTGCGGGACGTCGCGCTCGTCGTCGACGTCGCCGTGCCGGCTGCCGAGGTCGAGACTGCCTTGCGGGTCGGCGGCGGGCCGCTGGTCGAGGAGGTGCGCCTCTTCGACGAGTACCGCGGCGACCAGCTGGCGGAGGGCAAGCGGTCCCTGGCCTACCACCTGGTGCTTCGCGCGCCTGACCGCACGCTGACCGGCGACGAGGCCGAGGCGGTGCGGGACGCCGCGGTGGCCGAGGCGGCAGCGCGCACCGGGGCAGCCCTCCGCGCCTCCTGACGCGGGTCACGCCGAACGTCGCCGTGGTGCCTGGCTGGTGACCGCCCCCCAGATCGTGCACTTCGTACCCAAGGTGCACGCGTCCTCTGGCGGGCAACGTGGGCCGACGTGGCTCTGACTGCATAGAGTTGTCGAGGTGTGTATAGTCATGCGCATGCTGTCAGTCGCCGTCGCTGGAGCCAGTGGGTACGCCGGAGGTGAGGCGGTTCGGCTGCTCCTCGGGCACCCGCGCGTCAGCGTCGGCGCCCTGACCGCGGGGTCGAGCGCGGGCACGACGCTCGGCGAGCACCAGCCTCACCTGACGCCCCTGGCCGACCGGGTGCTGCAGCCCACCACGCCGGACGTGCTCGCCGGGCACGACGTGGTCGTGCTGGCCCTGCCGCACGGTCAGTCGGCAGCGCTCGCCGCTGCGCTGCCCGAGGACACGGTGGTGATCGACTGCGGTGCCGACTTCCGCCTGACGGACGGCGGTGACTGGCAGGCGTTCTACGGCGGCGACCACGCCGGCACCTGGCCGTACGGGTTGCCCGAGCTGCCGCTAGCCGGTGGCAGCCGGCAGCGGCAGCACCTGCAGGGTGCTCGGCGCGTCGCCGTCCCGGGCTGCTACCCGACGTCTGCGTCACTCGCTCTGGCACCGGGCTTCGCCTGCGGCCTCCTCGAGCCGGACGACGTGGTCGTCGTGGCCGCCTCCGGCACCTCGGGCGCCGGGCGCGGGGCGAAACCGCACCTGCTCGGCTCCGAGGTCATGGGCTCGATGTCGGCGTACGGGGTGGGAGGCGTCCACCGCCACACGCCGGAGGTGGAGCAGAACCTCGCGGCGGCGGCGGGGGAGCCGGTGCGCGTCTCGTTCACGCCGACGCTCGCACCGATGCCACGCGGGATCCTCGCCACCTGCTCGGCGCGCGTGCGGCTCGGCGTCGGCCGGGACGACGTCCGCAAGGCATGGGAGACCGCGTACGTCGACGAGCCCTTCGTGCACGTGCTACGCGAGGGCAGGTGGCCGCGCACGGCGGACACCCTCGGCAGCAACAGCGTGCACCTGCAGGTGACGCTCGACGAGCGGGCCGGCCGGGTGGTGGCCGTCGCGGCGGTCGACAACCTCACCAAGGGCACCGCTGGCGCTGCGGTGCAGTGCCTCAACCTCGCGACCGGCCTGCCCGAGGTCTTGGGCCTCCCGGCCGTGGGGGTCTCGCCGTGAGCGTCACGGCGGCCCAGGGCTTTCGGGCGGCCGCGGCGGCGGCGGGGCTCAAGTCGACCGGGGCGCTCGACGTCGCGCTCGTGGTCAACGACGGGCCGGGTTCGGCCGCGGCCGCCGTCTTCACGTCCAACCGCTGCAAGGCCAACCCGGTGCTGTGGAGCGAGCAGGTGGCCTCCGACGGCGTCGTCCGCGCCGTCGTGCTGAACTCCGGCGGCGCCAACTGCTACACCGGCCCCCAGGGCTTCGCCGTGACCCACGCGACCGCCGAGCTGGTCGCTGAGCTCGTCGGAGTGGACGCCGGCGACGTGGTCGTGTGCTCCACCGGTCTGATCGGGGAGCAGCTCGACGGCGAACGTCTCTCGGCGGGCGTGACGACGGCGGCCTCGGCGCTGTCCGGCCAAGGTGGCGCCGACGCGGCCACGGCGATCATGACGACCGACACGGTGAGCAAGCAGTCCGCCGTCGCCGGGGACGGGTGGACGGTCGGCGGCATGGCCAAGGGTGCCGGCATGCTCGCGCCGGCGCTCGCCACGATGCTCGTCGTGCTCACGACGGACGCCGACGTCGACGCCGGGGTCTGCGACGCGGCCCTGCGTGCAGCGACCCGCGTCACCTTCGACCGGCTCGACTCCGACGGCTGCCAGTCCACCAACGACACGGTGCTGCTCATGGCGAGCGGGGCCTCCGGCGTCCACCCGTCGCAGGACGAGTTCGCGGACGCCGTGCGCTCCGTCTGCTACGACCTGGCTCAGCAGCTGATGGCCGACGCCGAGGGGTCGGAGCACGACATCGCCATCGAGGTTGTCAACGCCGCGACCGAGGACGAGGCGGTCGACGTCGGCAGGGCCGTCGCCCGGAGCAACCTGGTGAAGACGGCGGTGTTCGGCCGGGACCCGAACTGGGGTCGCATCCTCGCGTCCGTCGGCACGACGTCGGCCGCGTTCGACCCCGCGGACCTCGACGTGACGGTGAACGGCGTCCGCGTCTGCGCCTCTGGCCAGCCGGACGAGCCCCGCGACCTGGTCGACCTCGGCGAACGCGCCGTGAGCGTGACGATCGACCTCAAGGCCGGCGACGCCAGTGCCACCATCTGGACCAACGACCTCACCGTCGCCTACGTGCACGAGAACTCGGCGTACTCGTCATGATCGCGCGGACCGCACCCGACCTGACGCGTGAGCAGGCCATCGCCAAGGCGGCCACCCTGGTCGAGGCGCTGCCGTGGCTCGAGCGGTTCGCGGGCGCGCTCGTGGTCATCAAGTACGGCGGCAACGCGATGGTGGACGACGAGCTCAAGGCGGCCTTCGCCCAGGACGTGGTCTTCCTGCGATACGCGGGGCTCCGGCCGGTCGTGGTGCACGGCGGCGGCCCGCAGATCAGCAGCATGCTCGACCGGCTCGGCATCGAGACCGAGTTCCGCGGCGGTCTGCGCGTCACCACGCCCGAGGCCATGGACGTCGTCCGCATGGTGCTCACGGGCCAGGTCGGTCGTGAGCTGGTGGGGCTGCTGAACCAGCACGGTCCTCGCGCGGTAGGTCTCTCCGGCGAGGACGGCGGGCTGCTGCGGGCACGCCGGCGCACGGTTCAGGTCGACGGTGCCGACGTCGACCTCGGGCTGGTCGGTGACGTGGTCGACGTCGACCCGTCGGCCCTGAACGACCTGCTCGACGCCGGTCGGATCCCCGTCGTCTCGAGCGTCGCACCGGACGTCGACGACCGCGGGGCCGCGGTGCTCAACGTCAACGCAGACACCGCCGCGGCGGCGCTGGCCGTCGCCCTGCAGGCCACCAAGCTCGTCGTCCTCACCGACGTCGAGGGCCTCTACGCCGACTGGCCGGACCGCACGAGCCTGCTGTCCGAGGTCACGGCGTCGCGGCTCGAGCAGCTGCTGCCGCACCTGCAGTCCGGCATGGTGCCCAAGATGGAGGCGTGCCTGTCGGCCGTGCGGCAGGGGGTTCCGCAGGCGCACGTGATCGACGGGCGGCTGCCGCACGCGCTGCTGCTCGAGGTCTTCACGAGCTCGGGCATCGGCACCATGGTTGTCGGCGACGAGGCCGTCGTGGGAGAGACGACATGACGCAGGGCGAGAGGACGGACGCACCACGGGCGCGCCAGGCCGACGTGGCCGTCGCCGGCGTTGCGGCCCTGGGCACGGGCGACAGCAGCCACTGGCAGGAGCGGTACGCCCACGCGCTGCTCGGGGTCTACGGCACGCCGCAGCGCGTGCTGGTGCGTGGCGAGGGCGCCTATGTCTGGGACGCCGACGGCCGGCGCTACCTCGACCTTCTCGGCGGCATCGCCACGAACGCGCTCGGCCACGCCCACCCGACGCTGGTCGGCGCGGTCACGGCTCAGCTGTCCACGCTCGGTCACGTCTCGAACTTCTTCGCCACCCCGCCGCAGGTCGCGCTCGCGGAGCGGCTGCTCGCGCTCATCGAGGCGCCGGACGGCTCGCGCGTGTTCTTCGCGAACTCGGGCGGAGAGGCCAACGAAGCCGCCTTCAAGCTCGCCCGCCGCACCGGCCGGCCGCGCATCCTGGCGCTGGAGGGTGCCTTCCACGGTCGAAGCATGGGGGCGCTCGCCCTCACCTACAAGCCCGCGTACCGCGAGCCGTTCGAGCCGCTCCCTGGGGGCGTGGAGCACCTGCCGTTCGGCGACGTCGACGCGCTCGAGGCGGCGGTGGACGGCTCCGTCGCGGCCGTCATCCTCGAGCCGATCCAGGGCGAAGCGGGCGTGCGGCCGCTACCCGAGGGTTACCTGGCCCGGGCGCGCGCGCTGACGGCCGAGCACGGCGCGCTGCTGGTCCTCGACGAGGTGCAGACCGGCATCGGTCGCACCGGTGCGTGGTTCGCCCACACCCGGCACGGTGTCGTGCCGGACGTCGTGACCCTGGCCAAGGGTCTCGGTGGCGGGCTCCCGATCGGCGCGGTGGTCGCCTTCGGGCACCGCACCGCCGAGCTGCTCGGGCCGG
>DASSTJ010000071.1:0-16238 GCA_035707965.1 Actinomycetales bacterium
CCACGGATTCATCAAGTCCGTGTACTTCCGCGACCCCAACGGGCTACGGCTCGAGGTCACCACGCGGACGGAGCCTGAGGGCTACGTCGAGGAGGCGGCGTCGTCGGCTCGGGCGGCGATCGACGAGTGGACGGCGACGAAGGCTGCGCGACTGGCCACGGCGGGCGCCTGACGCCCCGAGCGAGTCGATGGCCTGGGCCGGCGCGAAGGAACGCCGGTCTGGGCCGTCGCCGCACCGGACCTGCAGCCCGGGTCCCCCGTCGGCGCACTGGGCCGACGTGCCCTTGTGGGAGAGGGCGTTCACGCCTGCCCACGGATTGAGCCTCACAGTCAGGTGGCCGTCGTCGCCGTCGGCTCCGGGATCTCCCAGACCACGATCGTCCCCCCGTCCTGCCCCACCGACACGCTGCACTGCCCGCCGTGGGCGGCCGCACGCTCCTCCAGGTTGGCGAGTCCGCTGCGGCGCCCCGGCCCGGCGGGCAGCCCCACGCCGTCGTCACGCACCCGCAGCGTCAAGGGCGGTCCGACCCGCAGGTCGACGTCGACCTGGTTCGCGGCGGCGTGCCTGGCCACGTTGGACAGCGCCTCGCGCAGGACGGCGAGAAGATCGGCCGCCACCTCGGGGTCCACACCGGCCAGCGGCCCGTGGGTGCGCAGCCGGGGCGGGAAGCCCAAGGCCTGCTGCGCATCCTTGATCACGGACTCCAGCACGGCGTTGAGACCGCCGTCGGAGGCGGCTCGACCGTGGAGACGGAAGATCGTCCGCCGGACGTCGCGAATGGTGTTGTCCAGGTCCTCGACGGCGTCGTCCAGCCGTTCGGCGACCACCGGGCGGATGGCGTCACGGGCGGCCGACTGGACCGTGAGGCCGATGGCGAAGAGCCGCTGGATCACCAGGTCGTGCAGGTCCTTCGCGATCCGGTCACGGTCCTCGAGCACGGCGAGGCGCGCGCGGTCCGCCTGTGCCCCCGCGACCTCGACCGCGAGCGCCAGCTGCTCGCTGAACGACGACAGCATCTCCAGGCCGCTGGATGTCGTGGCCGCCTGATCGGCGTCCTGCCAGCCGAGCAGCAGCGCTCCGACGTCGACGTCCCCTGCCCTCAGGGGTGACCAGACGACGACGTCCATCCCCTGCACCGCGATCTCGGCGGGCAGCTCTCCGACGTCGATCACGACCGGCGTCCGCACGTCCGTCAGGCCGCTCACCGGCTCGTCGGGCACGCGGAACCCACGTTGCGGCAGCGGAGCGCACGAGGACACGGCACCCCTCACGACCAGCCCGTCGGCCGGGTCGGTGGCGGCGCTGGACCACGACGGACGCGTGGTGAGCAGAAGGCACACGTCCGCACTGCTGGCGTGGCGGGCGGCGTCCGCGACCTGGTCGAAGACGTCCTCGCCCACCGAGTCGCTGACGAGCAGACGGGTGCTCTCTGCCGCCGCCGCGAGCCACCCCTGCCGCCGTCGAGCCTGCTCGTAGAGGTGGGCGTTCTCGATGGCGACCCCCGCGGCGGCGGCCAGCGCCACCAGGACTTCCTCGTCCTGGACGGTGAAGTCCGCCCAGGTGTCCTCCCCGGTGGCCGGGCCGCCGCCCGTGATCTTCTGGGCGAGGTACAGGTTCCCGAAGACCTCGTCGTGAGTTCGTACGGGCACGCCCATGAAGCTGCGCATGAGCGGGTGATGTGGTGGGAACCCGACCGAGTGCGGGTGCTCTCTGATGTCGTGAAGCCGCAACGGATACGGGTCGAGAATCAACGTGCCGAGCACACCGCGGCCCCGGGGGAGGGCGCCGATCCTCTCGTGCAGCTCCGCGTCGATCCCGTGGGTGACGAACTGGACCAGGTGCTGACGGTCCCGGCCGATGACCCCGAGGGCGCCGTACCTGGCGCCCACCAGGAGGCAGGCTGTGGACACGATGCGCTCGAGGACGAGCGGCAGCTGGAGCTCCGACGAGATCGACACGACGGCGTCGAGCAGAACTGCCTGACGCTCGCGAGCCTCGATGACGGCCCCCGCGCGCTCGTGCAGCTCGCCGAGAAGATCGTCCAGCTGGCCCCGGGAGAGGCCCTGGAAGTCCGAGCCCGGCTCATCCTTGGCCACGGCTCAGATCGTAATCCGGCTCGGCCGTCGTTCACAGCCATGTTTCCGAGCTCGTCAAGCCTGACTCCGGCGAGAGGACAAGGTCCGGACCTTGTCCTCTCGTCAGGTGGCACGGCGCCGACGACCCTCAGAGGACGGGCGCCGAGACGAGGACCAGGAGGCGACATGTCCGTCGACGGACACTGCGTGCTTGTCGGCACCGACGGGAGCTGGCACAGCGGTCCCGTCCTCGACGTCGCGGCCCAGGAGGCATCCAACCGGGGTCTGCCGCTCCTGGTCGTCTCCGTCGTCCGCACCGTGCCGGATCAAGCACGCCGGCGGCGCGAGTCACAGCGAGGGAACCACGATCGGGATCGCGAGCTGACGGACTGGCGACTCCTCGAGGCCGTCTCCCGGGTCCGGGGGGTGCACCCAGCGCTGGAGATCCGCACCCACCTCCTTCCGGCCGCCGGGCTGCCCTGGGGAGTCGACGGTGCCAAGAACCGGCCCGAGCCAGACCTCCTGGTCGTCGGCGCCCGTGGCTCGCACGACCAGCCCGCCTTCGAGCGAGGCACGGTCAGCAGGGACCTCGTCCGTGCCACGGCCTGCCCGGTTCTCGTCGTCCCCGAGTCAGCCCGCGTGCGGCCGGCGAACCCGGCCACGCGCCCCGACGCCGTCGTGGCGGCCGTCGCCGACGACGCGCTCGGCCCGGAGGTTCTTCGGGCTGCAGCCGAGCACGCTGCCGCGACACTGGCCCCCTTGCACGTCGTGCACTGCTACACGACCGCCAGCGGGGAGACCGACGAGGAAGCAAGGTCGACGGCGGCGGCATGGTGCGACCGGCTCGTCAGGGCTCTGGGAGTCGCCGACATGTGGGGGAGCCTCATCCCGCCCCACCTGGTCGTGACCCGTGAGGATCCCGCCCGGGCCCTGACTCGGCTCAGTGCCACCGCGTCGATGATCGTCCTCGGCATGCACCGGTTGGTCGTGCTCGCCGGGCTGTCGTCGCAGTCGGTGAGCCGTGAGGTCGTCGGCGGCTCTCGGTGCCCGGTGCTGCTCGTTCCACCGGGGCGTGGGTCCTTGAGATCGCCTGTCGCACGGGTCACCCGGATCACCCCGTGACGCGATAGGGACGAGGCCATCACGGACGCCTCCGGACGAGCCCGTCTCACGCCGGGTCGACGACCTTGCTCACGATCCAGGCGTGCTTACCGACCTGGCGCACACGCTGGAACCCGTGGTCCTCGAACAGCTCGACGCTGGCGCTGAACAGGAAGCGTCCCTGCGCCTGCCGTCCCTCGGTCACCTCCGGGATCGCTTCCACCAGGCCACCGCCGGCGTGGGCGATCTGGTCGAGGGCGCCCCCGAGCGCCGCCCGTGCTACCCCCTGACGGCGATGCTTCGTGTCGACGTAGAAGCAGGTGATGCGCCAGTCCGGCACCGGCGGGGCGTCCTTCTCGTACACCCGGCGGTGCTTGATGCGAGGCAGCTCCTCGGCGCTCCCGTACTGGGCCCAGCCTTGCGCGAGACCGTCGCCGTCGAACACCACCGCGGCGTGCGACCGGTCGGAGCGCACGCGCTCCTCCTTGAGGGTGCGGTTGTCCTGGCCGCTCCAGCAGCCTTCGGGGTGCCAGCCCATGCACCAGCAGCCGCCGAAGACGCCGTTGTTGCGCTCGACGAGCTCGGCGAACGCGTCCCACGTCGACGAGTCGAGGGGGCGGACGGTGAGCTCCTGCCCCTTCACGGCACCGGTCGTCATGTCAGCGCTCCGCCAGCGTGGCGAGCAGCTGGGCGAGCTCCTTGGGGCGACTGAACATCGGCCAGTGACCGGAGGCGAGGTCGACGTACTCGAGCCTCGTGGCCTTCGCCAGCTCCGGGACATCGCCGCCGTCCACCCACTCCTTGGCCTGCTCCGGGCTGAACTCCGGGCAGACCAGGACGGTGGGGACGTCGTACCTGCGTTCGTCGGCGAGCCGAACGACACCCTTCGTGACGCCCTCGGGCACCGGGATCGCCGCCGCTGCCACGCGCCGTCGCGTCTCGTCGTCCAGGTCGTCCGAGTCCGGGCCCTCGAACTTCTCCCAGCCCGGGAAGGGCATCACGCCGTCGACGACGGGGAAGAAGTCTGCGTAGAGCTCGCCGTCGGCCGAGGGGAACCCGCCGATGAGGGCCGCCGCGCTGACCCGGTCGGGACGGCGGTCCGCCGCGAGCCAGGCCAGGCTGCACGCGGCAGAGTGCCCGACGACGAGTGGTCGGTCGGCGGCGTCCACCGCGGCGACGACGGCAGCGACCTGGTCGTCGAGAGTGGCGGACGACGACCCGTCGCCCTGGCCGGGGAGGGTCAGCGCGACGGCGTGGTGGCCCGACGCCTCGAGCCCAGGCACGACGTCGGCCCACGCCGACCCGTCGAGCCACAGCCCACCGATGAGCAGGATGTCCATGCCGTCCTCCGTCGCAGGTGATCTCGTGTCGAGCCGTTCCGAGAACCTACGGCCGGTTGCGGACGATCGGCTTCCCCTTCGACGTCCGCCTTCCTACGCTGCTGCTGTGCCGTCCGACCTGAGTCCGACCGCCCGGGCGCTGCGGGCGCTGGAGATCCTCCAGAACCGACCGGGCTCCACCGCCGACGAGCTGGCGGAGCGCCTCGGCGTGACCGACCGTGCCGCCCGACGCTACGTGGCCATCTTGCGCGAGGCAGGCATCCCGGTGGTGTCGACGCGGGGACCGCACGGGGGCTACCGGGTCGGACGCGGAACCCGGCTACCCCCGGTCGTGTTCACCCAGGACGAGGCGCTCAGCCTGGTCATGGCGGTTCTCGACGGCCAGCCGCAAGCGACCCACCCGGACGACCTCGTCGGGGGAGCTCTCGGCAAGGTGATCCGGGCGCTGCCCGAACGCGTCGGGCGACAGGCGGCGGCGCTTCGTGAGCACGCCTCAGCGGTTCCCGACCGGCGCGCGGCGCGCCCCGACCCGGCCGTCACCAGCGCCCTGGTCAACGCGGTGGCCGCCAGGCACCGCCTGCGGCTGCGGTACCGCAGCGAGTCGGGCAACGAGTGGGAGAGCGAGGTCGACCCCTGGGCCGTGGTCGTGCGGCACAGTCGCTGGTACCTGCTGTGCCACAGCCACAGCGCGGACGACGTGCGCACCTACCGCATCGACAGGGTGCTCGATATCGACGAGACCAGCCACACCTTCGAGCCGCCCGACGACCTCGATGCGCCTGCGCTGCTGGAGGAGAAGCTCGGCGCGGGCTGGGAGTACCCGACTCGGGTCACGTTCGACGCGCCGATCGACGAGGTCGCGCCCTGGGTGCCCGGACCGATGGGGCGGCTCGAGAGCGTGGGGGACCGCTGCGTGCTGGCCGGCAGCACCAGCAACCCCGCCATGTATGCCGGGGAGTGGCTGGCCCGTCTGCCGTTCGGCTTCCACGTGGACGGCGGTCCCGAGCTGCGGCGCGCCGTCGCTGCTCTGGCGCAACGGCTCTCGGCCGCCGTCCCGGAGTCGTCCGACGACCGACACGAGCCCGGACGACGCGGCCGCTGAGGAGGAGCCGGTCCTGCAGGCGGGACCAGGTCCGCACGACCGACAGGCGAGGTCCGCGGCGGGTGCGTGATTGACTTGGAGCGCTCGACGGGTCGGGGAGGACACGATGACCGGCACGCCAGGCCAGCGCGCGCGCCAGCACCACCACGACGACCACCTGGTGGGGACCACCAACCGGTCGCGACTCGCCCTGGTGCTCGCCATCACCGTGGCGGTGCTGCTCGTCGAGGTCGTGGGCGCGGCGCTCTCGGGCAGCCTGGCTCTGCTCGCGGACGCGGCGCACATGCTGACGGACGTCGGAGGCCTGCTGCTGGCGCTCGTGGCCGCGGCGCTCAGCCTGCGGCCGCCCAGCGACAGCCGCACCTGGGGCTGGCGGCGCGCCGAGGTCGTCGCGGCGGCGTTCCAGGCGGCCGTGCTGCTCGCCGTCGGCGGATTCGTGGTGGTGGAGTCGATACGCCGCCTGGTGTCCCCACCCGAGGTGCAGTCCGGCGCCATGGTCGTGTTCGGTGTGGTGGGGCTGCTCGGCAACGTCGTCGGGATCGCCGTGCTCTCCGGGTCGCGGGGCGACAACCTCAACATGCGCGCGGCGTTCCTCGAGGTCGTGAACGACGCGCTGGGGTCGGTCGCGGTGCTGGTCGCGGCCGTGGTCATCGCCGTGAGCGGCTGGACGCGTGCCGACGCCGTCGCCTCGCTCGTCATCGCGGCTCTCATCGTGCCGCGCACGGTCGGCCTGCTGCGCGAGAGCGTGGACGTGCTGCTCGAGGCGACGCCCAAGGGGCTCGACCTCAGCGACGTACGCGAGCACGTGCTCGCCATGCCGCACGTCCACGAGGTGCACGACCTGCACGCGTCGCAGGTGGCGACGGGCCTGCCGGTGCTCACCGCGCACGTCGTCGTCGACGACGGCTGCTTCCACGACGGTCACCTCCGCACGCTCCTCGACGACCTGCAGGCGTGCTTGGCCGAGGACTTCGACGTCGAGCACTCGACGTTCCAGTTCGAGGCCGCAGGCCACGTCGGCCACGAGCACGCTGCGCACTCGTAGGGGACGCCGTGGCACGGACACCGAAGGGCGATCGCGGCGCGAGTGCGCCTGGGCCCGCAGTCGTGGACGACGAGGTGCTGGCCCGGGTGGCGACCGCCGGGGCGCAGGACGCGGGCGGGTTACCTGTCGAGCTGCTGGGCGGGTTCCTGGCCATGGTCAGCCGAGCCGTGGTCGCGCGCCGGCCGTTGACGTCTCGGCAGCTCGCGGAGTGCCGCACGCTCGGTGACGCCGCCGCGCGCCGAGGCGTGGCCCTGAGGGCGTTGCTCGACCTCTACTCCTCATCGGCATGGCGGCTCTGGCGGCACCTGCCGGTCGTCACCGCGCCCAGCGAGGACCCGGACGGGCTCGTGACGGCCGGCGAGGTGATGCTCCGGGCCGTCGACGATGCCATCGCCGCACTCGCCGAGGGGTACCAGCTGGCGCAGCACGACCTGGTGCGGGCGCAGGAGTCGGCGCGCCGCGAGCTGGTCGACGACCTGCTCTCCGGCGGTGCGGACGTCCAGGGCACGGTGACCAGGGCCAGAGGTTTCGGCCTCGACCTGTCCGGGCCGCACGCGGTCGCCGTCGTCCGGACCGAGGACGCCGTCCAGGACGGCGATCCCGTGGTGGGTGCGATCGAGCGCGCACTGCGGGGACGTCGCGGCGACGCCGGTGCCCTGGTGTCCAGCAAGAACGACCGGCTGGTGGTGGTCTTCGCCGCGCCCGACGGATCCGCCGTGGAGCAGGCCGCGGCCGCGATCGGTCGCGGTCTCGGCCACCGCCCGGGCACTGCTGCCCGGCCCGCGTGGCAGATCGGCGTCAGCAGAGCTCGTCCGGGGGCAGACGGTGTGTCGGTGTCGTACCACGAGGCCGGTGAGACCGTGCAGGTCGCGACGGCCCTGCAGCTGGACGACCCGGTGGTGCACGCGCGCGACGTGCTGGTGCTGCTGCTGCTGCTGCGCGACAGGGCTGGCCTGAACGACCTGGTGGACACGGTGCTCGGCGGCCTGAGCGAGGCACGCGGTGGCGCGCGCTCGCTGGTGACCACGCTCGTCGCCTACTTCGCTGCGGGGGCCAACACCGCCCAGGCGGCTCGGGACCTGCACCTCTCGGTGCGTGCCGTGAGCTACCGGCTGGCGCGCGTGCGCGAGCTGACGGGGTACGACCCGGGTGATGCCACCGATGAGCTGTCGCTGCGGGTGGCGGTCGCCGGGGCTCAGCTGCTCGGCCGAGGGTAGTGGCTGCGCCGACGACGTCCGGTCGGACTCCCGTTGCCTCCGTGATTGCCGTAATGCGGAAATGCAGAAGGGGGAAGTCGTCCCAGGTTGGCCCCTGACTGCGTGCCTTCGGCAGGTCACTCTAGAGAGAGCCGGCGCCGCCTGACGGCGCCACCGAGTGCCGAGGAGCTCTGACCCCCGATGACCGTTCCGCTCTGGGCCTGGGCAGCGTTCGCTGCCGTCGTCCTCGTCATGCTGGCGGTGGACCTGCTGGCCCACCGCGACGACCACGTGATCACGTTTCGCCAGGCGGCGTGGTGGAGCGGCCTCTGGGTCGGGCTCTCGCTGGTCTTCGCCGTCGTGGTGGCCCTCACACTCGGCGGGGACGCCGGGGTGGACTTCACCACCGCCTGGCTGCTCGAGAAGAGCCTGTCCGTCGACAACCTCTTCGTCTTCGCACTGATCTTCGGCTACTTCCAGGTGCCGCGGAAGTACCAGCACCGGGTGCTGTTCTTCGGTGTCATCGGAGCCCTCGTCTTCCGAGGCATCTTCCTGGCGTTGGGCGTGGCCGTCGTCAGCCGCTTCAGCGCGGTGCTGTTCGTGTTCGCCGCGATCCTGCTGTGGAGCGCCTACAAGCTGCTCAAGGACGACGACGAGACCGTCGACCCGGGCAAGAGCCTCGCGGTGCGGCTGCTGCGCAAGGTCATGCCGGTGAGCGACGAGTATTCGGGCGGCAAGTTCTTCGTCAAGGAGGCCGGACGACGGGTGGCGACCCCACTGCTCGCGGTCGTGGTCGCGATCGAGGCGGCGGACCTCGTGTTCGCCGTGGACAGCGTGCCGGCGGTGCTCGCGGTGAGCGACGAGACCTTCATCGTGTACTCCAGCAACGCCTTCGCGATCCTCGGTCTGCGGGCGCTGTACTTCCTGCTCGCCGGAATGCTCGAGAAGTTCCACTACCTCGCGAAGGGACTCTCGTTCATCCTCGCCTTCATCGGCGTCAAGCTGATCCTTCAGGCGGGGCACAAGGTGATCAGCACGTCGATCCCCGAGATCCCGTCGCTGGTCAGCCTGGGTGTCATCATCGTGGTGCTCACCACCTCGATCGTGCTCAGCCTTCGGCGTCCAGCGCCGGTGGCTGCTAGCCCCCAGGAGGACGACGTCCAGGGCGGTGCCGGGGGGAGCGGTGTGGAGCTCGCCAAGGAGAGGGACTGAGCGGTCCGCTCGTCAGTGCATCAGCACGGGCACGTCGGATGTGCCGACGTCGTCGCCGTCGTCATGGCCGTGATCGACCTTCCTGCGTGGCAGCAGGAACGCCGGCACGAAGGTGAGCAGGATCAGCACGAGCGCCACGACGAAGGTGGTGGCGAAGGCGTGGGCGGCGTCGACGAGCCCCTGCTGGATCGCGGGCGCGGGCACCTTCCCAAGGATGCTCGGGTCGTTCTGCGACGCGATGGCAGCACCGGCGAACCTCGAGGTCAGGATCTCGTTCGTCAGGACGACCGACATGACGGCGGCGCCGACGGAGCTCGCGATCTGCTGGACGATGTTCATGAGCGTGGAGCCGCGCGCGACGTCGTGAGCCTTCAGCGACTGCAGCGCCGAGGTCATGATCGGCATCATGGTGGCGCCCATGCCCATGCCCATGACGAAGAGGGCGGCGATGAGGAGCGTGTAGCTCGTGTCGGCGTCGACGGTGGCGAAGACTCCCATGCCGCAGCCGATCAGCACGAGGCCCGGTAGGACGATCTTGCCCACGCCGGTGCGGTCCGCGAGCCAGCCGGCCAGGGGCATGGTCACCATCGCGCCGATCCCCTGTGGCGCCATCAGCAGTCCCGCCTGCAGCGTCGTCTCGCCACGCACCTGCAGGAAGTAGCTGGGGATCAGCAGCGCGCCGCCGAAGAAGGCGACCCCGAACAGGAACATGGAGACGACCGCGATCGTCAGGTGCCGGTCGCGGAACAGGCGAAGGTCGATCAGCGGGTGCTTCGGACGGAACGCGTGCAGCACGAACGCCACGACGAGCAGCAGTCCGACGATCGCCGGCACCAGCACGCGGGTCGCCGCGACGGTGCCCTTCTCGGGGATGGAGGACACGCCGAACAGGAACAGGGCGAGACCCGGCGAGAGCAGCAGCATGCCGAGGAAGTCGAACGACTCGGACGGGGTCGGGGCGTCCTTCGGCAGCACGAGGGCGGCGTAGACCAGCGCGACGACACCGATCGGCACGTTGATCAGGAAGATCCAGTGCCAGCTGAACGACTCGATCATCCAGCCGCCGAGGATCGGGCCGCCGATCGGTCCCAGGAGCATGGGCACCCCGAGCACGGCCATGAGCCGGCCGATCCTCTTCGGGCCGGCAGCGCGGGTCATGATCGTCATGCCGAGCGGCATGAGCATGCCGCCACCGAGACCCTGGATCACGCGGAACGAGATGAGCTCGCCGATGCTGCCCGCGGTGCTGCAGAGGGCCGAGCCGGCCACGAAGAGCACGAGGGCTGCCATGTAGAGGCGCTTGGTGCCGAACCGGTCAGCCGCCCAGCCGGTGAGCGGGATGACCGTCGCGAGGGCGAGGGTGTAACCGGTCATCGTCCAGGCGACGTTGGCGTACGTCGTGTCGAAGACCGTCTGGAAGGTGGGGAGCGCGACGCTCACGACGGTGATGTCGAGGATCGACATGATGGCGCCGAGGACGACGACGCCGGCCACCTTCAGCACCTCGGCGTCCAGCCGGTCTTCGGCGGCAGGTGGACTGGTGGTCGTCATGCGCGATCTCCTCGAACTCAGGTCGTGCTGTCGCGTGCGTTCAGCCGCGCGCTCACGTGGTGGGGTCAGGTGGTGGGCTCGTCACACGGTTGGACCCGAGCGAGGAGCGGGACTCATCGGGGTGGCGCTGGTCGGAAGCGACCGCTCGACGCTGAGCGGTTGCCGGTCATGGGAGACGAGCCAGCGAGGGCGTGTCTCGTCCAGACAGACGATAAGCAGCGGCACTGACAAACCGCTGATGCGGTGACGAGGCTGGTGCCAGCGCCGCTGCCATGCCGATCTGAGCCACAGCATGGTCCCAGACCAGGGGCAGTGCCCACCACCGACTTTCGACTCGGAGCGCTGTGATCTCAGCGGCGTCGCGGAGCCTCCCTCGGGGAGGCCGTGGCTCGCCGAGGGCCTCAGTAGGGCGGTGGCCCCCAGTCGCGCGGTGGTGAGGCATCTGGCTGGCTCGGTGGCTGTCCTGGTCCAGTGACCTGTGTGTCGTCCTGCTGCCGGCACTGCCCGGGGCGCAGGGGTGGGGGGAGGGCGGGTTCGAGGTGGCGGGTGTAGGTGTGGCCGGTGGGGGTGGTCCAGGTGAAGGTGCCGGGGGTGGGGCTGGTCATGGTCCAGCCGGGCATGGCTTTGACGCGGTGGGCGGTGCGGCAGCCGGCGCCGAGGTTCCAGTCGGCGGTGGCGCCGCCGGGGTCGGGGTTCGGGGAGGGTCCGGCGGGGGAGGGCCGGATGTGGTCGAGGTCGCAGTCGGCGGCGGTGATGGTGCAGCCGGGTTCGTAGCAGCGGCCGTCGCGGGCGCGGACGTACCGGTCCAGGGGTGCGGGGGGCCGGTAGCGGGTGGTGCCGTAGTCCAGGACGGTGCCGGACAGCGGGTCGGTGACCAGCCGGCGCCACTGCGCGTCACCGGCCAGTGCCTGCGCCAGGTCGGCGTCGACGTCGTGCGCGCACCGGGGCGGCTGCTGCCTGTCGGGAGAAGCGAACGTCTCGGGCGCCGGCGTGCCGTCCGCGGTTGAGCCGGGACGAGGCCGGCAGCTGGTGCTCCCGCACGTCGTGTCCTGGCCGCTGCTGTGCTGATCAAGGCTGTGCTGGCCGACGGCGACAAGTTTCTATCTGGACACTGGTCGCGCCCGGTGGCGCTACTGCTCGGACGGCTCGTCGGTCTCGCTGAACCAGCTGCCGGCGGGCGCAGCAGGAGCTGGCACAGGTTCACCGTCCGGATACGGCTCCCAGGGCCACACCTCGTCGACGCGTGCGGCGGCATCGAGGATCGGACCGGTCGGCAGGGTCGTGATCGTGTCCGCGACCCCGTGAATCGGCCAGGCGCAGACGATGCGCAGCTCGGGCGGGGGAGGCAACGGGGTGAGGAACATCCCGCCGGTCGCCCGTCGGGCATCCCCTCCGCCGCCCTGCGAGGTGAGCAGCGGGGCCGTGGGGTCTGGTGCCACCGAGCCGGGCGACGACGCCGACGAGAAGCGACGCCCGTCGGCGAGCTCCACGCCGAGCAGCATTCGAGCGTTCGGGTCGCCGTGTCCGTGCAGCGCAGCGCCTGGCTCGTGCGCCGAACCGCCACGCACGAGGACCTGGAGCTGCAGCAGGACGCCGTTCCGGTAGACCAGGAGGCCGTTCAGCGAGACGACGACGTCGTCCGTGCGCGCCAGCACCGCGTCGAGCGCCACCGGCCGCGGGAGCTCGTTCGACGGCACCTCGCGGGTGCGCCAGAAGTCCGTGCGAGCTCGAGAGCCGCCCTCGCCGTCGTCCCCGGAACCCACGCTCGTCGTCGGCGCCACGTTCGTCACTGTGCCACGTGCTGCCGGACCAGCGCGACGCATGATCGTGTTGGGCTCGGGCACTCGGTGGCTGGGACGGTCCGACGGCACCCCTGGTCACCCGCGAGGCCGAGGCGACTGATCGCGAGGGTGGCCGGACGGCGTGCCGTCGGGCCGGTGCAGGGCCGGACGGCGCTCAGCTGCGTTGGTCGAGCGGTGGGCCTGCGCCGTGCCGGACGCGCCTGCGTCGGTGACCGCCGGCCCAGCGGTATCGTGACCGCGATGGCGGTGGGGCTCGCCGAAACCTCGGGAGCAGCTCTCGACGACAGTCCCTATCCGGTTCCTCCGCATCCGGCGGAGGACGATCCTGGGTAGGAGTGCGTCCATGGTCGAACGACCGCCAGCCACCACCCGACCGTCTGACGAGGACGCTCGCAGCCGCACCTCGCCGTCCCTCGATGTCCACGCGCTTCCGCTCGACTCGGACGTCGAGCCGGCCGACCGCGTCGAACCACTCCGTCTCACGCACCTCGTGCAGCCGGTGCGCCGCGTCGTCGCCGAGCGCCCGGACGTGCTCGCCCTGATCGCCCTCGGTGGGGCGCTCGGTGCGCTCGCGAGGTGGGGGACGTCGGTCGCGTGGCCCACGCCCGTGGGCACCTTCCCGTGGGCCACCGTCGAGGTGAACGTGCTCGGCTGCCTTCTCATCGGGCTCCTCATGGTCGTCGTCCGACGCCGAGGTCGAGAGGGCCGGTACACCAGGCCGTTCCTCGGTGTCGGCGTGCTCGGTGGCTACACCACGTTCTCGACGTACGCGCTGGACGTGCACTCTCTGCTGCTGGCGCACCGACCCGGGCTGGCTGCGACCTACCTCGTCGGCACGGTGGTCGTCGGACTGGTGGCCGTGTGGTGCGGCGTCCAGGCTGGGCAGCTCGCCGTGCGGGCGACGACGCGGAGCGCACGCGCATGACCGTCGTCCTCGTGCTCCTCGGGGCTGCGGCCGGTGCGCCTCTGCGCTACCTCACGGACGTGCTCGTCCAGTCCAGGCACGGGTCCCTCATGCCGTGGGGAACCCTCGTCGTCAACGCGATGGGGTCCCTGCTGCTGGGCGGCACCGCCGGGTACACCGACGCCACCGGCGGGCACGACTGGGTGCTCGCGCTGGTCGGCACCGGCTTCTGCGGCGCCCTGACGACGTTCTCCACGTTCAGCTTCGAGACGTTGCGACTCCTCGAGGAGAACGCGTTCGTGCACGCGGCGGCCAACGTGGTGCTGAGCGTCCTCGTCGGCGTCGTCGCCTGCTTCGGGGCCTGGGCGCTCGTCACGGCCCTCGCCTGAGGTTCGGTCTGGAGGGGTTCGAGGCGAGCTCAGCGACGGAGACGGGGCACGCCGCTGCTTCGGCGACTTCCTTCGCGGGTGGCCTTCTCGGCGTACAGCAGCGCGTCGGCGTGCCAGTACAGCGCCTCGAGGTCGTCGCCGTGCTCGCCGAGCGTCGCAGAGCCGAGGCTCACTGACGTGCGCTCTGCCAGGCGCGAACGCAGGCGGTCGGCGACGACGGGTGCTTCCGCTGACGGGCACGCCGACAGCAGCACGGCGAACTCGTCCCCACCGAGACGGGCGACGCTGTCCTCGGCCCGGAGAACACTCTTCAGCGTCCTCGCCACCCACTGCAGCAGCTCGTCGCCGGCGGCGTGGCCGTACGTGTCGTTGACCTGCTTGAACTTGTCGAGGTCGATCATCAGCAGGGTGGGGCTCGGGCCGCCGCGCTCCGCCCGGGCGAGGGCACTGCGCACGTGCTCCTCGAACCCGCGCCGGTTGAGGCAGCCGGTCATGACGTCCGTGCGTGACAGGTGCGAGAGCCGGGCTCGCTGCCTGGCGGCGGCCCGTCCCTGCGTTCCGCACGCCACCGACACGACCCCGAACACCACGAGGTGCCACACGGCGACCCAGGGCTCCGCGGGCCCGGCGAGGACCGCGACCGCGACGTAGGCCCCGACCATGAGGCCGCCGGTGAGCATCGCACGGGCGGGCGGTGCCGCCAGGGCGACGAGGGGGATCGGGCTGAGGATGCCGATGGACAGCGGCGAGCCGAAGCCGCCGTCCAAGAGGGTCACCACGACCACGATGCCGCAACCGACCACGGCCGACCCGGTCATGAGAGGACCAACGCGCTTCGCGGACGCCAGGTGGTCCGCACCGAGTGCCAGCGCCCCTCCCAGCGCGATCGCGGCGAGCAGCAGCCCCAGCATGACGAGCCGGTGCGTGGACGTGAAGACGGCGACGTACAGGACGCCGATGGCGACGTTGGCGGCGATCAGCCGACCGGTCTGCTCGATGGCCCGGCGCCGCCGCTCGTGCGTCCCCCGGCGCGCTGGTGCCGCGAGCATCGTGACGGGCACCTCCGCCGGTGCTGCCCGCTGGGCCTGCCGAGGCACCTGCGGCCGGCCACGGCGTGCCTTGTCGTCGTAGAGGCGACGGTCCGCAACCCGACGAAGAGAGGCCGCGTCCGACCCGTCGTCGGGCAGCACCGCCAGCCCCACGCTGGCCGGCGACCGGTCGCCGAGCCGTTCCTGGAGCCGTGCGGACGCCGTCGCCGCGCCCTCCTCGGCGAGAACGGTGAGCACCACGCCGAACTCGTCGCCGCCGAGCCGGCCGACGAGGTCGTGCCCTCGCACGCCGTCCAGCAGGGTCTGCGCGGTCCACGTCAGCAGCTCGTCACCCGCCGCGTGGCCGTAGGTGTCGTTGGTCTCCTTGAAGTTGTCGAGGTCGACGAGCACGAGAGCCAGCCGCTCACCGGACCGAGCGGCACGCGCTAGCTCCTGGCCGAACCGTGCCTCGAACCCAGCGCGGTTGAGGCATCCGGTCAACGGGTCCAGCCGGCAGACGTCGACGAGCTGCCGCCGGAGCGCGCTGAGACCCAGGGAGTGGTGGGCGCAGACCGCGGTGATGCCCAGGAAGCACAGCGTGTACACGACCGTGTAGCCGGGAGGGGACGGGCCCCCGGTCAGGGCCAGGGCCACGTAGCCCAGGACCACCGCGGCGGCGGTCGCCGCCAGGAGCCGCGGCGCCAGCATGATGGAGAACACCGGCAGCATGCCCAGCAGGAGCAGACCCAGCGGGCTCGCCACGCCACCGTCGAGGTAGCCGACCGCTGCGGCCGCGGCCAGGTGCGCCAGGAGCGCGAGCACGTCGATGACGCCGCGGCGCCGGGCGCTCAGGTAGCGGTCCGCCCAGGTGAGCTGGGCCACGCCCACCATGACCAGCGCGACGCTCACAGCCAGCATCGCCGGCCGGTGCGGCTGCCCGAGCGTGAGCAGGAGGTACCCGGCGACGAGCAGCGGTGTGCTCGCGCCCACGACGGCATTGCGTCGCACCCGCCGCCGCTTCATCACCTCGGCGGGCTGCCCCTCCCCAGGTTCCCAGGCACGCTCCACCGCGCCGCACTCCCGTCCCCCGTCCGCCGGTGACAACGGGTGCTCATCACCGGGCTGCCCTCTGGTGCCTGATCGGCTGGCGGCGGCCGGACTTGAGGACGACGGAGGACGACCGCCCGAACGGGCGCCCGGACGGATCACCGGGGCGGGCCGGTCGCCGACGGCGCGGGCGTCAGTCCGTGCCGGGTTCGACGTCGCTGATCTCGGTGCGGACGGCGTACAGCTCGGGGAAGAACGTGAGGTCGAGGGCCTTCCGCAGGAACGGGACACCGCTTGATCCTCCGGTGCCGCGCTTCGAGCCGATGATCCGCTCGACGGTCTTGAGGTGACGGAACCGCCAGAGCTGGAAGTTGTCCTCGACGTCGATGAGCTCCTCGCACGTCTCGTACGCCATCCAGTGGTCGTGCGAGTGCTCGTAGATCGC
>DASSTJ010000072.1:0-9125 GCA_035707965.1 Actinomycetales bacterium
CGCGGGCGCCAGCGGTGACTTCAACCCCATCCACTGGAGCGACCGCGCGGCTCGCGACGCCGGCCTGCCCGACGTCATCGCCCACGGCATGTTCACGATGGCCACCGCCGTCCGCGTCGTCACCGCCTGGTGCGGCGACCCAGGGGCGGTCGTGCAGTACGGCGTCCGCTTCACGCGGCCGGTCCCCGTCCCGGACGGCGTCGGCGCGCGGCTGCGCGTCGACGCCGCCGTGACGGCCAAGGACGACGAGGCGCGCACCGTCCGCGTCGACCTGACGGCCACGGTCGAGGGGGCGGACGGCGGCAGGTCGGCGGTGCTCGGACGCGCGCGCGCCGTCGTCCGCCTGCCGTGACCGAGCCGTACCTGCACGCGTCGTCGGCGCCCGCAGCCGCCGGGGTGCACGACAGCGACGGTGCAGCCCTCCGCAGCGCAGGCCGGGGCCGGATCGCCGTCACCGCCGTCTTCACGCTGAACGGGCTCGTGTTCGCCGCCTGGGTCTCGCGCATCCCGGCCATCCGCGACGCGCTCGACCTGGGATCGGAGCGGCTCGGCCTGGTGCTGCTCTGCATGTCGCTCGGAGCGGTTCTCGCTCTGCCCAGCACGGGCGCGATCGTGCCGCGGCTCGGCGCTGCCGGTACGGTGCGCGCTGCCGGCATCGTGTGCACCACCGGTCTCGCGCTGACCGGCATCGCCGGCGGCGTGGCCGGCGGGGTACCGCTGCTGCTGGTCGGCCTCTTCCTCATGGGCTTCGGTTCCGGCGGCTGGGACGTCGCCATGAACGTCGAGGGCGCCGAGGTCGAGCGACGCCTGGACCGCGCCATCATGCCGCAGTTCCACGGGGCCTGGTCGATCGGCAGCGTGGTCGGCGCTGGGCTCGGTGCGCTGCTCAACGCGGTTCATCTGCCCACCGCGGTGCACCTCGTCGGCACGGCGGTCCTCGTCGTCGTCGGTGTGCAGCTGTCGTGCACGTGGTTCCTGCCCGCCACGCGGCACGACGACCAGGAGCACCAGCCGGAGCGCCGCAACCCGTTCGCCGCGTGGCTCGAGCCCCGCACGATCGCCATCGGCTTCCTCGTGCTCGCGTTCGCCTTCACCGAGGGCAGCGCCAACGACTGGCTTGCTGTCGCGGTCGTGGACGGGTACCACGTCGCCAACGCCACGGGCGTCCTCACGTTCACGGTGTTCACCGCGGCGATGACGACGGGCCGGCTCTTCGGCACGCGACTGCTCGACCGCTTCGGACGGGTCATGGTGCTGCGCACCTTGGCGCTCGTGGCGCTCGCCGGACTGCTGCTCGTCATCGAAGGTGGCTCGATGCCTCTGGTGGCTGCCGGCGCCCTGCTGTGGGGCATCGGGGCTTCGCTCGGCTTTCCCGTCGGCATGAGCGCGGCCGCCCACGACCCCGCGCACGCCGCCGCCCGGGTCAGCGTGGTCGCCTCGATCGGCTACACGGCCTTCCTCGCCGGGCCTCCGGCCATCGGGTTCCTCGCCCACCACGTCGGCACCTTGGACTCGCTGTGGGTCGTGCTCGTCGTCCTGGTGCTGGGCTTCGTGGCGGCCGGCGCGGCGCGCGAGGACCGGGACGAGCGCGCACCGGCCTGACTCCTCGGGTGCGCCGAGCTCCCGTCGTCCCGCCGACTACTCTCCTGACGTGCCGCATCCCGCCCCGCCGACCGACGTCGAGGGTCGCGTGCGCCTCGCCGACCTGACCACCCTGCGCGTGGGTGGTGTCGCCGACCGTTTCGTGCGCGTGACGACGACGGACGAGCTGGTCGACGCCGTCCGTGAGGTCGACGACGCCGAGGAGCCTCTGCTCCTGGTCGCCGGTGGCTCGAACCTGCTCGTCGCCGACGCGCCCGTCGCCGGCACCGTCGTCCAGGTCGCGACCACCGGCGTCACGGTCGAGTCGGTCGACGACTGCTCGGGGGCGTCCGTGCGCGTCGCGGCCGGCGAGGTGTGGGACGACCTCGTCGTGCGGGCCGTCGACGAGGGCTGGGCCGGCATCGAGGCGCTCTCCGGCGTGCCGGGCAGCGTCGGCGCGACGCCGGTGCAGAACGTCGGCGCCTACGGCCAGGAGGTCTCGCAGACGATCGCGTCGGTGCGCGTCTGGGACCGGCTCGGCCAGCGGGTGCACACCGTGCCGAACGCCGACTGCTGGTTCTCGTACCGGCACTCGGCGTTCAAGGCGTCCGCGCAGAGCGACCTCGAGCCGGGCGGCCCGGGGCGCTACGTCGTGCTCGACGTGACGTTCCAGCTGCGGCTCGGCGACCTCTCGACGCCCGTCGCCTACGGCGACCTGGCGCGCGGGCTGGGAGTCGACGTGGGCGCCCGGGTGCCGTTGCCGGAGGCGCGCGACGCGGTGCTGGCCCAGCGCCGCCGCCGCGGCATGGTGCTCGACGAGGGCGACCACGACACCTGGAGCGCTGGCTCGTTCTTCACCAACCCGGTGCTGTCGCGGGGCGACTACGAGCGGCTGTGCGCTCGGGTGGCGGAACGTGGGGGAGAGGGCGCCGTACCGCCTGCCTTCCCGGCGGCGGAGGGGCCGCAGGGCGAGCGCGTGAAGACCAGCGCGGCGTGGCTGATCGAACGAGCCGGTTTCGGCCGTGGGTTCGGGATGCCGGGGCCGGCGGCGATCTCGACGAAGCACACGCTGGCGCTGACCAACCGGGGCGATGCGACGGCGAGCGACCTGCTGGCCCTCGCGGAGCAGGTCCGCGACGGCGTGGAACAGGCATTCGGCGTCCGGCTCGTCAACGAGCCCGTGCTGGTGGGCTGCTCTCTCTGACGTGCGCCCGCCTGCGCCGTCGTGGGTGAGGGGGTGGTGCTGCTGCAGCGGCCGCTTCCGCTCACGGTGTGCTCACTCATGCACTCACTCAGGACGGCGTCCGGCGTGCCGATAGGAGAAGCAGCACGCGAACGTCACGCAGGAGGCTGCCGTGGACCTGAGCACGTACATCAGCGAGCTGACCGCCGGGCTCATCGGCGCCGCGCCCTTCGTCGCTGCCGTCCGTCAGACCGGCCAGACCGCCGACGCCGTCCGCGTGCTGGTGCCGATCGCGCCGCACAGTCCTGCGGCCGCCGAGGCCCTGTCGCGCCTCGCCCCCGGCGCCCCGCGCTGACGAGACGCGAACTTGGTCAACCTTGTGTACGTCTGACGCGCTCTTGGCGTACACAAGGTTGACCAAGTTCGGTTAAGGGGCGGGGGCGGCCAGCCAGGCATCGACGTCGGCCAGCAGCTGTGTCTTGACGTCGGCGGGCGCGCGCGAGCCTTCGATCGAGAAGCGCGCGAGGGATGCCAGCGCCGCGTCGTCCAGCCCATGCACCTCACGTGCCGTGCGGTACTGGTCGGCGAGCCGCGAGCCGAACAGCAGGGGGTCGTCAGCCCCCAGCGCCACCCGAGCGCCGGCGTCGAGCAGCTCGCGCAGGGGCACGTCGGCTGGCTTGCCGTAGACGCCGAGTGCCACGTTGCTGCCCGGGCAGAGCTCGAGGGTGATGCCGCGGCGCACGACCTCAGCGACCACGGCCGGGTCCTCGATGCTGCGCACGCCGTGGCCCAGGCGCTGCGGCTGAAGGTGCTCGAGGGTCACCTCGACGTGGTCGGCCCCGAGCAGCTCGCCGCTGTGGGGCACGCTCGCCAGCCCGGCGCGGCGGGCGATGCGGAACGCGGCCGCGAAGTCCTCTGTCATCCCACGCCGCTCGTCGTTGCTCAGGCCGAACCCGACCACCTCGCCGGGGCGACGCTCGGCGTACCGGACGGCGAGCCGCGCCAGCGTGCGGGCGTCGAGCGGGTGGCGCGTGCGGCTCGCGGCGACGACGACCGCCATGCCCACACCGGTCTCGGCGCTGGCGTCGCGCGCCGCGTCGAGCACGATCTCCAGCGTGCGCGTGATGCCGCCGAGGTGGACGGCGTAGGACGTCGGGTCGACCTGGATCTCGAGCCAGCGCGACCCGTCGGCGGCGTCGTCCTGCGCCGCCTCGAGCACCAGTCGACGCATGTCGTCGACGTCGCGCACGCACGACCGCGCGATGTCGTACAGCCGCTGGAACCGGAACCAGCCCTTCTCGTCCGTCGCGCGCAGCTGCGGCGGCAGCCCGGAGGTCAGCGCGTCCGGGAGCCGGATGTCGTGCTTGGCCGCGAGGTCCAGGAGCGTCGCCGGGCGCATCGAGCCCGTGAAGTGCAGGTGCAGGTGCGCCTTGGGCAGGGCGACGAGATCACGCCGTCCCGCCGGGTCTCCATTCACAGGGCTCACCGCTCCGCTCCTGATGCGTTCGGCACCCTTCCAGCCGCGTCATGAGGTGGCAAACGCGTCAGAAGTGAGGGGGACGTCGGTCAGCGGGCTTCTCTCAGCAGCGACTGGATGCGTGAGACGCCTTCGGCCAGGTCGTCGTCGCCCAGCGCGTACGACAGCCGCAGGTAGCCGCTCGGCCCGAACGCCTCGCCCGGGACGACGGCCACCTCCACCTCCTCGAGGATCAGCGCCGCGAGCTCCGCGGAGGTCTGCGGCGTGCGGCCTCGGACCGTGCGGCCGAGCACGCCCTTCACCGACGGGTAGGCGTAGAAGGCGCCCTGTGGCGTGGGGCAGACGACGCCCTCGATCTCGCTCAGCATGCTGACCATGGTGCGGCGTCGGCGGTCGAAGGCCTCGCGCATGTGCGTGACCGCCGACAGGTCGCCGGTGAGCGCCGCGATCGCCGCGCGCTGCGACACGTTGGCGACGTTCGAGGTGAGGTGGGACTGCAGGTTCGTGGCCGCCTTGATGACGTCCCGAGGGCCGACCATCCAGCCCACGCGCCAGCCGGTCATGGCGTACGTCTTCGCGACGCCGTTGAGCACGACGCACGTGTCGGCGAGCTCCGGGACCTCGACCGGCATGGACGCCGCGCGCACACCGTCGTACACGAGGTGCTCGTAGATCTCGTCGGCCACGACCCAGATGCCGTGCTCCAGCGCCCAGCGGCCGATCGCGCGCACCTGCTCGGGCGGGTAGACGGCGCCGGTCGGGTTGGACGGTGAGCAGAACAGCAGCACCTTGGTGCGCTCCGTGCGCGCGGCCTCGAGCTGGTCAACGGTGACGAGGTACCCGGCGTCCTCACCGGCGAAGACCTCGACGGGGCTGCCGCCGGCCAGCCGGATCGCTTCGGGGTACGTCGTCCAGTACGGCGCCGGCAGCAGCACCTCGTCGCCGGGGTCGAGCAGCGTGGCGAAGGTCTGGTAGACCGCCTGCTTGCCGCCGTTCGTCACCAGCACCTGGTCCGGGGCGACCTGGTAGCCGCTGTCGCGCTGCGTCTTGGCCACGATCGCGGCCTTGAGCTCGGGCAGCCCGCCGGAGGGCGTGTACCGGTGGTTGGCCGGCACGGCGCAGGCCGCGGCGGCGGCCTCGACGACGTACCCCGGCGTCGGGAAGTCCGGCTCGCCGGCCCCGAAGCCGATGACCGGGCGTCCCTGGGCCTTGAGCGCCTTGGCCTTCGCGTCCACGGCCAGCGTGGCCGACTCGCTGATGCCGCCGACGCGCTTCGACACGCGACGGGCGGTGGCGGCGGTGGGAACGGGACTGGAGGCGGTCTGCTGGGTCACGGCCCTATCGTCCCATCAGGGCCGCGACGCGTTCCAGGCTGTTTCGTCCGCTGGACCGCGCGGTGGTGCAGCCGGCCGCCGGTTCGACCCGGTGGCACCGGCTCGCGTACACTCGGTCCGGGTGGTTCTCGGCTGCTTGTATTTCGTCATGCCCGTTCTGTGATGCCGACGGGCATGGAGAAGCGGCCCGGACGCACCCGTAGGGCAGTGGC
This sequence comes from Actinomycetales bacterium, assembly GCA_035707965.1. GTDB lineage: Bacteria > Actinomycetota > Actinomycetes > Actinomycetales > Angustibacteraceae > DASSTJ01. Next base: position 5,788 of record DASSTJ010000072.1, read on the forward strand.
TCAATTGGTAGAGCACCGGTCTCCAAAACCGGCGGTTGGGGGTTCGAGTCCCTCCTGCCCTGCAGAACCCACGGCCGCTCCCGCGGCCGTGGGACGCCCATCAGGATGCGAGATGTCAGTGAGCCACACGACAACGAACGACGCGGGGGGACGCCGCGGCGGCGGTCGCGCGTCGCGCGTCGGCGTCGCGCTCTACCTGCGCCAGGTGATCGCCGAGCTGCGCAAGGTCGTGCGGCCCACGCGCAACGAGCTCATCACCTACACGATCGCTGCGCTGATCTTCGTCGCGGTGGTCATGGCGTTCGTGTTCCTCCTCGATCTCCTGTTCGGCAAGCTCGTGCTGTGGGTGTTCAGCGCCGGCTGACGCGGCAGCCGAGCACCGCGGTGCCGCTGCGGCAGCACGGCATGGCAGAGCCATGGGTTCTCGCCCCGGGGCGGGGTGGCGGCGGGCAGGGCATGACAACGACGGACGATGACTAAGGAAGCAGGCCTCACAGTGTCCGACCAGACGGACCCGACGCAGAACGACGGCGCCGCGGGCGACCCCTTCGAGGAGTCGCTGCGCGCCGAGGCGACCCCGGGCTCGGACGCGGACGCCCGGTCCGCGGACCTCGAGGCCAGCGACGCCGTCCAGACCGATCGGGACGGCGCGGCCGAGCCGGCGTCCGACGGGCCGGCATCCGACGGGCCGGCATCTGACGGGCCTGCATCTGACGGGCCGGCATCTGACGGGCCGGCATCTGACGAGGCGGCCGACGATGTCACCGCCGCCGCGACGGACGACACCGACGGCGAGGGGGCTGCCGCCGCGACGGACGAGGCCAGCGACGAGGACGACGACGTCGACCCGGTCGAGGAGTTCAAGGCCGGTCTGCGCCGGGCCCCGGGCGACTGGTTCGTCGTCCACTCCTACGCGGGCTACGAGAACCGAGTGAAGACCAACCTCGAGACGCGCACCCAGAGCCTGGCCATGGAGGACTACATCTTCCAGGTCGAGGTGCCCATGGAAGAGGTGACCGAGGTCAAGAACGGCGTGCGCAAGCAGGTGCGCCGGGTGCGCATGCCCGGGTACGTGCTCGTCCGCATGGATCTCACCGACGAGTCGTGGGGCGCCGTGCGGCACACGCCGGGTGTGACCGGCTTCGTCGGCAACACTCACCAGCCGGTGCCGCTGAGCGTCGACGAGGTCTTCACGATGCTGGCTCCGACGATCGAGACCAAGGAGAAGCCGGGCGCGAAGGCCCCGGCGCCGATCCGGGTCGTCGACTTCGAGGTCGGCGAGTCGGTCACCGTCATGGAGGGCCCGTTCGAGACCCTCCCGGCCACGATCTCCGAGATCAGCCCCGACGCCCAGAAGCTCAAGGTGCTGGTGTCGATCTTCGGCCGCGAGACGCCGGTCGAGCTCTCGTTCAACCAGGTGGCGAAGATCTAGCCCTTCCCCGCCTCACCACTGAAGTGCCCACCACCACGCAGGACCAGCAGTAAAGGACCCCAGCAATGCCCCCCAAGAAGAAGGTCGCAGGCCTCATCAAGCTGCAGATCCAGGCCGGCGCCGCGACGCCGGCACCGCCGGTCGGCCCGGCCCTGGGTCAGCACGGCGTCAACATCATGGAGTTCGTCAAGGCGTACAACGCCGCGACGGAGTCCCAGCGCGGCAACGTCATCCCGGTGGAGATCACGGTCTACGAGGACCGCTCCTTCACCTTCATCACGAAGACGCCGCCGGCAGCCGAGCTGATCAAGAAGGCCGCGGGCGTGCCGAAGGGCTCCGGCGAGCCGCACAAGACGAAGGTCGCCAAGCTCACCAAGGACCAGGTCCGCGACATCGCGCAGACCAAGATGGAGGACCTCAACGCCAACGACGTCGAGGCCGCCTCCAAGATCATCGCCGGCACCGCCCGGTCGATGGGCATCACCGTCGAGGGCTGAGCCCTCGCTCGCAGTTCCAGCACCACCACCTCGAGAAGTTCGTGGCAGGGCCAGCGCTGGCCCGTTCACCACACCCCCACCAGAACCAGGGAGCACCCCATGAAGCGCAGCAAGGCCTACCGGGCCGCCGCCGACAAGATCGACGGCGACACCCTCTACTCGCCGCTCCAGGCCGTCCGCCTCGCCAAGGAGACGTCGACCACCAAGTACGACGCGACCGTCGAGGTCGCCTTCGTGCTGGGCGTCGACCCCCGCAAGGCCGACCAGATGGTCCGCGGCACCGTCAACCTGCCGCACGGCACGGGCAAGACCGCCAGGGTCCTGGTCTTCGCCACGGGTGACCGCGCGCAGCAGGCGCAGGAGGCCGGCGCCGACTACGTCGGCTCCGACGACCTCCTGGAGAAGATCCAGGGTGGCTGGCTCGACTTCGACGCCGTCGTCGCGACCCCCGACCTCATGGGCAAGGTCGGGCGCCTGGGCAAGGTCCTCGGTCCCCGTGGGCTCATGCCGAACCCGAAGACCGGCACGGTGACGATGGACGTGGCCAAGGCCGTCACGGACATCAAGGGCGGCAAGATCGAGTTCCGCACGGACAAGCACGCGAACCTGCACTTCATCATCGGCAAGACGTCGTTCAGCGAGCAGAACCTGGTCGAGAACTACGCCTCCGCGCTGGAGGAGGTGCTGCGGCTCAAGCCGTCCGCCGCGAAGGGCCGCTACATCAAGAAGGCCACGATCAGCACGACGATGGGCCCGGGCATCCCGGTCGACCCGAACCGGACGCGCAACGTGACGGTGGACGCGGAGCCGGCCGCCTGACCGGCACACCCCTGACGACGAAGGGCACCTCCCGTGCGGGAGGTGCCCTTCGTCATGGGGGTCCCGGAACTCGGCCCGTGCCCGGGATGCACTGGTTGCAGCGTATTGGTCCGGCATCGGTTGTCGTTGCACCGGTCAAATATCTGAGAAGTCGTGTACAGGCGCGCCCCTGGCGCGCCACAGTGGTCGCCGGCCAGGGCAATCCGCCCGACCGTCCGACGGGGTCATGTGGGGAGTGCTGGCGTGAGGAGACCGTGGCGCGAGGTTCGCGTCGGGGTGTCGACCAGCACCGGCAGGGTCCGGCAGCTCAACGAGGACGCTTACGCCTGCGTCGGCGGGCTGTTCGTGGTCGCCGACGGCATGGGTGGGCACGCGGCTGGGGAGGTCGCGAGCGCCTTGTGCGTCGAGGTGCTGGCAGAGCGGCTCGGCGGACGTCGGGATGCCACCCGAGGTGACCTCGAGGACGCCATGGCGGCAGCCAACCGCGCGATCCTTCAGCACGCCGAGCTCCACGTGGAGAGCGCCGGCCTCGGCACCACGGCGTCTGGGCTGCTGCTCCTCGACGGACCAGCTGGGCAGCACTGGCTGGT
>DASSTJ010000073.1:0-4733 GCA_035707965.1 Actinomycetales bacterium
GTCTCGAAGTGCTTCACCGCAGGCAGCTCGCCGTTCGCTGCGGCAGCGGCCGCGACCGCTCGCGCGATCGGGTGCGAGGACGCGTGCTCGACGGCTCCGGCGAGCCGAAGGACGTCTGCCACCTCGACACCGTCCGCCGCGTGGACGTCGTCGAGCGCCATCTGTCCTGCCGTGACGGTTCCGGTCTTGTCGAGAACGACGGTGTCGACCCGGCGCGTCGACTCGAGCACCTGAGGACCCTTGATGAGGACGCCGATCTGCGCGCCGCGTCCCGTGCCGACCATGAGAGCGGTCGGAGTCGCGAGGCCCAGCGCGCAGGGGCAGGCGATGACGAGGACGGCGACCGCGGCCGTGAACGCCGTCGTGGCGGAGTGCCCCGTGGCGAGCCAGCCCACCAGCGTCGCGAGCGCGATGAGCAGCACGATCGGCACGAAGACGGCTGAGATGCGGTCCGCCAGACGCTGGACGGGCGCCTTGCCGGTCTGCGCCTGCTCGACCAGCCGCGCCATCGCCGCGAGCTGCGTGTCGGCCCCGACGCGCGTCGCACGCACGACCAGCCGGCCGCCCTCGTTGACGGTGGCGCCGACGACCTCGGACCCTGGCCCCACCTCGACCGGCACCGGCTCACCGGTGAGCATCGAGGCGTCCACCGCTGACTGGCCCTCCACGACGTCGCCGTCGGTGGCCACCTTCTCGCCGGGGCGCACCACGAACAGGTCGCCCACGGCCAGCCGGCCGACGGGCACGCGCTGCTCGGGGCCGCCGAGCCCGGCAGGCAGGACGGCGACGTCCTTCACGCCGAGCTGCAGGAGGGCCCGCAGCGCCGCACCGGACGCGCGCTTCGCGCGTGCCTCGAGCCACCGTCCGGTGAGCAGGAAGACCGTGACGACCGAGGCGACCTCGAGATAGAGGTGGCTGGCGCCGTCACCGCGGGCTCCGAACAGCTCGAACGACATGCGCATGCCCGGCATGCCGGCGTCGCCGAGGAACAGGGCCCAGACCGACCACGCGAGTGCCGACAGGACGCCGAGGGACACGAGCGTGTCCATCGTGGCCGCACCGTGCCGGGCGTTCGTGAACGCCGCGCGGTGGAACGGCCAGGCACCCCAGACGGCGACGGGCGCGGCCAGCGTCAGCGTCAGCCACTGCCAGTTCTCGAACTGCAGCGGGGGCACCATCGAGAGCACGAGCACCGGCAGCGCCAGTGCGGCGCAGACGAGCAGCCGGTGCCGCAGCTCGGCCACCTCCGCGGCGTGCGCCACGTCGCGGAGGTCACCACCGCTCTCGGTGCCGGTGGCACCACCCCCGGTCTCGTCGTCCACCACAGGTGCCGGCACGGTCGCGGCGTAGCCGGTGGCCTTCACGGTGGCCACGAGGTCGTCGGCCGTGACGTCGCCGGTGTAGGTCACGTGCGCCTTCTCGGTGGCGAAGTTCACGCTGGCCCGGACGCCCTCGAGCTTGTTCAGCTTCTTCTCGATGCGGGCCGCGCACGACGAGCAGGTCATGCCGGTGATGTCGAGGTCGACGACACCACCGACCACCGCCACGGGAGCCTCGGGAGCGGCGGCGGGCGGGCCCGAGCCGGTCGAGGTGCCGGATGACGGTGTGCTGGCTCCTGTCATGAGCGGACCAGGGTGTAGTCACCGGCCTCGTCCAGCGCGCCGGCCACGGCGTCGTCCGTCAGCGGGGCGTCGCTCGTGACCCGAACCGTCGAGACACCACCGGCTACCAGGTCGACGTCCACGGACTTCACGCCCGGCAGCGCCGAGATCTCCTCGCTCACCGCGGAGGCGCAGTGGCCGCAGGTCATTCCCTGGACGTCGTAGGTGGTGGTCGTCGGCATGTCGTGTCTCCTTGTTGGGGTGGGGTGACGCTCAGGAACGGACGAGCCGCGCGATCGCGTCGCTCGCCTCGCGGATCTTGGCCTCCGCCTCGGCGCGCGCCTCGTCGCTGTCGCTGCCCGCCTCGATGGCGTGACTCACGCAGTGGGTGAGGTGCTCGTGCAGGAGCCCGAGGGCGAAGGACTCGAGGGCACGCGTCGCGGCCGACACCTGCGTCAGCACGTCGATGCAGTAGACGTCGCCGTCAACCATGCGCTGCAGGCCGCGGACCTGGCCCTCGATGCGTCGCAGCCGCGCCAGGTGCGCCGCCTTGGTGTCGTGGTACCCGGGCGGCTGCGTGGCGGCGACCTCGAGGAGCTGCCCGCTCGCGTCCGGTGGGTGGCCCAGCGCGCCGTCCGTCGTGGTGTCGGTCATCGTTCCCTCCTTGTGCTCAAGGTACCCCTGGGGGGTATCTGGGTCAACCGTCCCTCTCGGGCGGTTCCTGGAGCTGACGCAGGGTGAGCGGCTACCGTGTGCGCGTGACCGACCCAGGGCAGGCCCGGTCGCGCGTGCTGCGCGCGACCGCGTTGGCGGCCGTCGCGGTCACACTGGCGCTCGGCGCCCACCGGCTCAGCGGAGGCGCCCCGCCCACGGCATCCACCCTGCTGCAGTCGCTGCTCGTCCTCGCCGTCGTCATGGGCCTGCTCACGGCCGGGCGTCGCCGTCCGACCACGCTGCTGGTGGGCCTCGGCGGGTCCCAGCTGCTGCTGCACGAGTGGTTCGCCCTCGCCACGCCCGGAGAGTGCGCCGGCCACCTGGCCTCGCAGGTTCCCGGCGTCCACCTGCTGCCCCAGCAGCTGCTGCCGTGGGGCCTGCTGGCCGACACCGCGCGGGCCTGCGCCACCACGGGCGACACCGGCGCGACCCTCGTGGCCGTCGCCGTGGTCACCCACGCGCTCGCAGCCCTCGCCACCGGCGTGCTGCTGTCCCGCGGCGAGGCGCTCCTCGTCTCCGCCGTCGCCTTCGTGCTACCGGCGCTGCCCACGGCGCGGCCGGTCCTCGTCCGCCGCATGCCGCCGTCCCGCCACCAGGTGATGGTGCTGCCGGGCACGGTCCGTCGCCGTCAGGTGCGGCGACGCGGTCCTCCGGCGACCGTCTGCGCCGCCTGAGCCCTCGCCGCACCCGCGTGCGGTCAGCCCGCTCACCGGGGCGCACCCGCCGTCCCCGTGGGCGCCGCCGACACGCCGCGTCCGCTCCCCACCAGCGGTCTGGAGCCGCCATGCCCTACCTGTTGACAGGACACCTGTCATGAGAGTCGAGACGCTGCTCACCGGTGGTCTCGTCGTCCTCGGCGTCGTCGCCGTCGCGCTCGCCGTCACCCCCCGCTCGCGCGCCGCGACCGGACGCCTGTGGTTCGCCACGTTGGCCCGCCTCGTGCTGGCCGGCTACCTCGGCGTCGCTGGGCTGCTCAAGCTGCCGCACCCCGCCGAGTCCGTGCGTGCCGTGCGCGCGTACCGGATCCTTCCGGAGTCGATCGTGCCGACGATCGGCTACGTGCTGCCGCTGCTCGAGGTCGCGATCGCCCTGCTGCTCCTCCTTGGCCTCGGCACGCGGGTGGCGGCAGTGCTGTCCTCGCTGCTGATGACGGCGTTCATCATCGGCATTGCCTCCGTCGCTTCCCGCGGCATCAGCATCGACTGCGGCTGCTTCGGCGGTGGTGGCGACGTCGCCGAGGGCGCGACTCACTACACGCAGGAGATCATCCGCGACGTCTGCCTGCTGCTGCTCGGACTCCTCTTGGTCTACCGACCGTGGAGCCGGCTGTCGCTCGACCCTTCGGCGTCGGACGACCTCGACCTCGACGAGGACGAGGCCCCCGACGCGACCGACCGCCAGGCAGACGCCACCGGCTCGACCCCGACCCCCGCCTTCGACGGCGACCACCGCACCACCAGCACCCAGGAGAAGCAGTCATGACCTCAGGCAAGGCCTCCCGCGACCAGCGCGCGGCCAAGGTGAAGGCCCAGCAGGCCGCCATGCGCAAGGCCGAGTCGCGTCGGCGCAACGGCATCATCGCCGGTGCCGTGGTCGCCGTCCTCGTCGTCGTCGTCGGCATCGGCGCGATCGTGCAGGCCGGCCGCAACAGCACCTCGTCATCGAGCGCCACGCCGTCCAACTTCAGCGGCGACGGCAGCACCAGCGTCGTTCTGGGGAAGGAGTCGGCTCCGGTCACCGTGACCGTCTTCGAGGACTTCCAGTGCCCGATCTGCCAGCAGTTCGAGCAGAACGTCGGCCCGACGATGCAGCAGCTCAGGGACGCGGGCACCATCAAGGTCGAGTACCGCTCGATCGCGTTCCTCGACCGCATGAGCACCACGAGCTACTCGACCCGGGCGCTCAACGCGGCCGCCTGCGTCCGTGACTCGTCGCCGGACTCCTTCGACAAGTTCCACGCCCTGCTGTTCGAGAACCAGCCGCCGGAGAACACGGCCGGCCTGCCCGACAGCAAGCTGATCGACCTGGCGAAGGAGGCGGGGGCGACCAGCGTCGACTCCTGCATCAAGGACCAGAAGTTCAAGGACTGGACGGTCAAGGTCACCGACGCGGCGTCCAAGGACGGAGTCAACGGCACGCCCACCGTGCGGGTCAACGGCACCGAGCTCGTGAACCCGAGCGCCGACCAGCTGAAGCAGGCCGTCGAGAAGGCGAAGGGCTGACCGCTGTCCGCCGGTGACCGTGACCCGTCGCGACGTGCCGTCGTCGCCAGCGAGTCACGGTCACCGGCGGCGGGCAGCGGTCAGGCGGTGAGGTCGACCTCCGGGTAGACGTCCAGCTCGGTCGCCTTGACCGCGACCCAGACCGGCAGGCCCGGCCGCAGGCCGAGCTCGGCGACAGCGGCGGGCGTCACGTCGA
>DASSTJ010000074.1:0-5139 GCA_035707965.1 Actinomycetales bacterium
GTCGTAGGTCAAGTCCTGAGCTCGAAGCCAAACCGCGGTGTCGACAAAGTTCGCGCAGGTCTTGCACGTTGCCAGCCCGTACGGACTGATGAGGGCTGGCTCAGCCTGAACCCAGGAATCGTTGAACTGCTCCAGGTAGAACCGGGCGAACGCCTCCGCACCCTGCGGCGTGTGCGCCCTCGCCGCCTCCGGGATCCGCGCCCGCGCCGCAGCGTCCAGGCTCGCCGAGACCGTGGGCGACCCCGACCCGTTCGAACCCGACGCCGACCCGGACGCCGGCGGACCGACGCCCGGCCCGGATGCCCCCTGCGCACCCGAGCACCCCGCCAGCCCCGACACCACGACCAACGCCGCGAACACGACCAACCCAGCACAACGCCCACGGTGCCCACCCATGGACGAAACCCTACTAGAGCAAGATCGTTCCCAGCGGCGAGCGCACCAGCCCTGTGGACAACGGACGCGTCCACGGTCGCGCACTCGCGCGGCACGTCGGGCCCGCGCCGACACCCGGCGGACCACGGCGCGACCGAGTAGGTTCGCTGGCTATGACGGCCTTCGCTGACGACCCCGTCCTGGGCATGCTGACCGACCAGACAGACCGGCTCCTGCAGTCGGTCGCCGAGCTCGACGACGCCGACCTGCGAGCCCCCTCGTTGCTGCCCGGCTGGACGCGCGGTCACGTCCTCACGCACGTCGCCCGCAACGCCGACGCACTCAGCAACGTGGTGCGGTCGGCCATCACCGGCGAGAACGTGCCGATGTACGCCTCGACCGAGGCACGCGACGCCGCCATCGAGCAGGGGTCGGGCCGCTCCCCCGCCGATCTCGAGGCCGACATCGAGTCCTCCGCCGAGCGCCTGCTCGCACTCCTGGCCGACGTTCCGATGGACGGGCTCGACACGATGGTGCCCACGGGCCGCGGCTGGGACCTCGCTGTCCGCGACGTGCCGCGCATGCGCCTGCGGGAGGTGACCTACCACCACGTCGACCTGGCGACCGGCTTCGGTTTCGACGACCTGCCTGACGAGGTCGTCCGCGCGGGCTTGCAGGAGTGTCCGCCACGGTTCCGTGACGTCGTGCCGGGGGCCACGGTGACCGCGCGGTGGGACGACGGCACCCAGACCGCTCTCACCATCGGGGACGGCGCCGTCCCCGTCGAGGGGTCGGCGGCGCACGTGCTCGCGTGGCTCACCGGTCGTTCGGGCGGCGCCGGCCTGACGACACGCGGCAACGTGCCGCTGCCGGCGCTGCCCAGCTGGGGCTGACGTGGCCTGCCGCATCGAGGACTACGCGGTGCTGGGGGACCAGCGCACCGCTGCGCTGGTCGGTATCGACGGATCGGTGGACTGGCTGTGCCTCCCCCGGTTCGACTCCCCCGCCTGCTTCGCCGCTCTCCTCGGCACCGAGAAGCACGGCCGTTGGCTCCTGGTACCGGACGACCCGTACGAGGTGACGCGGCGCTACCGCGAGGGCACGTTCGTGCTCGAGACGACGTACACGACGCAGGAGGGCTCCGTCCGCGTCGTCGACGCCATGCCGACTGGTGACGAGCGGGCCGACCTGGTCCGCCGCATCGAGGGCCTCAGCGGGAGCGTCCGCATGCGTCACGAGTGGATCGTGCGGTTCAGTTACGGCCGCGTCGTGCCCTGGGTGCACCGCATCGTCGACCAGCACGGCCACCCGGCGCTCCACGCCGTCGCCGGGCCCGACATGGTGGTGCTGCGGGGGACGCGTCTGCCCACGGCGAGCGACCGACGGCACAGCGACGTCTTCGACGTGGGGGCCGGCGAGGTCGTCGAGTGGTCCACCACCTGGTACCAGGCTTGGCAAGAGGTGCCCGAGGCCGTCGACGTCGCCACCAGCCTCGAGCGCACCGCGCGCGAGTGGCGGCAGTGGGCGGCCGCGGCTCCGCAGGGCGGCCCGTACCGCGAGGAGCTGACGCGGTCGCTGCTGGTCCTGCGCCTGCTCACACACTCCGTCACCGGCGGGATCGTCGCGGCGCCGACGACCTCCCTGCCGGAGCAGTTCGGCGGCCCTCGCAACTGGGACTACCGGTTCTGCTGGCTTAGGGACGCGTCCCTCACCCTCGAGGCGCTCATCGACTGCGGCTACGTCGACGAGGCGCGCGGCTGGCGTCGGTGGCTCTTGCGCGCCGTCGCCGGCGACCCCGAGGACCTGCAGATCATGTACGGCGTCGACGGCGGACGCGAGCTCCCCGAACGCCTCCTCGACCACCTGCCCGGCTACGAAAGCAGTGCGCCCGTCCGGGTCGGCAACGCCGCCGTCGACCAGAGGCAGACCGACGTGCTGGGCGAGGTCATGCTGGCGCTCGCCGCCGGTCGCGAGGTCGGGCTCGAGGCGGACGAGTCGTCCTGGGCGCTGCAACGGGTGCTGGTCAACAACCTGGCGAAGCACTGGCAGGACCCGGACAACGGCATCTGGGAGGTCCGCGGCGAGCCCCGGCACTTCACGCACTCGCGCGTCATGGTCTGGGTCGCGTTCGACCGTGCGGTCAAGGCGATCGAGGAGTCCGGGCGCACCGGGCCGCTCGAGCACTGGCGCTCGCTCCGGGACCAGGTCCGCGATGAGGTGCTGAGCCAGGGGTTCGACCCCGAGCTGGGCACCTTCGTCCAGTACTACGGCAGCACCCACACAGACGCGGCCCTCCTGCAGATCCCGATCGTGGGCTTCCTGCCCCCCGACGACCCGCGGGTGCGGGGCACCGTGGAGGCCATCGAGCGCGAGCTCATGCAGGACGGCCTGCTGCTGCGCTACCGCACCGAGCGCGGTGTGGACGGGCTGCCACCCGGTGAGGAGCCCTTCCTCGCCTGCTCGTTCTGGCTCGCCGAGGTCTACGCGATGTCCGGTCGGCTCGATGACGCCGAGGTCATGCTCGACCGCCTGGTCGGACTGGCCAACGACCTGGGCCTGCTGTCCGAGGAGTACGCGCCCGAGCGGCGCCGCATGGCCGGCAACTTCCCCCAGGCACTCAGCCACCTCGCGCTCGTGGGCGCTGTCAACGCGTTCCGTCGGGCGCAGAGCTCGCGCACCCAGCTGGCGGTACCGAGAACACCGCAGACTCGCGGTCACCGCCGCCCCGACCCCGGCACCCAGCCGGAGGCTCGCCACGAGTGACAGCGCCCAGAGAAGAGCTGCGGGACGGAGACCAGGAGGACGCGCAGTGAGCGACTACCGCGGGGACGTCGTCCCCGGTGGCCCGAGCGACGTGCGGGAGCTGGATGCCCTCACGATCCGCAAGGCCAGCGTGGGCAGCCTGGACAACAACGCGTACCTGCTGACGTGCCGCGCGACCGGGGCGCAGCTGCTCGTCGACGCGGCGGACGACGTGAACCGGCTCCGTGCGCTCGTCGCGGAGGGCACCGGCGACCTCGGCACGATCGTGACGACCCACCAGCACTGGGACCACCACCGTGCGCTGCCGGAGCTGGCTGCCCGGACGGGCGCGGCCACGGCCGCCGGCGACGCGGACGCCGACGCCGTGCCGGTGCCGCCGAACGTCCGCCTCCAGCACGGTGACGTCCTCCACGTCGGCGACGTGGAGCTGCAGGTGATCGCGCTGCGGGGGCACACGCCGGGCTCGATCGCCCTGCTGTACGCCGACCCGTCCGGGCACCCGCACCTGTTCACGGGAGACTCGCTCTTCCCGGGCGGCCCCGGCCGCACCACCTCACCCGCGGACTTCGCCAGCCTGATGGACGACCTGGAGTCTCGCGTGTTCGGCGTGCTGCCCGACGAGACGTGGGTGTACCCCGGCCACGGCAAGGACACGACCCTTGGCGCAGAGCGCCCGCAGCTCGAGCAGTGGCGCCGCCGCGGCTGGTGACCGGCTCAGGCGTGGCCCGCCGTCCGCATGCCGCGCAGCTCCTTCTTGAGGTCGCCGATCTCGTCACGCAGCCTGGCCGCCAGCTCGAACTGGAGCTCCGCGGCGGCGGAGTGCATCTGGTCCGACAGCTGCTGGATGAGGTCGGCCAGATCGGCCGCCGGCAGCTCCGCCAGCTTGGCCCGCGACAGGGACGCCGACGCGGCCTCCGGCACGGGAGCCTTGCCCCGCGCCGTCGCCTTGCCTCGGGACTGGTTGCGGCCCGACCCGCCGAGCAGCTCGGCCGTGTCGGCGTCCTCGCGGTTGATCAGGTCCGTGATGTCGGCGATCCGCTTGCGCAGCGGCGTCGGGTCGACGCCACGTTCGCGGTTGTACGCGACCTGCTTGGCGCGGCGCCGGTTCGTCTCGTCGATCGCCTGCTGCATCGACGGGGTGATCGTGTCGGCGTACATGTGCACCTGGCCGGAGACGTTGCGGGCCGCTCGGCCGATGGTCTGGATCAGGGACTTGGACGACCGCAGGAAGCCTTCCTTGTCGGCGTCCAGGATGCTCACCAGCGACACCTCGGGCAGGTCGAGGCCCTCGCGCAGCAGGTTGATGCCGACCAGGACGTCGTACTCGCCGAGCCGGAGCTCGCGCAGCAGCTCCACCCGGCGCAAGGTGTCGACCTCCGAGTGCAGGTACCGAACACGCACGCCCTGCTCGAGCAGGTAGTCCGTGAGGTCCTCGGCCATCTTCTTCGTGAGCGTGGTGACGAGCACCCTCTCGTCCCGGGCAGCGCGTTCCCGTACCTCGTGGAGCAGGTCGTCGATCTGGCCCTTCGTGGGCTTCACCACGACCTCGGGGTCGACCAGGCCGGTGGGTCGGATGATCTGCTCGACCACCCCTCGGCCCTTCGCCAGCTCGTAGTCGCCGGGGGTGGCGGACAGGTACACGGTCTGCCCGATCCGCTCCAGGAACTCCTCCCACTTCAGCGGTCGGTTGTCCATCGCGCTGGGCAGCCGGAAGCCGTGCTCGACCAGCGACCGCTTGCGCGACATGTCGCCCTCGTACATCGCCCCGATCTGCGGGACGGTGACGTGCGACTCGTCGATGACGAGCAGGAAGTCCTCGGGGAAGTAGTCGAGCAGCGTGTTCGGGGCGGTGCCGGGCCCGCGACCGTCGATGTGCCGGCTGTAGTTCTCGATGCCCGAGCACGATCCGACCTGGCGCATCATCTCGATGTCGTACGTGGTGCGCATGCGCAGGCGCTGGGCCTCGAGCAGCTTGTTCTGCTTCTCCAGCTCGGCCAGGCG
>DASSTJ010000075.1:0-23033 GCA_035707965.1 Actinomycetales bacterium
GCCCACGGTCGGTGTGCTCGATGACGGTCGGGAGCACCACGCTCACGACGACACCTGCACGATCCGGTCGACGTAGATGCCTGGGGTCACCACGGCCTCAGGGTCCAGCGATCCCGGCTCGACGACGTGCTGCACCTGCACGATGGTGGTCGTCGCTGCGGTGGCCATGACGGGAGCGAAGTTGCGCGCGGTCTTGCGGTAGACGAGGTTCCCGACGGTGTCGGCGGTGTGGGCGCTGATGAGTGCGACGTCGGCGGCGATGGGCAGCTCGAGGATGTACGTTCGACCGTCGATCTCGCGGGTCTCCTTGCCTTCCGCGAGCAGGGTGCCGACGCCGGTGCGGGTGTAGAACCCGCCGATCCCCGCCCCGGCGGCCCGCATGCGCTCGGCCAGGTTGCCCTGCGGTGCGACCTCCAGCTCGATCTTCCCGCTGCGGTACAGCTCGTCGAAGACCCAGGAGTCCGTCTGCCGGGGGAACGAGCACACGATCTTGCGCACCCTCCCGGCCGCGAGCAGCGCCGCCAGCCCGGTGTCGGCGTTGCCGGCGTTGTTCGACACGACGGTGAGGTCTCGTGCTCCCTGCCTGATCAAGGCGTCGATCAGGGCGAACGGCATGCCGGCCGTGCCGAAGCCGCCGACCAGCACCGTCGAGCCGTCGTGGACGCCGCAGACCGCTTCGTCGACGGAGGAGCACAGCAGCGTCATGAGACGTTCTCGAGCACGACCGCCAGGGCCTGCCCGACTCCGATGCAGATGGCTGCGACGCCCCATCGTTCGCCGGACTCCACGAGCCGCGCCGCGAGCGTCCCCAGGATGCGACCGCCCGAGGCGCCCAGCGGGTGCCCGATGGCGATCGCCCCGCCTTTGGCGTTGACGACCTCGCTGTCCCGAAGCCCCAGCTCGAGCCACGCATCGACGCAGGCGATCGACTGGACGGCGAACGCCTCGTTCAGCTCGACAGCATCGACGTCCGCCCAGGTGATTCCCGCCCGCTCCAGCGCGGCGTTGGCGGCTTCGACCGGGGCGTAGCCGAACTGCTGCGGCTCGAGCGCCGACCAGCCGCGCCCGGCGATCCGTGCGACCGGGTCACGACCGATGGCCGCGGCCGCGTTCGCCGAGCCCAGGAGGACCGCGCTGGCGCCGTCGTTCAGGGGTGAGCAGTTGCCGGCGGTGATCGTCCCGTCGGGTCGGAACGCAGGCTTCAGCCCGGCCAGCACCTCCAGCGAGGTGTCGGGACGGATGCACTCGTCCCGAACCAGCTCCGCACCTGGGACCTGGACGACGAGGTCGTCGTAGAAGCCCTTCTCCCACGCCTCCGCGGCGAGATGGTGCGACCGGGCACCGAACTCGTCCTGCCGCTCGCGTGAGATCGAGAACCTCTCCTGCAGCTGCTCGTTGCACTCACCCAACGAGACCGTCCACGCCTCGGGCATCCGCTCGTTGACCAGCCGCCAGCCCAACGTCGTGGAGACGGCGGTGACGTCGCCGGCTGGGAACCGGCGCGATGGCTTGGGCAGCACCCAGGGCGCTCGCGTCATCGACTCCACGCCTCCGGCGACCGCGATCTGCGCGTCGTCGACCTCGATCATGCGTGACGCCATCATGGCCGCGTCCAGCGACGAGCCGCAGAGCCTGTTCACCGTGGTGGCGCTCACCGAGACGGGCATGCCGGCCAGCAGGACGGCCATGCGGCCGACGTTGCGGTTGTCCTCGCCGGCGCCGTTCGCGTTGCCCCAGAGCACGTCGTCGACCAGGGCGGGGTCCAGGCCCGGCGAGCGGTCGAGGAGTCCCTTCAGCGCGACGGCGGCGAGATCGTCGGTCCTCGTGTCGGCCAAGGCGCCGTTGAACCGTCCGAACGGGGTGCGTACCGACGCGTACACGAATGAGCTGCTCATCGGGTGGTCTCCACTTCCTGCCCCCGTGTCACGAGGCGCTCTTCGCTTGCTTGCGGATGTCGTCGTAGGAGAAGTCGTTGATGGCATCGAGCAGGTCGGTCGTGTAGATCTCCGTGGCTGGGAATGCCCGGTCAACGAGCCCGGCGGACGCCATGAACTCGACCATCCCGGTCGCCGCCTTCGGATCGATCCGGCCCCAGCTGTTGTCCTCGACCCCCTGGTCGGCCAGCCGAACCTGGAGGATCTTCACCTGGGACGCCATCGCGTCCTTCTCCGATCCAGTGCCCCGGGTCTCCGGGTGGAGCTTCCACAGGTCGCGGATCGCGGCCTCGGGGTTGGCCTGCGCGAACGCGAAGCCCTTCGCGATGGCACGGCCGAACCGCTCGAGGACGTCCTTCTTCTGCTCGATCGTCTTCTGCGTCGCCGCGAATCCGCCACCCCAGATGCTGGCGGTCTGGGGCACGGTCAACGGGGTGAGCGTGACCCCCGAGTCCTCGACGATCGCGTACTGGGTGTCCCAGAGGGCCAGCGCGTCGACCTGGCCGCTCTTGATGGCGTTGATCTGTTGGGCCCCGGCTCCGATGGGCACCAGGCTGGCGGCGTTCTGGCTCATGCCGTTGAGCTGCATCGCGGTCCGGGCGAACGTCGCGCCGGAGCTGGCGACCGCGGTCACCCCGATCTTCTTGCCCTTCAGGTCCGCGATGCTCTTCACGTCCGAGCCCTGCGGCAGCTGCAGGCTGTAGATCCAGTGCGGGTAGTACGACGCGAAGTAGACCAGGCCCAGGTTCTTGGCGTGACCGATCGCTACCGGCTCTCCGGTCATCAGTCCGATGTCGGCGCCGCCGGAGGCCAGCTGCTGCGCCGACTGCGTGCCGGAGGGGAACAGCTGGACCTTGACGTCGAGCCCCTCGTCCTTGAAGTAGCCCTCCGCCTCCGGGACCACCAAGGTGGTGTAGCCGGCGTTCCAGCTGGGCGCGCTCAAGGCGAACGTGACGGTCTCGAGGCTGCCGTCAGCCGAGGCACCGGCCTCTGAGCTGCACGCACCCAGCGAAGCAGCCACGAGGAGGCCTGCCAGCAGGCCGGCCAAGCCCGTGAGTCGTCTGGTCATATCGGTCATGCCCTTTCAGAAGTCGGGATCGGGTCGAGCTCGCAGCCTCGCCAGCTCGGAACTACGTGCCGCCCGACGAGGTCGAGCGTGTGGCGGACGACGGCCGGTGGTGTGCCGAACGGGGCGACCCGCAGCTGGACGGACGTGACCCCCGCGTGGGCGTACCGCGCGATCGTCGCGTTGATCTCGTCCGGTGTGCCCACCATGGGCAGCTCCAGCTCGGTCGGCCCGTCGGCACCCATCCACGCGTGCCGTCTGGTGTAGTAGTCGGTCGCGGCGCTCAGGTAGAGCGCCGCCAGTTCGCGGGCGGTGCCTGCATCCTCGTGCACGACGCAGAACCTGGTGGTGGCGACGACCCCCTCGATCTCGTCCGGCCGGCCGCCGCGATGTGACCAGTACTCGGTCGACTGCTTGATCAAGAGGTCGTCGGTGTAGTTCGTCGCGCCGTAGAACCCGTCGGCGAGCGTCGCGGCGCGACGGGCCGAGGCAGCCACCTTGCCGCCGACCAGGATCTTCGGCCCGCCAGGCTGCACCGGCGCTGGGACCGCCACCGGCGAGCCGGTCCCCGGTTCGGCGGACCAGGCCTCACGCAGCAGTCGCAGCGTCGCCTCGAAGGCGGCGCCGGCCGGGCTCTTCGCGTTCAGCCCGACGCGTTGGGCGACCTCCGGGCTGCCGAGTCCGAGACCGAGGGTGAGCTTTCCGCCGCACAGCTGGTCCAGCAGCGCCGCCTCGTAGGCGAGCTTCTCCGGGCTGTACGCGTTCAGGAGCAGCACCGCTGAGCCCAGCTCCAAGGTCGTTCGTCCGGACAGGTGCCCGAGGACCATCAGGACGGACGGGAGGTGGAACGGCTCAGGGGTCGCGTGATAGCTCTCTCCCACCCACACGGAGTCGAAGCCGTGCTGCTCCGCCAGACCGAGCATGGTGACCGCGCGATCCACCTGTGGGCGGACCGGCTCCTCGGAGCTCAGGTCGAGCGCCACCCCGAGCCGCATTCAGCTGGCGCTCTCTGCTTGCTTGATGACGTCGTCGTAGGAGAAGTCGTTGAACGCCGTGAACATCTCGTCGCTGTAGATGTCCTTCGCCGGGAACTTCTTGATCAGGCCAGCCGATGCCAGGAAGTCGAGCGAGCGGGTGAAGGCGGCGTCGTCGATCCGGCCCAGCGTCTTGTCGTCGAAGCCCTGCCCGTCCAGGCGCACCTGGAGCACCTTGATCCCGTCGGCCAGCGCCTTCTCCTCCGGGTCGGACCCGCGGGTCTCGGGGTGGAGCTTCCACAGGTCGCGGATGGCGGCCTCCGGGTTGGCCTTGGAGAAGACGAAGGCCTTCGCCACTGCTCGACCGAACCGTTCGAGGACGTCCTTCTTGGCCTTGAGGTTCGTGCGGGTCGTCGCGAAGCCCCCGCCCCAGGCGTCCGCTGTCTCCTTCACCGGGAGCGGCGTCAGGCCGACGCCGGAGTTCTTGACGATCTGGTACTGGATGTCCCAGAGCGCCAACGCGTCGACCTGGCCGCTCTTGATGGCGTTGATCTGTTGGGCCCCGGCTCCGATGGGCACCAGGCTGGCGGCGTTCTGGCTCATGCCGTTGAGCTCCATCGCGGTCCGGGCGAAGGTCGCGCCGGAGCTGGCGACCGCGGAGACGCCGATCTTCTTGCCCTTCAGGTCGGCGATGCTCGTGACGTCAGAGCCGTCCGGCACCTGGAGGCTGTAGATCCACTTGGCCCAGTAGGAGCTGAAGTAGGAGAGGTTCAGGTCCTTGTCGTGGCCGATCGCCACGGGTTCCACGGTCATGAGGCCGAGGTCCGCCCCACCACCCGCGACCTGCTGCGCCGCCTGGGTGGCCGACGGGAACAGGTTGGTCGTGACCTTCAGACCCTCGTCGGCGTAGAAGCCCTCGGCCTCCACGACGGCCATGACCGCGTAGCCGGCGTTCCAGCTCGGGGATGCCATCGCGAACGTCACCGGCGTCAGCTGTCCATGGGTGGCCGAGTCGGCAGCTGGCCCGGCGTCGGCACCGCAGGCACTCAGTGTTGCGGCCGTGCACAGGACGGCCACGGCACCACTTACGACATTCCTCGCTCGTCTGGTCTTCACGACGGAAGCCCTCCTCTTACTGGTTGGGGAGCGGGTAAGCGTCCTCGTTGAGGACTCGGCCCGGCGTCTGGGAGAAGTCCAGGCGAGGCGGGCAGAAGATGTCGATCAGCTGGTTGGTCCCCGCGCCGACGGCCTCGCTGGTGTGGATCATGGGCGGCGGGATCACGGCCACCGAGGGGCTGCCGCACTGCAGGTGGCGGTCCTCGCGCCATTCGCTGCGACGCTTCGACCACGGCGTGCGCAGGTGGTGGACGTACTCGCCCTCCACCGCGAGGGAGCACTGCTCGAAGTCGTCGTGGTCGTGCGGCGAGAGGCTGTCGGGATCACGCGGGCCGACCCTCGGTGCCAGGAAGTTGACCATGAAGGTGCTGCACCGCACGAGCTGTCCCGGGCGAATGGCGTCCTGGGTCAGCTCGAGGTCGGCCAGTCGGTAGGGCCGGATGCGGTAGCCCTCCGGCGGGTCCGGCCACGGCTCGAAGGGCCTGACGTTCGGGTGGGGCTCTGCGTACGAGTCCCGGTTGCGCGCCTTGGGCAACAGGTCGGTCGACCGCGAGCTGAAGAGCCGCACGACGGTGCAGTCGTCGACGCCGACAACCGCACTGCTGCCCGGCGGGACCATCACGACCGCCTTGCCGGAGACCGTCTCGACCTCTCCGGAGGCGCGGACCTCGACGCTGCAGCGCTCAAAGGGAAGGATCACGACGTACTCGTCCGGCTGGTCGGCTCGCTCCAGCACGTCGCCGGCGACCAGAGCCGTGTAGGCGAGCACGAAGTTCTGTCCGCGGAAGTACCACGTCGACGATCCGCCAGGGGTCGTCTCGTCGGGAACCCCCGCGCCGAGGTCGGAGAACTCCACGTCGGGTGGCGTGGCCAGGGTGGTCATCTCGGTCCTTTCAGGTCAGCGGCAGATGCCGGTTCAGTCGTCCAGGCCGAGAAGGAAGGCCGGGTTGTCGCAGAAGACCTGTCGCAGCGACTTCTCGTCCAGCCCGAGGTCCAGCAGCGCGGTCGCGACGCGGATGAAGGAGTCCACCGGCAGCGGGCGACCTTTCTGGCCGAGGTCGGACGCGATGACCGTGTGCTCCGGGCCGATCTTCTCGATCCAGTCCAGGAGGATCTTCGGGTCCCACTTCTTGGTTCCCTCGGGGTCGTAGAAGCCGGTCTCGTGCTCGACGAACGCGCCGTAGCCGACGAGCTCACGGCACTTGGCCTCGTCCGCACCGATGACGTAGTCGGGATGGTTGAGCAGCATCCGCGAGATGCCCTTGTCCTTGGCTGCCGCGAACAGCTGGGTGATCGACTCGGTCTCCATGTGGCCACCGGTCACCAGCGCCCCGCTCTCCTTCACGAGGTCGAGCACCTCGTAGACCTGGGGGATGAGCTCGCCGTCCTCGGAATGGATGTCGACCCGGGACGACGGCACCTCGACGCTCGCCGTGGGGAAGCCGACTCCCTCCGGATGGCAGTCGATGTGGCGGCCGGCCGAGAAGGTCGGGAACCACACGGCCTTGCCTCCCATGCGCAGTGACATGGCGACCGCCTGCGGGTTGATGCCGCCGACCATGCTGTTCAGGGTGATGCCGCCGAAGACCGGCGTGCTGATCTTCGCCAGCCGGTCGCCCATCGCGAGCAGGTCCATCACCGTGTTGTGGTGGTGGGACTTCACCAGCACTCCCCGCATGCCCAGCCGCTCGCCGTCCTTGCCGGCCTCGGCATGGTCGATGCGGCGAGGGAACGGGTTCGGGCCGGAGTGGCAGTGCAGGTCGACGCAGCCGTCGAGCAGCTTGACGATGGCGGGCGATTCAGTCACGTCGTCTCCAGGTTCCGTGGGTGTTCGCATGACAGACTCAACGTTCATGATGCGGTCTGTCAAGACCTGGACCCGACGGATTGCCGCGAACCTTTCAGCGGCGAAGCCTTGCAATGAGACCTGTGTCACCCATAGCATCTGTCCGCACTGTGAACCGTCGGGCACTGTATTGGACACCGAACGAGAGAGAGGGCCGATGACGGAGGGCCAGGTCGACCAGCCGGGGAATGGCCGCGAGCAGGACATCCAGGCGGTGAGCCGCACCGCGCAGATCCTGGGACTGTTCGCTCCGGAGACTCCGGAGCTGTCCGTCGCGGAGACCACTCGCCGGCTCGGCCTGAACCGGACCACGGTGCACCGCTACTTCAGCTCGATGATCAGCGCTGGTCTGCTGGAGCGTGTGGACGGGTCCGCACTCGTCCGTCCCGGACGGTCGATCCTGCAGCTCGGCAGCTTCGCCCTGGGGCAGCAGCGCATCATGCAGATGGCACCGGCCTACCTGCACGAGCTCGCGCTGGAGATCAAGGTCAGCACCGTGCTGTCGCTGTGGGGCACGTCCGGTCCGGTGGTCTCGCTCGTGGAAGAGGCCGACCACCCCACCCTGGTCACGGTGCGGGTGGGCTCACAGCTCGCGCTGAACTCCTCTCAGGCCAAGGTGTTCCTCGCCTTTCTGCCGGACCAGTTCCACGCCGACCGGCTCACCGGCAGCCTCCCCGAGCCGCAGCGCACCGAGATCCGCCGTCGCATCCAAGCCATCCGAGAAGCGGGCATGAGCAGTGACGTGAACAGCCGCGGCATCTGCGTCCTCGCGGCGCCGGTGTTCGCTGCCAACGGGATCTGCGCCACGATCGCCGCAGTCGGCACCGAGCGGATGCTCCCGGACGCGCTCGACTCCCGAGAGGCCGCGGCACTGAAGGCCGCCTGCAAGCGACTCACCAAGGAGATGGGCGGCTCGTGGCCCGAGGTGGCCGACTGATCTGGAGACCGCACGACAACCGATGCGCGGGCAGCCTGCGCTCGAGAACCTGAGGGACAGACATGCCGACCAGTACCACCGACATCGACACCATCATCCGCTTGGACTCGCTGTCCATGCTCTACGCGACCAAGAGCGGAGGGACCGTCCAGGCTCTCGACGACGTCTCCCTGAGCGTCCGAGCGGGGGAGTTCATCTCCATCGTCGGTCCCAGCGGTTGCGGAAAGAGCACGCTGCTGCGGATCATCATGGGCCTGTCCCGCCAGACCTCCGGCACGGTGACGTTCGGGCCGTCCGAGGACACGCACCGCAATCAGCTCGGGATGGTTTTCCAGCAGCCGCTGCTGCTGCCGTGGCGCACCGTGCGAAAGAACCTGCTGACGTCGCCGGACCTGCATCACGCGCGGGACGCCGCCACTCAGGCGAAGGCTGACGAGCTGCTGGTGATGCTCGGCCTGGAGGAGTTCGGCGACCGGTACCCCAACGAGCTGTCCGGTGGGATGCAGCAGCGGGTCGGGATCGGCCGTGCCCTGATGCACGACCCGCGCGTCCTGCTCATGGACGAGCCGTTCGGCGCGCTCGACGCCATGACGCGCGACCAGATGGGACTGGATCTCCTGAAGATCTGGGACCAGGACCGCAAGACCGTGCTGTTCGTGACGCACAGCATCCCGGAGGCGGTGCTTCTCGCCGACCGCGTCGTCGTCATGACGCCCCGACCGGGCCGGTTGGCGGACGTCGTCGAGGTCCCGCTGCCGCGACCGCGGCGGCTCGAGAACATCAACACGCCCGAGTTCGGCGAGATCGTCATGACGATCCGGAAGCTGCTCGACTCCGAGCACAGCGCCCACTAGGAGACCTGATGCCCACCAACACCGAGCGTCACGCAGCTGACCGAGAGGTACTCGGTCCCCAGGGTGGCGATCCAGGCCCTGTGGAGGCAGGCCCGACCTCCGACACGCCGGAGCGACACAGACGCCGTCGAGTACCAGAGATCACCTACAGCGTGCTCGTGTTCATCGGGCTGCTGGTGGTGTGGCAGCTCGTCGTGAAGGTCTTCAACGTCTCCAACATCCTCGTCCCGGCGCCGACGGCTGTCGTTCACTCCCTGGTCGACGGCCTGCGCGACGGCAGCCTGGTGAGTCACGCGATCGTGACGCTGAAGGAGATCCTGATCGGCTTCGGCATCGCGGTCGGCTCGGCACTGGTCTCTGCGGTGCTCATCACCCAGTTCCGGGCGGTCGAGCGGGTGCTCTTCCCGCTGCTCATCTTGACCCAGACCATCCCGAAGGTTGCCATGGCGCCTCTGCTGATCGTCTGGTTCGGCATCGGGATCAGCTCGAAGGTGCTGACCGTCGCCCTGATCGCGTTCTTCCCGCTCCTGATCAACGCCATCCTGGGATTCCGGTCCGCCGCCCGCGAGCAGGTCGAGATGCTCCGATCCTTCGGTGCGTCCCGCGCGCAGGTCATGCGATACCTGCAGATCCCGTCCGCGCTCCCGCACATCTTCGCCGGGCTGGAGGTCGCTGTGATCCTCTCTGTGACGGGCGCTGTGGTCGCAGAGTTCGTCGGCAGCTCCCAGGGCCTCGGCTACCTGATCCAGGCGAGCAACTTCACCCTGGACGTCGCCAGGACCTTCGCGGTGATCGTCATGCTGTCGGCCATCGGCATAGCGCTGCACGCTGTGGTCGTGCAGCTCGGCAAGTGGCTGGTCTTCTGGACTGCCGCCCCCTCCGACACCACCAGCGAGATCTGAGCGATGGCGCGCAATCGCACGGGCATCAACGGCGGCACGCTCGGCACCTGGATCAAGCTCTCCAGCCCGGAGAGCGTCGAGATCATGGCGCACGCGGGCTTCGACTTCGTGGTCATCGACCTCGAGCACACCACCCTGGACCTCGGTGCGGCATCGACCCACATCGCCCTGGCCCGGGCCCTCGGGGTTGACCCGCTGGTCAGAGTGCCTGACCACGGCCTCAGCGTGATCCAGCGAGTCCTGGACGCCGGCGCGGCCGGGGTGGTCGTGCCGCACGTCGACACGGTGGAGCAGGCCCGGGCGGTCGTGCGGGCAACCTGTTTCCCGCCGCGCGGCGTCCGCGGGTCCGGCGGCACCAGCCGCGCGGGTCGCTGGGGGCTGCTGCCACGGGCGGAGTACCTCGAGTACGGCAACGAGCGCGCCCTGTGCGTCGTCCAGCTGGAGAGCGAAGCGGCGATCACGAACGCCGCGGAGATCCTGGCCGTCGACGGCATCGGTGCCGCGTTCGTCGGGACGGCCGACCTCTCGATGTCGATGGGGATCACGGCGGGGAGC
The DNA here is from genome assembly GCA_035707965.1 of Actinomycetales bacterium. Classification (GTDB taxonomy): domain Bacteria; phylum Actinomycetota; class Actinomycetes; order Actinomycetales; family Angustibacteraceae; genus DASSTJ01. The sequence goes on from DASSTJ010000075.1 coordinate 10,185, forward strand.
GACGAGGTGGACCGACTCGTCACGTCGGCTCTGGCTGCCGCGGCAGCGGCGGGCGTCCCCATCGGCACCGCGTCGGCCACGAGTGAGCAGGCCCGGACGGCGTTGGGCCGGGGCTACGACTACGTGGTGGTCAGCAACGACACCTCGATCCTCGCCAGCGGCGGCCGGGCGATCGTGGACGCCGTGCACGCACCGGTCGCCGAGCGAGTCGCCCGATGAGCGAGTCGCCGGTCGCCATCGTGACGGGCTCCAGCTCCGGCGTCGGAGAAGGGATCGCGCGGGCGCTCGCAGCCGACGGCTTCACCGTGGTAGTCAACTCGGCCACCTCGGTGGATGCCGGTGAGCGGGTCGCGGCAGAGCTGTCGGGAGCGAGCTACGTGCAGGCCGACATCGCGGATCCCTCCGACGCCGTCCGTCTGGTGGAGACGACCGTGGAGCGGCACGGCCGGCTCGACCTCCTGGTGAACAACGCCGGGGTGTCCCGACCGGTCCCTCATGCCGACCTGGCCGCGATCACCGCTGACGACTGGCACCGGATCCTCGGCGTCAACGTCATCGGGACGTGGCAGGTCTCCGTCGCGGCCGTGAAGGCCATGAAGCCCGGTAGCCAGATCATCAACATCACCTCAGTGGGCGGCTCGCGTCCCCTGGGCAGCTCGATCCCGTACTCCGTGAGCAAGGCGGCGCTCGACCACCTGACGAGGCTCCTGGCCAAGTCGGTGGGTCCGGACATCCGGGTGAATGCGATCGCACCGGGCCCGGTGGAGACTCGGCTGACCGCGGACAGCCTTGCCACACGGGCGACGGCCACCGGAGCGATGACGCCCCTGGGCCGGCTCGGGCGACCATCCGACGTCGCGGCGATGGTCCTGGGTCTCGTCAGGTCGCCGTTCGTCACCGGTGAGGTGATCCGCGTCGACGGCGGGATCAACCTGGTCACGCACGTGGACATCCCCCGTCCGTCGTCCCGCTGAGCGTGATCTCCGCTAGACCTCAGCCGATCTCGATCTGCTGGTGGGTGGGGTGAGCTCCTGCCAGCGATCAGAGATCGGCGATGTCCCAGTAGCGTGAGGCCGTGGAGGACGACGTCTGGTCCGGTCTGCTTGACCAGTTCGTCGATGGCGCGTACGCGTCGGCGAAGGGGTACGTGCGCACGTACGTCATGCACGAGCAGCTGCGCGCTCACCTGCCCGAGCCTCCGGCGTCCGTGCTGGATGTCGGCGGCGGCGCCGGCCACCAGTCGTTCCCGCTTGCGGTGTCCGGCTACGACGTCACGTTGCTCGACTCATCTCCCGCGATGCTCGACAAGGCGCGCGCGCGACTCGAACGGCTGCCGGTCGAAGCCCAGCGGCGCGTGCGGTTCGTCGAGGCAGGCGGCGAGCGGGCCGACGACGCCGTCGACGGTCGACGCTTCGACGCAGTGCTCTGTCACGGCGTGCTCGGCTACCTCGAGCGCCCGGAGCCGCTGATCGACCAGCTGTGCCGGTGCGCTGCGGACGGCGGCATCGTCTCGATCATGACCGCCAACGCACGCGCCATGGCCGTCCGGCCAGCCCTTGAACGTCGCTGGGACGACGCGTTGGCCGCCTTCGACTCGACTCGCGAGGTCGGCGTCCTGGGCGTGCCCGGACGCGCCGACACCGTCGACGAGCTCAGCGAGCTGCTGCGCCAGCGGAAGGTGGAACCAGAGACCTGGTACGGCGTGTGGTTGTTCGTCGACTGGCTCGACCTGAGCGGCGCTCCCGTCGACCCCAGCGACACCAACCAGATCGCCGCGCTCGCCAAGGTCGAGCTCGAGGCCGGTCGCCGCGACCCCTACCGCCAGCTCAGCCGGGCCTTCCACCTGCTGGGTCGCAAGCGCTCAGGGGCCAAGCACCCCTAGGGGGACGACGTGAACACCGTCCTCTCGCGTATAGGCGAGGGTGCTGCCGGTGACGACCACGAGCGCCCTCGGTGCTCGTGCCACACGCGAGGCCAGACGGAGGAGCGACGTTGCCGCCTTTTCAACTTCGCGCTCGCCCAACTTCACTTCGACGCCGATCCAGTCGCCATCCCGGTTCTCCAGGATGTAGTCCACCTCCAGACGACCTTCTGCTTCGCGGTAGTGGAAGCAGTCAGCGTCAGACGCTTCGCCGTAGATGCGAAGGTCGTGGGCGACGAGGCACTCGAAGAGGAATCCCGTCGTCTCCAGATCCATCAGCATCCGGTCTGGGGACATCTGCAACAGGGCAGCGGCCAGAGATGGATCGCCGAGGTGTCGCTTTGGGGTGGTGACCAGGCGCTTCGACGATCGGACCGACGGATCCCAGGCGGGCACCTCGTCGACGATCATCATGCGACGGAGGGCATCGAGGTACTTCTGTGCGGTCTGGCGGGACGGAAGGTCTGACTGATCAGCGATCTCGTCCCTGGCGCGCTTCATGATCGTGTTGAGCGATGCGGTGTGTGCCGTCATCTGGGCATAGGCGTGGAGGAATCGTCGAACCAGTCGTGGATTGCGCGGCCCTCCAGAGACCTCGTCGATGTCATGGTCGACGATGATGTCGAGGTAGCCGTCGACATAGGTACGTGCTACGCGTTCATTGGCCTCGACGAGCAGCGGCCATCCTCCGACCGCGATGTGGTGCAGGTAGTCGCGGACCGACAGCGTGCTGTTCGCTGGCTCTAGCGCATCGCCGCGCATGAGTGCCGCCAGCGAGACGGTCGGCGTCGTCGCCAACTTCTCCGTGAGCGTCATGGTCCGCATGCGAAGGACGCCGAAACGTCCCGCGCCAGAGTGCCGCTGGAGATCATCCCTGGGAGTAGCCGAACCGGTGAGGATGAACTGTCCTGGCATGCCGCGATCGTCGACGGACCGTCGGACGGCGTCCCACACCTGCGGAGTCCGCTGCCACTCGTCGAGGAGACGCGGCGTGTCGCCGTCGAGGAGAAGGCGAGGGTCGACCGCCGCCCTGCGGGCCGCCTCGGGATCGGCGTCGAGCAGCACCTCGCTAGCCGCGCGCTGGCGAGCCGTCGCTGTCTTGCCGCAGCCCTTCACCCCTTCGATCAGCACAGCACCCATGGCAGCGAGCCGGTCATCGAGGGCTTCGTCCGCCAGGCGGCTCAGATACCTACGGGCCTTCTGGGCGGCGGGCACCGAGAACCTCCAATCGACCACTTGCACACTCTCGACTTAACAGGATACACATCTGTCGCCTAACCGGATACACATCAGACGATGAGTATCGTCTGGAACCCCCGACATGTCGGCGGCGGCGGATACCGTGCCCTCGTGGCCAACGGGGCGATGGATCCGCGGGAGCGCCAGACGCTCGGGGCGCTGCGCTATGCCGTCAACGACGAGGCCCCCTGCTACCTGGCGATCATGCGGTTGTTCACGACGGGTATGAGCGGCTTCCTCGCCGACCAGTCCGCGGAGGAGGTCGCTGAACGCCTCGGCGACCATGGCTTCGAGCTTGACCGCGACACGGTCGACCAACGGCTCTCCTACCTCGTCGAGCACGGCAATCTTGCCCGCAGCCCTCGTGAGACGGACGCGCGCAGTGTGCGGGAGTACCTCTCCAACCGCTCGCGCTACCAGCTGACGCCACGAGGCGAGCTCGTGCACCGGCAGGTCGAGGAGCTGCTGCAGCACTCTGACGGCGCGCGCGAGGTCTCTAGCGAGATGCTTCCGGGCATCCTCGCCGGTCTCGAGCAGCTCCTTCAGCTGTCGGAGCACGGACTCGACGAGGCCGACCCCCGCGACGTCGCCGCGCGGATCACCACGCTGTTCGCCCAGTTCGAGGTGCTCGTCACGTCGACTCGCCAGTTCTACTCGTACCTGACGCAGGTGCTCACACGGTTCGACCTGGGGCGCGACGAGTTCGTCATGTTCAAGAGCGCCCTCATCGACTATCTCCAGCGGTTCGTGGACGAGGTGTCGCGGCACATGCCGCAGGTCGCGGAGAGGCTGCACGCGCTGGAGCCTGACGTGCCCCGGCTGTGCCGGCGAGCCGACGAGGGCGAGCGCCTGGTCGGTCTCGACGGCAGCCGCGCAAAGCGCGCCACCGGACTCGACCCTGGCGACTGGCAGAGCCTGCGCACCTGGTTCATCGGGTCAGGCAGCCGACGGTCGGACGCCGACAACGTCCGCCGGCTCGCCACCGACGCGATGCGGTCGTTGCTGACGAACCTGCGCCGCATCGCTGCCGGTGCCGACCGCCAGCAGAGCCGCTACGGCGACTTCGTGCGGCTCGCGCAGTGGTTCGACCGAGCTGACGACGACCGGGCGAACGAGCTGTGGGCAGCCACGTTCGGTCTCTACTCGGCGCGGCACCTGTCGTTCCCGGCCGACCCCGACGGGGACCCCGTCCCGGCCACGACGAGCTGGTGGTCCGCACCGGTAGCGGAGGTCCCGGTAGGTCTCCGCGTGCACGGCGACCGCAAGGCAGGCGGCCGGGCCGGCCCGCGCGCCGACTACAGCGCGGCCAAACGCGCTCGGCTCGCCGAGCGCGCCGCTCAGGAGCGCCGTGCCGCCGAGGCTGTGCGAGAACTGGCGTCCCTCGCCGGGCCGTGGCACGACGTCCGGATCAGTGATGAGGGCCGGACGTCGTTCCTCACGGTGTACTCGCAGGCACTGGCTGAGGCGGGTCGGCGCCTGGGCCTTGGCGACACCGCGAGGGCGCAGCTGGGGCACGGGGATCAGACGGTGGCGGTGACAGTGCGCAACAGCCGGGGCGACAACGTGGTTGTCAGGAGCACCTCAGGGGTACTGACCCTTCGTGACGTCGCCGTCGAGCTGAGCGCCAGCGTGCGGCGACCCACGGCAGACACCGACGCCGCGGCGGCAGAGCGGCGCCGGGCATGACGCGGATGCCTGAGCGCCCTGCAGCTGCTCCGGACCTTCTTGCCGAGGCGGATGTGCGCAGCGCGGCGAGGACGCTGCTGCGCCAGCCGCTGCTCCACGCCGACCGCGACGGCGAGGAGCTCGGGCGGGTGCGACGGTACCGCGACGAGCTCGTGCGTCTCTTCGCCGACGGTCTTGGCTACCGGCTCGTCGTCGAGCCCGGCCTCGCGCGGCTGTACAAGATCGGACTTCCCGCCGACCCCAGCCGCGGGCTTCGGCGCCGCAACGACGTGCCGTTCACGCCGCGCCGGTACGCGATGCTGGCGCTCACGCTGGCGGCCCTGACTCAGGCGCGCCGGCAGGTCATGGTCGATGAGCTGGTCGCTGGCGTCCGTTCGGCCGCCGCGGACGCGGGGGTCGACGTGGATCTTGACGGGATCGCCGACCGACGCTCCCTGCACTCGGCGCTGGTCGCCCTCGTCGACCTGGGCGTGCTCAGCGAACGTGACGGAGACCTTGAGCACTGGGCGGAACGGCGCACCGAGTCGCTGCTCGACGTCCACCGGGACCGGCTCGCCGTTCTCGTCGCGGGCCCGCTCGCCTCCTGCACGACGCCAGACGCGCTCCTCACGGTCACGTCTGTGCCCTCATCGGCCGGGGGCGCTCGGGTCGCGGTCCGCAGGGTCATCGCCGAGCAGACCGTGATGTCAACCGACGACCTCACCGAGGAGCAGCGCAGCTGGTGGCGGCGCAACCGCGAACGCGAGCGTGAGTGGTTTCGGCGCTGGCTCGGGCTTGAGCTCGAGCTGCGTGCCGAGGGCGCAGTGGCCGTGGACCCGAGCGGTGACCTCACCGACATGGCCTTCCCAGCCGCGGGATCGGCCAAGCACTTCGCTCTCCTGCTGCTGTCTGCGCTGGTGGACCACGTCCGGGCGACCGACGTGACGGCGGGCCCAGGAGCCGGGGCCTGGGCGCGGGTCGCGTCGTCTGCCGCGCGCGAGGTCGGCGACCGCGTGTTCGCCACCTGGCACCGTGGCCTGCGCAAGGACCACCGTCAGAACCCGGACGCGGTCTACGGCGAGGCGCTCGCGATTCTCGCCGACGTGGGACTTGTCCAGCGGAGCGACGGAGCGGTCCTTGTCCACGCAGCGGCCGCTCGCTATGCCCCGCGACCCGAGCTCGTCACGGCGGTGGGCCCCGGTGGCGAGCGCAGCCTGTTCGACCAGGAGGAGCCGTGAGCGTGGCTGAGATCTCACCGGCGTCCAGTGCGCCAGAGGCAGGCGCCGACCGGTTCCGGCTGCACCGCGCCGGAGTCCTCAACGTCTGGCAGTACGACGAGCAGGTGTTCTCCTTCGCCGACGGCCGTCTCCTGCTCCGAGGGGCCAACGGGGCCGGCAAGTCGAAGACGCTCGAGATGTTGCTGCCGTTCGCTCTCGACGGGGACAAGGCACGGATCACCGCATCGGCCAAGCACCACACCAGCCTGCTGTGGCTCATGACCGACGGGCTCGAGTCCGGCAACCGGGTCGGCTACGTGTGGGTCGAGTTCCAGCGGACGACGTCGACCGGTTCGATCGAGTCGTTCACCTGCGGGGTCGGGATCCGAGCGTCCACGTCAGCCCGGTCCGCCACCGCCTGGCACTTCGCCACGGACCGCCGCATCGGCATCGATCTCGAGCTGGAGGACGACGCTGGGCCGTTGACGATGCCGCGGCTGAAGGAGGTGCTGGGGCACGAGCACCTCTTCGAGCGCTCCGCCGAGTACAAGGCGCACGTCGGCCGTCGGCTGTTCGGTCTCGACCCCACCCAGTACGACGAGGTGCTCAGACTCCTGTACTGGCTGCGGCAACCCCAGATCGGTGAGGACATCGAGCCGACCAAGCTCGCGCAGCAGCTCTCGCAGGCGTTACCTCAGCTCGACGACCAGGCGGTGCGGGCGGCCGGCGATACCTTCGACGAGCTCACGGCCTTCGGCGAGCAGATCGAGCGCAGGTCCGCGGCGGCAGCGGCACTCGACACGCTGGCCGAGACGTACCGCGGCTACGCCCGCTCCGTGGTCGCGACCAGGGCCCGGGCTGTCGTGGGCGCACTGCGGCGAGAACGCGGCCTGCGAGCCGAGGCCAAGGCCGCGGCCGAGCGGCTCGAACGCACCCGGGCCAAGCGGGCAGAGACTGAGACGGAGCAGCAGCGTGCCGCCTCCGGGCTTGCGGCGAGCGAGGCCGGTCTGGCCACCCTGCTCGCCAGTCCCGAGCTTCGCGACCGGCACCGGTTGCTCGAGCTGCAGGAGCGTTCGAAGCAGGCCGCGCTGGTGGCGACGGCAGCGGACGGCCGACACCGTCAGCAAGGCGAGTCCGTGACCGACCGTGGCGTCGTCGCCGTGGATCGCAGCCGGGCTGTGCAGGACGGCTTCGCCGGCTTCAGCAGGCTGGTGCGTGAGCTCGACACGCGGCTTCGCCGGGCGGTGCCCGACGCGTTCCTGCCGGCCATCGCCGTGGTCGACCTCAAGGCGGACGAGGACTCGCAGCGATTCGCGCTCGAGGCCGCCCTCGAGAACGCTGCCGGGGCAGCCAGCGCGGCGAGCTCTACCGTCGGACGGCGGCTCGCTGCCGTCCGGGTCGTGCGTGAGGCGCTCGCTGAGCTGGCGACGGCACAACGCGAGCAGCAACAGGCCGAACGCGAGGCAGCGCGTGCCGAGAGCCGGTGGGAGCAGGCACGTGCCCAGCGAGTGGCCGCGCAGGAGGCAGCCCTTGAGGAGGAGTCAGCGCTGCTCGCGTTGCTCAACGCCTGGGCAGCCGCACCCTTCGCGCCCCCGCTCGACCTGCCGGAGGCGCTCACCGACGACGCCCTGGACCAGCTGCCGAGCATGGCTCGTGCCAGCGCTTCGCCCCAGCTGTCCGACCTGCACCAAGGCCGCGCCCGTGAGATCTCGCGGTCTGAGGACGCCGCTGCGGAGGCCGACCGACTGCTCGAGCAGCGTCGTGCGGTCGAGGCTGAACGCGACCCGGCACCGCCCCCGCCGCCGCTGCCGCGCACGCAACGACCCGATGGTGCGGCTCTCTGGCAGGTGCTCGACTTCGCCGACGGGGTGCCACCTCACGTCGCCGGCAATCTCGAGGCAGCGCTCCAGGCGTCTGGGCTGCTCGATGCCTGGATACGTCCGGGCGGCCGGCTCCTCGGCGCCGACCACCTGGACGTCGTGCTCACGGCAGGCGACGGCCCGCGGGCGGGTGGGCCGACCCTCGCGACGCAGCTCGTCCCCGACCTCCCCGCCGACTGCGGGCTTGAGGTGGACGACGTCCAGCGGGTCCTCATGGCCGTCGGCTGCGCCGACGCCCCGAGCTCCGACGCCTGGGTAGGCACGGACGGCCGCTGGCGGCTAGGGCCGGCCCACGGGCGCGCGCACAAGGAGGTGGCCCAGTTCATCGGCGCCACGGCCCGAGCGCAGGAGCGGCAGCGTCGTCTCGCCGTGCTGGACGCTGCCATCGCCGAGACCATCCAGCGGCGGGAGGTTGCCGACCGCGAACGCCAGAAGCTCGACCGCGCCATCGAGGCGCTGCAGCTGTGGATCGCCGCGGTGCCGTCGGGTCAAGCGCTGGTGCGTGCCAGGGCGACGGTGGAGACGTGTCGCGCGACAGAGGTCCAGGACGAAGCGGCGAACCGACTGGCGCACGAGGCGGCGCATACCGCGCGGCTCGCCACGGTTCGGGCCCGCACGTCGATGGAGTCCCTGGCGACCGAGCAGCAGCTGCCCGCCGACACCCGTGCCCTCGACGCCTACGAGCAGGAGCTTCGCGCGCTGGACGACGCCTTGCAGGCCTGCGGCCCACGGATGACCCAGCTAGGCACTGCCGTGGAACGGTGGAGCGAAGCCGTCGCCGAGCTGGCCGGCGCGCGTGCAGTGCTCGCTGAAGACGACGCCGCCCGGGTCGAGGCCGAGCGAGCCGCGGAGGCCGCGCGGGCAGCCTACGAAGCGCTCCGTACCGTCGTCGGCGACACCGCTGAGGTGGTGCAGCAGAAGATCGAGGACACGCGGAGCGCCATCGAGGAGCACCGCCGCGCGCGGCGAGCAGCCGATGAGCGACTCATCGAGCTGATCCGCACGGAGGGCACCGAGGAGCACGCCCTGAGCACAGCGCGCGACAGGCTCCAGGAGCACCTCGACGAACGCGCCGCCCTGCTTGTCTCCATGGCCGCCGTCTCGCATGTTCCGGGCATGCTCCAGGCTGCAGCCCCGGAGCACGACGACGTCGGAGCTGTCGCAGGACTAGCCGACCACCCGACGTCCGAACCGCTCTCCCGCACTGTGCGCAGCCTGTTGGAGGGGCTGAGCGACCTGAGTGCGGACGACGTGACGGCCACGTCCAACCGGGTGTGGCGGGCGCACACCGACGCGGCCAACGGTCCCGCCGCCGACCACCAGCCAGCCGTGGCCGAGTTCGGCGACCTCCTCGCGATCACGGCGCGGGACGACGCCGGGGAGTCACCCGTGGTGGTCCTTGCAGTCAGGGTCGCAGCGGCGGTGGAACGTGACCGCGACCTGCTCACCCAACGAGAGCGGCAGCAGTTCGAGCAGCACGTGCTCGGTGAGCTCGGCGACGCGATCAGGGCGCGCCGGCGTGACGCCGAGGAGCTCGTCGTGGCGATGAACGAGCAGCTCGGCCAGGTCAGCACGTCGCAGGGCATCCGGGTCAGGCTCGACTGGAAGCTGCGGGACGACGTCCCCGCGGAGGTGCGCGCCGCCGTCCAGCTGCTCGCGCAACCGGTCGGTGCGCTCCTGCCGGAAGAGCGCTCGAGGCTGCGCGACGTCCTCCACCACCTCATCGAGGCATCACGGTCGGAGCACCCCGAGCTCTCCTACAGCGAGCACCTGGCAGCAGCGCTCGACTACCGCACCTGGTCGCAGTTCACGATCCGCTACACCCGCCCCGAAGGACGCGGCCAGTGGGACAAGCTGCATCGTCGATCGCCCCTGTCTCAAGGCGAGCAGAAGGTGCTGTGCTACCTGCCGCTCTTCGCCGCCGCGGCGGCTCACTTCACGTCCTTGGCCGGTGCTGCCCCGCACGCACCTCGGCTCGTCCTGCTCGACGACGCCTTCCCGAAGATCGACGTGCGCACTCACCCGCTGCTGTTCGGCCTGCTCGTCCAGCTCGACCTCGACTTCGTGGTCACCAGCGAGCGGCTGTGGGGTGACCACTCCACCGTTCCGTCGCTCGCGATCTACGAGGCGCTGCGCGACCCGGGCCAGCGCGGGATCGCGCAGTACGAGTACCGGTGGGACGGGCGAGTGCTCCAAGGAGTCGGATGACCGAGCTGCCGCGCTGGATCGCCGATCCGCACCTCGCCACCGTCTGGAGCAGGGTGCTCGACCGCTTCGAGAAGGCCGGCCTCGAGCCACAGGGGACGGTGCAGGTGCCGCTCGAGACGCGCGCTGAACGTCAAGCCGTAGGGGACCTCTTGGGGCGCTCGGTGACGCGCACCTCCGTCCGGATCGACCTCGCGGCCCTCGACTCCCGGTTGCACGAGAGGTCCGCGGTCGGCGGCCTCCAAGCGGTGCTCAGCCGGCTCGGACACCACCCACAGAGCCGACCGGCCGCTCGGGCCGAGCGCGAGCAGTCGAGGCAACGACCACTCGAGGTGGCCACGGAGATCATCGACGCTCCGTGGGTGCCGGAGTGGGTCGCCGGACTACGTCGCAGCAGGCTGTTGAGACAGGGCCGCGGCGCTGAGACCGTGGTGCGCGACGCTGCGACGGTTCTCCTCGAGCTCACCGCGTCGATCGAACGTCCTGCTCAGTCACGGGTCGAGCTCGCAGCCCGTGTTCTCGGCGACGCTCACGCGCTGGATCGTGACCGCCCAGTCCATCAGGCCGTCCTACGAGGTCTCGCCGCGGCAGCGGGCGAGCCCGCACCCATCTCCGCGCGGCAGCGCCAGGTGCTGTGGTCGAGCGCGGGTGTCGAGCCTGACCTCCTGTCGCGTACCTGTCTGGTATGGAACCTTCCGCTCGAGGGTGACTCGGCGCTCGCTGCTCGCCTCCGACTCGCCCGAGAATCGGACGACCCCGTGCACGTGACGGAGTGGGACCTTCGCCGGGCGCAGCCAGTCGTGTTCCCTCGGGGCACCAAGGTGCTCGTGTGCGAGAACCCGCGCGTGCTGGAGGCGATGGCGGAGCGGCCGGTACTCGGGTGGTCAGCGGTCTGCACCTCCGGCGAGGCCAACCTTGTCGTCGATCGGGTGCTGACGGGCCTTCACGCCTGCGGTGCTGACCTGCGTTACCACGGTGACTTCGACTGGCCGGGCGTCGCCATCGCCAACCGGGCGATCGGCCGTTACCACGCAGAACCCTTGCGGATGTCCGCGGACGACTACCTGCGAGCCGTCCGGGGGGACGGCCCCGAGCTGCAGAGTGGTGTGGTCGAACCCGTCTGGGACGCCGAGCTGGGCGCCGCTATGCGAAGCCATGGCCGCGCGGTCCACGAGGAGTCTGTGCTTGGCGACCTGCTCGACATGCTGATCCACGACCGCGCCAACTGAGCTAACACCGAGACAGCACACAGTGCACCAATCACATGACTGGCTAGTCAGTCATATGGCGAAGGTATGCCGCTCAGCCTCGCTACGCCGGCGGCAGCACGCAGAGCTCGTGCCCGTCAGGGTCTTCCATCACGATCCAAGGGACGTCGCCCTGCCCGATATCGACTCGCTGGGCGCCGAGGGCGACCAGGCGCTCCACCTCAGCCAGCTGGTCGCCGTCCGGCATGAGGTCGAAGTGCCAGCGGTACTTGCCGGTCTTGGGTGGAAGCGGCGGGCCACCCCACGAGATCTTGCTGCCGCCGACCGGCGACTGGATCGCTGTCTCCTCGTCCTGGTCCCAGACCAGCGGCCAGTCGAGCCCCTTGCTCCAGAAGTGCCCGCACTGCTGGGAACCGTCCGACGACAGCGCCCCGATCAACCCGCAGCCGGCGAGGAAGTTGTTGCCCGGCTCGGTCACGCAGAACTCGTTGCCCTCCGGGTCGGCGAGCACCACGTGCTCCTCGTCGGGCAGCTGGCCGACGTCGTAGTGCTGACCACCCAGCGCCAGCGCGCGCTTCACCGTCCGCTGCTGCTCCTCCAGCGACGAGCTGGTCAGGTCGAAGTGCATCTGGTTGCGTCCGGTCTTGGGCACGTCCGTCGGCACGAACCTGGTGCGGAACTCGGTCGCCTCGTTCGGGAGAAGCGTGACGCCGCCCCGCGGGTCGTCGACCAGCTCACGACCCAGGACGCCGGACCAGAACCGTCCGAGCCCCGCCGGGTCGAGCGCGTCGATGCAGAGCGCGTACAGCTGAAGGCCCATCGTTCGCGCTCTCCGATCAGCCCGCTGGCGAACTCGACTGGCGCACACGACGCTAGGGGCTCGCTCGATCGCCGGCCAGCGAATTCCTGGCGTGGAGGCTCAGGCTCCGCGTGGGACGGGAAGAGGCCAAGCCACGCCCCTGATGGCGACCGCCGTGGTGGAAGCGCTCGGTACCCGTCAGTGTGAAGGTGGAGACGCCGGCTCCACGGAATCGAGGCGGAGGATCGACGATGCGACGCAGGTACCTCTGGCTGCTCAACCACACGCTCAACCGGTTGACCACGCGAGTCGCCAAGTCGGGGCGCGGGCCGTTCTCGCTCGTGCGTCACGTCGGCCGCAGGTCGGGCAGGGTCTACGAGACCCCGATCGTCGTCGCGGCCGTGCCCGAAGGCTTCGTCGCCGAGCTCACCTACGCCGTGGACGTCAACTGGTACCGCAACATCGTCGCCGCGGGCGGCTGTGACCTCTTGGTCCGCGGCGTCGCCCACCGCGTGGTCGCGGTCGAGCCCTACCCGGCCGACGCCGGCCTGCGGGCCTTCGGCTACCCGGCACGACTGGTGCTGACGCTGCTGCACCGCAAGGAGTTCCGGCTGCTGCGGACGGCTGCCAGCTCGCGCTGAATCGAGCAGGCGGACCAGGCCGGCCGGCGCTGTGCGGAAGGTTCGCGCGCTCTGGTGACGCCGATGTTCCACGC
>DASSTJ010000076.1:0-10110 GCA_035707965.1 Actinomycetales bacterium
TACGACCCGGCCAAGGCGAAGCAGCTCATCGCTGAGTCCGGAGTCTCCAACCCCACCCTGACGTTCTGGTACCCGACGAACGTGACCCGGCCCTACATGCCGGACCCGATCGCCAACTTCCAGGCGTTCAAGGCGGACCTCGAGGCCGTCGGCTTCAAGGTCGTGCCGAAGTCCGCTCCGTGGTCCAGCGGCTACCTGACCACCGCGCAGGCCGGCAAGGCGCCGCTCTACCTGCTCGGCTGGACCGGCGACTTCGGTGACCCGGACAACTTCGTCGGTACCTTCTTCAAGGGCGACCAGCCGCAGTTCGGCCTCGGCTCCGACAGCGAGATCTCGAAGATGCTGACCGCAGCCGCGCAGGAGACGGACATCGACAAGCGCACCGCCGACTACGTGGCCGCCAACAACACGATCATGCAGTTCCTGCCGGGCGTGCCGTACGCGCACACCAAGCCCGGGATCGCCCTCTCGCCCAAGGTGCACGGCTACGAAGCCAGCCCCACCGGCAGCGAGTCGTTCGCGCCCATCACCATGGACGCGAAGTAAGGGCCGGTCACACCGGAGATGCTGCGCTTCATCGTCCGGCGCCTGCTGCTGCTGGTGCCGATCCTGCTGGGGCTCTCGCTGATGCTGTTCTTCTGGGTGCACAACCTGCCCGGAGGAACAGCAGAAGCGATCCTCGGTGAGAAGGCCACGCCGGAGAAGATCGCGCAGTTCAACCACGCGTACGGGTTGGACCGTCCGCTTCACGAGCAGTACTGGCTGTTCCTGAAGCGGGCGGTCCACCTGGACCTGGGCGTCTCCGCCTCGACCCAGCAACCCGTGCTGGACGAGATCAACCGCCGGTTCCCGGCCACGATCGAGCTGTCGGTCGTGGCGATCATCTTCGCGGTCGCCATCGCGATCCCGCTCGGCTACCTGGCGGCCCGTCGCTACGGCTCGTGGCTCGACCAGGTGCTGATCAGCGGCTCGCTGCTCGGGGTCGTCATCCCGGTGTTCGTCCTCGGCTACCTGCTGAAGTACGTCTTCGCCATCAAGCTCGGCATCCTGCCCGACAGCGGCCGGCAGGACGTGCGGCTGGTGACGAGCCATCCCACCGGCTTCTACATCCTCGACGGGTTCCTCACCGGCGATCCCGCGGCGTCCTGGGACGCCTTCAAGCACCTCATCCTGCCGGGCATCGCGCTCGGCACGATCCCGCTCGCCATCATCACGCGCATCACCCGCGCCGCCGTGCTGGACGTCGTCAACGAGGACTACGTGCGCACCGCCCAGGCCAAGGGCCTGACCAACCGCGTGATCCGCAACCAGCACATCATGCGCAACAGCATGCTGCCGGTCGTCACGATCATCGGTCTGCAGGCCGGCCTGCTGCTGTCCGGCGCGATCCTGACCGAGACCGTGTTCGCGATCCCCGGCATGGGCTCGTTCGTGAAGGACGCCATCTTCAACCACGACTACTCGACGATCCAGGGCTTCGTGCTCTTCAGCGCCGTCATCTACGTGCTGATCAACCTGCTCGTCGACATCTCCTACGGACTCCTCGACCCGAGAGTGAGGGTGCGATGAGCCTCTCGCTGGCCGAGGCCGACACCACCGCCCTCGAGACGGAGCCGGACGAGGCCGCCGGCGGTCTCTGGAGCGACGCGTTCAAGCGGCTCCGGCGCAACCCGGCAGCCATCGTCGGTGCCCTGCTGGTGCTGCTCTTCCTCGCCGTCGCGATCTTCGCGCCGCTGCTCGCGCCCTACGACCCCGCGGCCCAGGTCGGCTTCGGCGACATCCGGCCCAGCTACGTGCCGGGGCCGTCCTCCCAGCACTGGCTGGGGCTGGACACCCTCGGTCGCGACGAGCTCTCGCGCATCATCTACGGCGCCCGGCAGTCCCTCATCGTCGCCGTCGTGTCGGTCTCGATCGCCGGCGTCGTCGGGTCGCTGCTCGGGCTGCTGGCCGGAGCCTTCGGCGGCTGGGTCGACAACCTCGTGATGCGGGTCGTCGACATCATGCTCGCCGTGCCGGGGCTGCTCTTCGCGATCGGCGTCGCGGCGATGCTCGGCCAGAGCCTCAAGTCGGTGATGATCGCGATCGCGACCGTCAACGTGCCGATCTTCGCCCGGCTCCTGCGCGGCTCGATGCTGGCCAACCGTGGCGCCGACTACGTGCTGGCCGCACGGTCGCTCGGCGTGCGGCGCAAGGACATCACGCTCGGCCACGTCGTCCCCAACTCCGTCTCGCCGGTGATCGTGCAGGGGACTCTGACGCTCGCCACGGCGGTGGTCGACGCGGCCGGGCTGTCGTTCCTGGGCCTGGGCAGCGCCGACCCGTCCATCCCGGAGTGGGGCCGCATGCTCACCGAGATGCAGGACGCCCTCAGCTACGCGCCGCACCTGGCGCTGTTCCCCGGCCTCGGCATCGTGCTGTCCGCACTCGGCTTCACGTTGCTCGGCGAGGCCATGCGCGAAGCCATCGACCCCAAGTTCCGGCGGTGACTCCTGTGACCCAGCTCTCCGACGTCACGTCGGTGCCGTCGGCCGGCGGCGCGCCCCTGCTCGAGGTCGAGGACCTGTCGGTCACCTTCACCCGGCGCGGACGTCGGGACGTGCGGGCCGTCGACGGCGTGACCTTCTCGGTGCGTCCCGGTGAGACCGTCGGGCTGGTCGGCGAGTCCGGGTCCGGCAAGTCGGTGACCTCGCTGGCGATCATGCGGCTGCTGCCGTCCCGCGGCGTGCAGGTCGGCGGCCGCGCGACGTTCGACGGCATGGACCTGCTGTCGCTGCCGAAGGACAGCATGCGGGACATCCGCGGGCGCGACATGGCCATGGTCTTCCAGGACCCGATGAGCTCGCTCAACCCCGTGCTGACCGTCGGCCGGCAGATCACCGAGGTGCTCAAGCGGCACCGGGGGATGCAGGGCGACCAGGCCCGGGACGAGGCTGTCACGCTGCTGTCGCGCGTGGGCATCCCCGACCCGGCCCGGCGCTTCCGCGAGTACCCGCACCAGCTCTCCGGCGGCATGCGACAGCGTGCCCTCATCGCGATCTCGTTGGCCTGCAAGCCTCGGCTGCTCATCGCCGACGAGCCGACGACGGCACTCGACGTGACGATCCAGGCCCAGATCCTCGAGCTGCTGAAGGAGCTCGTGGTCGACTCGGGCACGTCGCTCATCATGATCACGCACGACCTCGGCGTGGTCGCCGGCCTCTGTGACTCCGTCAACGTCATGTACTCGGGCCGCATCGTCGAGACCGCCTCGCGCTACGAGCTGTTCGGCCACCCACGCCACCCGTACACGGCGGGACTGCTGGGCTCCGTGCCCCGCCTCGACGCCGAGCGCGGGCAGCCGCTGCAGCCCATCCCGGGGTCGCCGACCGACACCCTGCCGTGGGCGCACGCCTGCGCCTTCCAGCCGCGCTGCGCCAACCGCGTCGACCGGTGCGCGTCCGAGACGCCGCTGCTCGAGCGTGACCCTGACCGCCGCGACCCCATCGGCGGGCCGCACTGGCTGCGCTGCTTCAACCCTGTCACCGGCGACACCCCGGTGACGCCGCCCGGCGCTGAGCTGGTGGCACCCGGCGGCGATGCGCTGGACCCGGCGGCCGAGCAGGTAGGGGAGGGCGACCAGTGAGCGACGCCAGCACGACGCCGCCCGCGGGCGAGGCACCCGCGACGGGGACGACGTCCGACGACGTGCTGCTCGAGGTGCGTGACCTCAAGGTGCACTTCCCCATCACCAAGGGGCTCCTCATCGACAAGGTCGTCGGGCACGTCAAGGCCGTCGACGGCGTCACGCTCGACGTGGTGCGCGGCACCACGTACGGGCTGGTGGGGGAGTCCGGGTGCGGCAAGAGCACGCTCGGGCGGGCGATCCTGCGGCTGGAGGAGCCGACGTCCGGGTCGGTGAACTTCGCCGGCACCGACGTGGCCGCCATGCACGGCGAGGAGCTGCGGCGTGCGCGCCGTCGCATGCAGATGATCTTCCAGGACCCGATGTCGAGCCTCGACCCCCGGCAGACGGTCGAGTCGATCGTGTCGGAGCCGATGCGAGCCCACGGGGAGCCCGCGGGCAAGAAGGCGCAGCAGCAGCGCGTGCGCGAGCTGCTCAAGCTCGTCGGGCTGCCGCAGAGCGCCGCCGGACGCTACCCCCACGAGTTCTCCGGGGGCCAGCGACAGCGCATCGGCATCGCCCGGGCGATCGCGCTCAACCCCGAGCTGATCATCGCCGACGAGCCGGTCTCGGCGCTCGACGTGTCGATCCAGGCGCAGGTCGTGAACCTGCTCGAGGAGCTGCAGGACCGCCTGGGCCTCACCTACATCGTCATCGCCCACGACCTCGCCGTCATCAAGCACATCAGCGACACCATCGGCGTGATGTACCTGGGGTCGCTGGTCGAGGAGGCGTCGTCCGACGAGCTGTACGACCAGCCGCTGCACCCGTACACGATCGCGCTCATGTCCGCCGTCCCCCTGCCCGACCCGGTGGCCGAGGAGTCGCGCGAGCGCATCCTGCTGACCGGCGACCTGCCCTCGCCGGCCAACCCGCCGTCCGGCTGCCGGTTCCACACCCGCTGCCCGTACCGGCAGGAGACGCGCTGCGACGACGAGGTCCCGGCGCTACGAGAGGTGCAGCCCGGCCGCAAGGTCGCCTGCCACTGGGCCGAGCAGATCCTGTCGGGCGAGATCCGGCCGTCGGCCGAGTCGCACACGGTCGCAGCCACCTGACGGCACCCATCGCCGCACCCATCGCCGCCCCCATCGCCGCACGGGGGGTGTGCGGGCGTGGGTGCGGTCGGCCGGTCGTGATCGTGGCCATCCTGAGGCACCCATCGCTGCCCCCATCGCTGCAGGGGGGTGTGCGGGTGTGGGTGCGGTCGGCCGGTTGTGATCGTGGCCAACCTGACGCACCCATCGCCGCCCCCATGCCGCGCGGGCATGGGTGACTCAGGCCTCGAGGAGGATCGTCACCGGTCCGTCGTTGACGAGCTCGACCTCCATGTGGGCGCCGAAGACGCCGGTCGCCACGGTGAGCCCCCGCCCTCGCAGGGCCTCGGCCACCGCGTCGACCAGTGGCTCGGCCACCGGGCCAGGAGCCGCCGCCGACCAGGATGGACGACGTCCCTTGCGGGTGTCGGCGTAGAGAGTGAACTGGCTGACCACGAGCACCGGGGCACCCTCGTCGGCCGCCGAGCGCTCGCCGTCGAGGATGCGCAGGTCGGCCACCTTGCGGGCGATCGTCTCGACCTCCTGCGGTCCGTCGTCGTGGGTCACCCCGACGAGCACGACCAGCCCTGGTCGCTCCAGCGCGCCGACGACCTGGCCCTCCACGCGCACCTGCGCCCGGCTCGCCCGCTGCACCACCGCTCGCACCCAACGACCCTAACGAAGAGCGGTCGGTCGGGACCCCGAAGATGGTGTGTCGAACCGGCTGGAGAGATCGGCGTCTCGGGGCGGTTGACGGCGCGGCGGGCGGGGTGGTCCTGCCGGTCGGTCCGCGGGTGGTCGGTGACGGCGGGAGCGCGGCAGGCGTCGTCCGGTGTGACGAACCGGCAGGAGGAAGGGGCGTCCCGGGCGGTTGACGGCGCGGCGGGCGGGGTGGTCCTGCCGGTCGGCCCGCGGGATCAGCGCAGAGGGAGAGGCTCGACCGCGCCGACCGGCTCGCCGTGGCCGAGCACCGGTGGGCGGCCCACCTCGTCGAGGACGTCAGCGTCGACGCCGGCGTCGCGAAGCGCTTGAGCCAGCAGGACAGGAGCAGCGCGATCGTTGCCGTCGGCCACCTTCACGGCCACCGCAAGCCCCGAGGGGAGTGCCGCTGCATAGACGGCTTCTGCGCCGTCCTTCGCGATGAGGCCCGGGACGCCACGCATCAGGGCGGTCACCGCACGACGCGTGCCGCCGACCCACTCCGGGTACGCGCGCATGGCCGCGGCGACGCGCTGCTCCGGCGTCCCTGGCGCGCCGGTCGCGAGCGCCGCGAACGCTCGGGCCAGCCCGCTCAGCGAGATGGCCATGACAGGTGCGCCGCACCCGTCAACCCCTACTGCCGCAACGCTTTCGCCAGACAGCTCCTCCAGCGCCTCGGCGATCGCCCGTTGCAGGGGGTGCTGCGGGTCGCGATAGGTGGTGGTGTCCCAACCGGCGGCCACGCAGGTGGCGAGCATGGCCGCGTGCTTGCCCGAGCAGTTCTGCACGAGGCTCGACGGACCGTTCCCGGCGGCCAGCCACGCGCGCTTCTCCACCTCGTCGAACGGCAGCGCCGGCGTGTTCTGCAACGCGTCGAGCCCGAGCCCTGCCCCGGAGAGGATGCGTCGGACACCGTCGCGATGGAACTCCTCGCCGGAGTGCGACGAGCACGCGAGCGCCAGCAGCTCGCCGTCCAGCCCGAGGCCGCTGCGCACCATGGCCAGAGCTTGGAGCGGCTTGTTGGACGACCGCGGGAAGATCGGGCTCGACGTGTCACCGGCGCTCAGCGCGACCGAGCCGTCCGGCGCGCGCACGACGGCGCTGCCGTGGTGCACGGACTCGACGAAACCCGACCGGACGACGTGAGCGACGGGCACGGGCCCGGTGGCCTGGGACGGGGTCGGCTGCGGCACGCCCGTCACTCTAGGCGTGCACTCCACGAGAACGAGTGCCCGGACCGGCCGGCAGGACCAACCGCACCTCCAGGGGCGGTCGGCCGGCTCAAGCGCCCCTTGCTCCTGCCCCTGCGCTCGGCGGG
Organism: Actinomycetales bacterium; assembly: GCA_035707965.1. Taxonomy (GTDB): domain Bacteria; phylum Actinomycetota; class Actinomycetes; order Actinomycetales; family Angustibacteraceae; genus DASSTJ01. The sequence goes on from DASSTJ010000076.1 coordinate 6,713, forward strand.
GCTAGCTGAGCGGAACCTCGACGCAGTCGGAGACGCACGCGCCCGCGTCGGCGGCGGAGGGCGCTGGCATGACGCCGGCCCGGTGCAGCACCGCCCGCGACGGGGAGACGAGCACGCCGCCGTCCGACGGCTCGGCCTGCCCGTCGACGATGAGCGAGTAGCCGCCCTCGTCGACGGGCGGCCACAGCAGCGTGACGGAGGGGCGCTCGGTGCAGTTCGCCAGCGTGCGTCGTCCGAGGCTCGGGACGCGTAGCCGGTCGCCGTCCACGGCGGCGGACGCCTGCACCGCGTGCACGCGCTCACCCTCGCTGACGGTCAGCAGGTAGCCGAACGGGTAGCGCTGCATCGTCTCGGCGAGCTCGGCCAGGGGCACGGGGATGCTCATGCGGCGAGGGTACGCACGGCCGATCGCTGATGGCGAGAGCTCACGCGTCGCACCCGCCCGGGCACCTTTGGGGAAGGGTGCGCGTCTGGGGCCGCTGCGGCGTGCACCTTCTCGGAAGGGTGCGCGTCCGGGAACGCTGCGGCGTGCACCTTCCGGGAAACGTGCGCGTTCGTGCCTCAGCCGCCGGTGACGCGGTTGCGACCGTTGTCCTTCGACACGTAGAGCCGACGGTCCGACTCGCTGAGCAGCTGAGACATGCCGTCGCGACCGCCGAACGTCGACACGACCCCGAGGCTGACGCGTACCGGGACGTCGCCGGTGAGCGGGTGCCACGGGTAGTCCGCGACGTCCAGGCGCAGCTGCTCGCAGCGGGCGAAGGCCTGCTCCGACCCGAGTCCGGGAAGGACCAGGAGGAACTCCTCGCCGCCCATCCGTGCCGCGAAGCCGTCGCCGGCCGCTGTCTCGAGCAGCGTCGCGAGCTGCCGCAGCACCTCGTCGCCGACGTCGTGCGACAGCGTGTCGTTGACGCGCTTGAAGTGGTCGAGGTCGGCGAGGGCGACGGAGAGCCAGGTGCCCTCGTCACGGGCCCGGCCCAGCAGCCCCGGCAGGCGGTCGTCGACGTAGCGGCGGTTGTAGAGGCCGGTCAACGGGTCCCGCAGCGACATCTCGCGGAAGCGGCGGCTGCTCTGCAACGCCTCCTCCGTCTCGAACACCGCCTGCAAGGTGCGAGCCCGAGCGTCGCGCTCGGCGTTGTACAGCGCCTGGCTGGCCTCGTGGAACTGGCAGTGCTGCTCGAAGGCGCGACGGTAGTGACCCTGCGCGGCGTACAGGAGCGCCTGCTCCTCCATCACGCGCACCATCACCTCCTGCAGGTCGCGCTCGTCGCACAGCTGGGCTGCCTCCTCGAGGCTGTGCTGCGCCTCGTCGTGCTGGCCCATCATGCGCTGAGCCTCGGCGATGGTCAGCCAGATCTCCGCCACCTCGTCGGGCTCGGAGGTGCGCACCTCGGAGCCGACCTCGAGCAAGGGCTGCAGCGTGCGAACCGCGACCGAGTACTGCCCCATCTCCATCTGCGCCCGAGCGACCGTGTCGAGGTGCGCGAACCCGAGAACGAGCCCGTGCCGCTCGGAGAGCAGCTGCATCTGCGCCGCGTAGCGCATCGCGGCCTGGGGCTCGCCCGCCCAGTACTCGATGTACGCCATGTTGTTGAGCGAGGCGAGCCGCAGGTCCACGTCGTCCGTCGCGTCGGCGATCTGGAAGACCGTCTGGTACCGGTCGCGGGCGGCGTCGAACGACTGGGTGCGGGCGAGGGCCGCCGCGAGGGCCATGAGATGGTCGGCGCGCGTACGGGGGAGGGCGTCGTCCGGGAGCAGCTCGAGGGCGCGGACGGCGTGCTCCAGGGCTGCCGGCTGGTCCCCGACGTGGGTGTAGAAGGCGCTGAGCAGCCGCTCGGCACGCGCCAGCAGGTGCCGGTCGCCGTGCTGGCCGGCCCACTCGTGCACCTGCCGGACGATCGTGCCCGCGTCGGCCGTGCGCCCCCGCCGCCCGATGATGTCGGCGTGCACCAGGCGGGCGCGCATCATCACGTCGTCCCACGCGTGCGCCGCCGCGAGGTCCTGCAGGCGCTCGGTGGGTTCGACGGCCGCGCCCGGGTCGGAGTACGGCACCATCTCGAGCCTCGCGAGCTCGGCATGCGCCTGCTCGCGGGTCGGCTCGGGCCGCTCCGGCTCGGTGGACGTGGTCACGCCATCCCATCGGCCGGTGGGCCGACCAGTGAAGTTCGGCGGTCTGTCAATGTTCGACCATCGGACGTCGGTCCCCGGTCGAGAGGCAACCAGCAAGCGGCACGACGTCCACCCGCGCACCCTCGTGCGGACGTGCCGCTCCGGGGGGCTCCTTGGGCGCACGTTGCCGGGTCCAGCGCTGGGGACGCCGCGCCTGCCGCCTCGGTGGCAGGGTGGGACGTATGCGCATCGAGGCCGTGCAGGGCGACATCACCACGCAGCAGGTCGACGCGATCGTCAACGCGGCGAACTCGTCGCTGCTGGGCGGCTTGGGCGTCGACGGCGCGATCCACTCGGCCGCCGGGCCGGAGCTGCTGGCGGAGTGCCGGCGGGTGCGCGCCGAGCGGTTCCCGGACGGCCTGCCGGTCGGCGAGGCGGTCGCCACGGGAGCGGGACGGCTCGCGGCGCAGTGGGTGATCCACACGGTGGGCCCCAACTGGCACCGCGGGCAGACCGACCCGCAGCTGCTCTTCTCGTGCTTCAGCACGTCGCTGGAGGTGGCGTCGTCGGTCGGTGCCGCGAGCGTCGCGTTGCCGGCCGTGAGCGCTGGCGTCTACGGCTGGGCCGGTGCGGAGGTCGCGCGCATCGCCGTCGCGGCGGCCCGTCGGGTGGACGACGAAGGGCTGGCGCCCGCCGTCGAGCTGGCCCGGTTCGTGCTGTTCGGGCCCCAGCTGTTCGAGCTGTTCCAGGCCGAGCTCGGGTGACGCCGACGTGGTCCGGGCGGGCGACCACGGGCGAGCAGGCCGGGTCGTGCGCGGCGACCTGGCCCACGCACCCTGACCGTCCTCACCGGCGAGCGGCCGTCCCTCGCGGCCGCCCGGGACTGATCCGCTCTCAGGGTCGGGTGGCATCCTCGGGCGCGTGCTGCGACTGCGAGGTGCTGGGCGACGAGCCGCAGCGCAGCCGGGCGACGAGATCGACCTGACCGGCCCAGCGCGGTCCGAGCGCGCGGTCGTGTCCGCACCCGGGTCGGGGCCGACGTCCGGACGACGGGGTCGACGGCGGGTGCTGCGCGCGACGGTGCTCGGCGTCCTGGGCGCGCTGGTGCTCGGTGTCGTGTGCGCGGGCGGGCTGCTGCTGAGCTACCCGAAGCTGCGCCTCGTCCGCGACGCGGTCGACCTCGAGCCAGGTCTGCAGACCGTCGACAAGGGCGCCCGCGGCCTGGTGGGCCTGGGCGAGGGCGTCTACGTCAGCTTCATGCCCGACGGACTGCGTATCACCCGCTGGAA
>DASSTJ010000077.1:0-6066 GCA_035707965.1 Actinomycetales bacterium
CCCAGGAGTGGCTCGGCACGAGCATCGAGTTCGGCGTCCACCCCACCGAGAAGGGCACGGAGCTGAGCTTCCGGCACGTCGGTGTGGCGCCCGCACTGGGGTGCTACGCCGATAGCGTCGCCGGCTGGACGATGTTCCTGACGAGCATCGAGACCCTCGCGGCCACCGCCACGGGCACGCCGTTCGCGGCTGACACCGAGCAGCGGGCAACACTCCGGGAGTGACTGGGTCACCTTGTCGGAGCGATCGCTGCGTCGGCCCGTCGTTCGGCCAGACCCCGCGACCCGAACGTCACAGGCGCGGGTCGACGGGCTCCGACTCCAGAGCGAGGACGGCGAATACGGCCTGGTGCACCTTCCACAACGGCTCGCGGTCGACGAACGCCGCCAGGGCGTCGAGCCCCAGACCGTGCTCGCGCAGGGCGAGGTTGCGCTTCTTGCCGAGGTTGCGCTCGCGCAGCATGTCGAGGGCGTCGGTGTAGTCGGGGCCGTAGATGATCCGCAGGTACTCGCGGCCGCGGACCTTGATGCCCGGCTGCGCGCGTCCCTCTACGAGATGAGCGGGCTTCACGACCATGCCCTCGCCGCCGTCCGCGGTCAGATCGAGCCACCACTGCGTCGCGGCGGCACGCCCGTCGTCCGAGGAGAGGTCGACGAAGCGGTGCCGCGTCGGCGTGATGAGGTCGCCCTGCAGCGCCGCGAGCTGGGCCAGGTGCCACTCGTGGGACTGGGTGACGGCGAGCGCCTGACCCTCGCAGGCCAGGATCTGGAACGGCGCCAGCGTCACGCCGTCCGTGCCGTCACCCGGGCCGACGTACGCGGCGAACGCGTCCCGGAACGCGCTCGCGTTGTCGAGCCGGCGCCGCGTGCGCGAGGTGAGCTCGACGACGTCCAGGCCCCGTGCCGTCGCCTGATCGAGGACGCGCAGCGCCTCGGGCAGCGCCGATCGGGCCGCAGCGGCGACGGACGCGTACTGCGCCTTGATCAGCTCGAGCGCCTTCGCCGACCACGGGAGGAGCTCGCAGTCGAGGGCCAGCCAGTCCGTGCCCAGCGACTCGAACAGGGGCGCCGCAGCGCCACGCAGCCGGTCGAGGATCGACGTGGCGTCAGGGAAGAAGGGCCGACCGGTGCGCGTGTAGAGGGCACCGGTCGAGCCGTCGGCGACCCCGAACCGGCGCGCTGCGACGTCCGCGTCCTTGACGATCACCGCGATCGCCCGCGACCCCATGTGCTTCTCCTCGCACACGACGCGAGTGACACCCCACCGGGCGTACTCGTCGAAGGCCTGCTGCGGGTGCTCGAGGAACCCGTCGAGCGTGGCGGTGGCGACCGGGGACATCGTCGGCGGCAGGTAGACGAGCCACCGGGGATCGACGGCGAACCGGCTCATGACCTCCAGTGCCGCGGACGCGTTCTCCTCGGGGATCTTCACCTTGCCTGCGTGAGCGGTGGTCAACCACCGCGTGCCGGCGACGTCGTCGATCGCGAGGACGGACGGCTCGCGGTCGCCGGCTGACGGCGCCAGCGGGCGTACCGGTTCGTACCACTGCTGCTCGGCGGGGACGGAGACGATCTCGCGCTCGGGGTACCGCAGGGCGGTGAGCGCGCCACCGAACACCACGCCGGTGTCGAGGCAGATGGTGTTGTTGACCCACTCGGCCGTCGGGACCGGCGTGTGGCCGTAGGCGACCACGGCCTGACCCCGGTACTCGCGCGCCCACGGGTAGCGCACCGGCAGTCCGTACTCGTCGGTCTCGCCGGTCGTGTCGCCGTACAGAGCGAAGGAGCGGACCCGTCCCGACGAACGGCCGTGGTACGACTCCTTCAGGCCTGCGTGCGCGACGACCAGCCTGCCGTCGTCCAGGACGTAGTGGCTGATCAGGCGGTCCATGAACCGCAAGGCGTTGGTACGGAAGGACTCCGGCTGCACCTCCAGCTGAGCGAGTGACTCGGCCAGACCGTGCGAGACGGTGACCTTCGCGCCTTTGAGCGCTCGCACCAGCTTCGCCTCGTGGTTGCCGGAGACGCACAGCGCCGCACCGGACTCGACCATGCCCATGACGAGACGCAGGACCCCGGGCGTGTCCGGTCCCCGGTCGACGAGGTCGCCGACGAACACGGCCGTGCGGCCGCCGGGGTGCCTGGCGTTCGTCGCGACGTCGCGTTCGTCGTCGATCTCCCAGCCGAGCTTGGTGAGCAGCGTGCGGAGCTCGGACGCGCAGCCGTGCACGTCACCGATGACGTCGAAGGGGCCCTGGAGGTGGCGCAGGTCGTTCCACGAGCGCTCGCGCACGATCTCGACGGCGTCGAGCTCGTCCGTGCCACGCAGCACGTGGACGCGACGGAAGCCTTCACGCTTGAGCCGGCCGAGCGACCGCCTGAGGTCGCGATGCTGCCGAGCGATGACGTGGTTGCCGAAGTCGCGGTCCGCTCGGGTCTTGTTGCGTTCTGCCGCAACGGACTCCGGCACGTCGAGCACGATCGCGTCGACCAGCACGTCATGGCTCTTCGCGAGCTTGACCAGCGCAGCCCGCGCGGACTGCTGCACGTTGGTGGCGTCGACCACGGTCAGCAGGCCGCGACGCAGGCGCGTGCCGACGATGTAGTGCAGGACGTCGAAGGCGTCGGGAGTCGCGGACTGGTCGTTCTCGTCGTCCGCCACGAGCCCGCGGCAGAAGTCGCTCGACACGACCTCGGTGGGCTTGAAGTGCTGGCGCGCGAACGTGGACTTGCCGCTGCCGGACACGCCGACGAGGACGACGAGTCCCATGGCCGGCACACCGACCGTCTCGGTCGTCTCAGTCATCGCCACCCTCCTTCCGGGTGAAGACGGCCAGCTGCGTCGGGGATCCGAGGGCGGGGTCCTCGTCGCCGATCCCCCGTCGCCGGACGTCGTACCCGTAGGTCACGGCGACGCCGTCCGACCAGTCGGCGAACTCGGCACGGCTCCACTCGAACCGGTGGTCCGGGTGCCTCATGCCGACGAGGCTCTCGTAGAGCGCGTTGTACTCGCAGTTGGGGGTGGTGACGAGAACGGCTCCGGGCTTCGCGGCACCGAAGACGACACGCTCGAGGGCCTCGAGGCGTGACGGGTCGACGTGCTCGACGACCTCCATCAGGACGGCGGCGTCAAAGCCGGAGTAGCGGTCGTCCTCGTAGGTGAGCGCGCCCTGGAAGAGGTGGATCCGCTCGGCCTGGCGCTCACTGAGGCGGTCGAGGTGCAGGCGCCTCGCCGCGTGCCGCAGCGTGCGGGTCGACACATCGCTGCCGGCGATACGGGTGAACGCTGGGTTCTTCACCAGCCGGTCCAGCAGCTGGCCGGGACCGCAGCCGAGGTCGATGACGGAGCGCGCCCCGAGGTCGAGGAGCGCCTGCAGCACGGCCTCGTGGCGCTGCGCGTTGAGCGGGACGCGCTTCTCCTGCGGCTGGAGCGCCTCTTCGTCCTCGGCGGGCTCGAGGGAGTCGTCGACGTCGTCGCTGAGCTCGGCCAGGCGTTCGAGGGCGACGCGAGCCAGGCCGCGCGAACGGCCGAGGTACCGGCGGGCGACGAGGTCGTGCTCGGGGTGGCTGGCGAGCCAGCCCTCCCCCGACCGCAGCAGCTTGTCGACCTCGTCCGGTCCCTGCCAGTAGTGCTTGGACTCGTCGAGCACCGGCAGCATCACGTGCAGCTGATTGAGGGCGTCAGCGAGGCGGACGACGCCGGTGAGGCGGAGGCGTACATAGCGAGAGTCGCCCCACTGGTCGAACTCCTCGTCGAGCGCGATGGGCTCGGCCTCGACGGTCCAACCGAGGGGTTCGAAGAACCGGTGCGCGATGTCCGGGCCCCCGCGGCAGGGCAGCACGGGGACACCGATCTCCAGCGGGATGGCGGAGTCCGCGAGCTCTTGCCGCGCGTCGCAGCGGCCGCTGCGGGCCGTGCTGAAGACGCTCGCCATCGCGACGGCGAGCAGCGAGGACGCCGCGTAGGGCCGGTCGTTGACGTACTGCGCGAGGCTGAAGTCCGGCGTGCTCTTGCTTCGCGACCTCGCGAGCCGCACCGAGTCGACGTCCAGCATCAGCGCGGCCGTGCACCGCTCCTCGGTGGCCTCCGGGTAGAAGACGGTCGCCGTGCCGAAAGACTGCTTGAACTGCTGGACGCGGTCGGGGTGCTTGTGCAGCAGGAAGCCGAGATCCGTCGCCGGCTGGTGGGTGGTGGAGACCGTCAGGAGCACGCGGCCAGTCTGCCGGAGCCGCGCAACCGACTTCCGTCAGCGTGCTGGCGTGAGGTCGGTGGCGCTGGGCGCCCGGCTCATCCGAGCAGACTGCGCGGAAAATCTTGGTCGTCCTGGCACCCAGAATCGACACGCAGGGCGACTCTGCTGCGGAGGTCCGGGCTTCACTCCGAGACGGCGATCGGGGGCCCGTCGACGGGGCACCGGCGTTGCTGGCTGACCGCCGTCGCCTCGGGACGCAACGGCAGCGCCCTGATGCCGACCGCTGCGACGACGGCCGCGACCGCGAGCAGCGCAGCACACACGAGCATTGCGGTACGGAACGCCGGTGCGAGCTGACCGGGCTCGCGGAATCCCGTGACGCCGATGCCCGTCAGCGCTGGCAGGACGGCGACGAGGAGCAGCCCGCCGGTTCGGGCCACGGCGTTGTTGACTCCACTCGCCAGGCCGGCCCGGCTCTCCGGCACGGCGCTCAGGACGGTGGCGGTCAGCGGGGCCACGGTGAGCGTCAGACCGACGCCGAGCAGGGTCACCGGAAGCAGGACGTCACTGAGGTACGCAGCGTCGGCCCCGACTCGGGAGAGCAGGGCCACGCCTACCGCGGCGACGAGCGGGCCGACCGTCATCGGTATGCGTGGCCCGATCCGGGCGCCCAGCGCTCCGGAGCGCGCCGAGAACAGGAGCATGAGCACGGTGACAGGAAGGAGTGACAGTCCAGCGGGCAGCGGGTCCCAGCCGGACACCACCTGAAGGGCGATCACCAGCCAGAAGAGCACTCCGCCGAGTGCTGCGTAGACCAACAATGTCACCACGTTCGTCATGCTGAACAGGGCCGACGAGAAGACGTCCAGCGGCAGCATCGGCTCGCTGGTGCGGCCCTCGAACAGGACGAAGGCGATGAGGGCGAGGACGCCAGCCGACAGCCCCGCTTGGACCGAGATCGACCCGGCGCCGTGCGCAGCCCAGGAGGAGAGCCCGTACGTCAGCCCCCCGAGCGCGACCGCTGCCAGACCCGCGCCGACGAGGTCGAACCGGCCGGCGGCGCCGACGTCCCGGGACTCCGGTACGTGACGGGCGGTGATGAGCAGGACGGCGGCCACCACCGGCACGTTGAGCAGGAAGATCCAGCGCCACGAGCCGACGTCCACCAGCCAGCCGCCGAGGAAGGGTCCGACCGCTCCGGCGATGCCCGCCAGGCCGGACCACGCGCCGACGGCTCGCGGCCGGTCGTCCGGCCGGAACGACGACTGGATGATCGCGAGGGCACCGGGGGTCACGAGCGCCGCGCCGACGCCCTGGAGGGCGCGTAGGACGACGAGCATGCCGGTGCTCGTCGCCAGCGCGCAGAGCAGCGAGGTGACGCCGAACCAGGCGAGCCCGACCATGTAGACGCGGCGGCGGCCGAAGCGGTCCCCCGCGGTGCCGGCGGTGAGCACGAAGGCGGCGAGGGTGAGCGCGTAGGCGTTGACCGTCCACGTGAGTCCTGTGGCGCTGGCGCCAAGGTCACGGCCGATCGACGGGAGCGCGATGTTCACCACGGTCGCGTCGAGGAACCCGACCGAGGAGCCGAGGACCGTCGCCGCCAGCACCCAGCGACCGGCCGGCTCGCCATAGCCGATGAGGCCCACAGGACGTGACGGTGGCAGAGGTCGTGCCACAGAGCGAACGTAGCGGTCCGCGCTGCCGCTGCGGGGGGTGACGGGCCAGTTCGAGCAGCGTGGAACATCGGCGTCACCAGAGCGCGCGAACCTTCCGCACAGCGCCGGCCGGCCTGGTCCGCCTGCTCGATTCAGCGCGAGCTGGCAGCCGTCCGCAGCAGCCGGAACTCCTTGCGGTGCAGCAGCGTCAGCACCAGT
>DASSTJ010000078.1:0-43140 GCA_035707965.1 Actinomycetales bacterium
CTCACGGTCGAGCAGGCCTACACCCGGTACGTGCTGCGGGTCGACCCGTCGCTGTCCCAGGAGAACCTGCAGCAGCCTCTGGACGACGCGTCCATCGAGCTGGGTGCCGTCTACCGCTCAGACACCGTGCGAGCGGACGCCGAACCCGAGGCACAGCTGGACGACCCACGCGCGCACAGCTGGGCGGCCGGCACGCGCGCGCCTCATCTACCGCTTCCGAACGGCCGCTCGACGGTCGACGTCGCCGGGCACGGGTTCGCGGTGCTCGTCGACGGTGCCGGCGAGGACTGGCGCAAGGTGGCAGACGAGGCAGAGCGGGAGCTCACGGTTCCCGTTGTCGTGCAGGAGGTGCAGGACGAGGCGTTGCAGGGAGCGGCACTCGTCCGTCCGGACGGTGTCATCGCCTGGCGCTCGAACGAGGCGGCGGCGGCGGCGTCCGACCTCACCGGCGTGCTTCGTGGGCTGCTGCACCGCTCGACCAGCTGAATCACCCGTGCCAGAGGTACGCGGTCTTGACCGCGCCTACGCGTCGGGAGTGACGAATGTCGTTCGCCGACCTCGCCCTGTGGGCGTTCGGCAGGCGTCGTCGCGGAGGCTGAGCAGGCAGCGCGCCGTGCCCTGCCTCGCGCCGAGCGCTGGGCTACTTCTTCTTGCCCTTGCCCTTGTGATGACCTTTCGCCTTGCCCGGCACCTTCTTCGAGCTGTTGTCCTTCGCCTTCGGCTTGTGGGTGGCCGGCGCGACGACGGCCTTCGACGGGCTGCTGCGCGACACGGGCTCCACGGTGCTCGATGACGTGGTGGTCGGCGTCCCCGCCGGTGTCGTCGCATCGACGGGCGGAGGAGACGCCGTACCCAACGAGGCCAGCACGATGACGAGCACCAGCGCAGCCGCGCCGCCCAGCAGCGCGGCGATCCTGCGCCCGTGGCGGTTGCGCCAGGGTGCCGGGAGCGGCACGACGGCCAGGTGCCCGGTGCTCAGAGCCGCTGTCGCGTCGAGTGGCTGGACCGCGGTGCCCGGGTCGTCAGCCCCTGGGCTGGCGACGGCAGATCGGGACGACGCAGCCGCCGTCTGCCCGGACAGCGCCGCCGCGAACTCCTCGGGTGTCGGTCGCTGCGCCGGATCCGGCGACAGGGCGTGCGTGACGGCCGCGCGAACCGCAACCGGCAGGTCAGGACGTCGCACGTCGATCGGCACGTGCTCGCCGGAGAGCACCGCGTGGACGACGGCCGCGGGGGAGTCGCCGGTGAACGGCCGCGCGCCGGTGAACGCCTCGTACGCCATGATGCCGACCGACCAGATGTCTGACGCCGGGGTCGCCGTCTGGCCCGCGGCCCGCTCAGGCGCCACGTACGCGAACGAGCCCAGCACCTCGCCGGTCCGGGTCAACGCGTCGCCACCGGCGCTCTTCGCGATGCCGAAGTCGCCCAGCTTCGGCACACCGTCGTCGGTCAGCATGACGTTGCCGGGCTTGACGTCGCGGTGCACGATGTCGAGCGCTCGCGCCTCGGCCAGCGCCTGCAGCACGGCGCAGAGCACCTGACGGGTCCGGCCGTCGTCCGCGCGGCCCCGGACCCGTGCGGTGTCACGAAGCTCGTCGGCCCAGGTGCGTCCGCTCATGCGCTCCAGCACGAGGTACGGGTCGCCGTCCGAGGAGAAGTCGTAGACCGTCACGACGTGCGGGGAGGACAACCGTGCGGCGGTGCGGGCCTCCTCGCAGAAGCGTTCGGCGCTCCAGTGGCTGTCGCTGTCAGGGTGCAGCACCTTGATCGCCACGGGACGCTGCAGGAGCTCGTCCCAGCCGTCATGCACCTCGGCTGACGCACCTCGCCCGAGGGACGCCCCTACGACGTACCGGCCACCCAGGCGTGTGCCTTGGTCAGCCACGGACACAGTTGATCGCTCCCCGTTCGATGCTTCACTCGACAGCCCCCGACGCCCGGTCCACGCTACCGAGCCCACGGGTATCCGCATCTCGAGCGAGCGCCCTTGCGGTCGTCCTCGACGCAGCGGAGGCTGCAGGCATGACCGACACCCTGGGCGCGCCGACCACCGCGTCGTTGATCGGCGGCCCGGGACAGGTGCTCAGTCAGGACGAGGTCACGCAGTTCGTGCACGACCAGCTCGACGCGGTCGATGTCGACGGTCGCAGCGTGTGCGTCGTCGTGCCCGACGGCACGCGCAGCTGCCCGCTGCCGCTGCTCATGCGGGCCGTGCACGGGGCGCTCACCGGCCGCGCCAGCGCGGTGACCGTGCTCGTGGCCCTCGGGACGCACGCCGCCATGAGCGACGAGCACCTGGCCCGGCACCTGGGCTACGAACCGGGTCACGCCGAGGACGTCTACCCCGGCACGACGATCGTCAACCACGAGTGGTGGAGGCCAGAGACCTTTGCCGACCTGGGGCACATCGGTGCCGGCCGCATGTCGGACCTCTCCGGCGGGCTCCTGCACCAGGGTGTCGACGTCCGCCTGAACCGTGCCGTCGTCGAGAACGACGTCGCTCTCGTCGTCGGACCGGTCTTCCCGCACGAGGTCGTCGGGTTCTCCGGTGGCAACAAGTACTTCTTCCCCGGTGTGGGCGGCCAGGACGTCATCGACGTGTCCCACTGGCTCGGCGCGTTGATCACGAGCGCCGAGATCATCGGAACCCGTGGCATCACACCGGTTCGGGCCCTCATCGACGAGGCGGCGGACCTGATCCCGTCGCAGAAGCTGGCGTTCAGCGCCATCGTGCGGTCGGGCAGCGACGAGCTGCACGCCCTCGCCTTCGGCGACACGCAGTCCTCGTGGCACGCCGCCGCGGACGTCGCCGCCGAGACGCACGTGCACTACCTCGACACGCCGGTCTCCCGCGTGCTGTCCGTCATGCCGCGCAAGTACGACGACATCTGGACGGCAGCCAAGGGGTTCTACAAGCTCGAGCCGGTGGTCGCCGACGGCGGCGAGGTCATCATCTACGCGCCGCACATCACCGAGATCTCCGCGATGCACCCCGAGATCAACGAGATCGGCTACCACTGCCGCGACTACTTCATGAAGCAGTGGGACCGTTTCTCTGACTACCACTGGGGGGTGCTTGCTCACTCCACGCACCTGCGGGGAGCAGGCACGTGGGACCCGGAGCAGGGCGAGCACGACCGCGTGCGCGTCACGCTGGCGACGGGTATCGGGGAGGACGTCGTCCGCCACGCCAACCTGGGCTACCTCGACCCGGACGACGTCGACGTCGCGGCGTTCGGGGCCGACCCCGACACGTTCGTCGTGCCCAACGCCGGCGAGGTGCTGTACCGCCTGCGCTGAGGCGAGACCGGTCCGTCAGGCTCGGGCCGGCGAAGTCGACCGGTCAGATCACCAGGTCGAGCAGCAGCGCGCCGACCAGACCGACGACGGAGATGATCGTCTCCATCACCGACCAGCTCTCGATGGTCTCCGAGACGCTCAGGCCGAAGTAGTGCTTGATCATCCAGAAGCCGACGTCGTTGACGTGCGAGAAGAACAACGAGCGGGCACCGATGGCCAGCACGATCAGCGAGACCTCCGGCGTGGCCAGGTGGCCGGCCAGCGGTGCCACGATGCCCGCCGCGGTGATCGAGACCGTCGCCGACCCGGTGGCCACCGGGTTGCCCGACCCGCCTCCGTCGCCTGCTCGGTCCGATGCTCGTGACGTGCCCGCGACCTGGCAGCGCGTGCGCAGCGTCGCGGTCATCGAGGAATGGGCGGCGAGCTGGCGCGGTTGTGCGGGTCGAGAGCTAATGCTTGAATGTTCAAGTACTGAGGAGGACCGCATGAGCTCGATCTTCGACCCAGACGTCCCAGCAGGAGCCTTCGACGAGTTCGAGCTGGAGGCGGGGCCGACGAGCGCCGCGCAGCCGCTCTGGACGCCGGACGACGGCCCGCTGCCGTCCCTGTACATCAGCCATGGCGCCCCGCCGCTGCTGGACGACCGCGAGTGGATGGACCGTCTCTTCGCCTGGTCGCAGAGCATGCCGAAGCCCAGGGCCGTGCTGATCGTCAGCGCGCACTGGGAGGCCGCACCGCTCATGCTGTCCGCGACCGACGCCGCCACGCCCCTCGTCTACGACTTCGGCGGGTTCGACCGCCGGTACTACGAGCTGACCTACCCGACGCCCGACGCGTCTGCGCTGGCCCGTCAGGTCGCTGGCGTGATGCCCGCCGCCGAGCCGGTGCACCAGCACAGCCGTCGTGGCCTCGACCACGGCGCGTGGGTGCCGCTCAAGGTCATGTACCCGCTCGCCGACGTGCCGGTGCTGCAGCTCAGCATCCCCACGCACGACCCGGACAAGCTGCTGGAGCTGGGACGTCGGCTCCGGCCGCTCCGCGACGAGGGCGTGCTGGTGATCGGCTCCGGCTTCATGACGCACGGGCTGCCGTACCTGACCAGGGAGATGGTGGTCGACAACGTCGCGCCAGGCTGGTCGCGCGACTTCGACGCGTGGGCCGCGGAGAAGATCGCCGCCGGCGACGTGGACGGGCTGGCGAGCTACGAGTCGCAGGCACCCGGCGTCCGGTACGCGCACCCGACCGTCGACCACTACGTGCCGCTGTTCGTCACCCTCGGTGCGGCGAGCGACCCCGAGCAGGCCGGCGAGACCGTGATGGACGGGTTCAAGATGGGCCTGGCGCGCCGGTCCCTCCAGCTCGCCTGACGCTCCCCGCTCGACTTCTGATGACTTTCGTACCTCTCAGCGCGCCTGGAGAGGTACCAAAGGCATCAGAAGTGCCACGTGGAGGCCTGGGGACGGCGGCGGCGGCTGCCCGGCGGGTCAGACGAGGCCGAGGGCGTGCATCGCGTCGGCGACGCGCAGGAAGCCCGCGATGTTGGCGCCCACGACCAGGTCGCCCGGTGCCCCGTACTGCTCGGCCGTCTCGGCACAGCGCGTGTGGATGTCGCGCATGAGCTCGTCGAGCCGTGCCTCGGTGTGCTCGAAGGACCAGCTGTCACGTGACGCGTTCTGCTGCATCTCGAGAGCGCTCGTCGCCACGCCACCGGCGTTCGCGGCCTTGCCGGGGCCGAAGCCCACGCCGGCCTCCTGCAGCACGGTGACGGCGGCCGGAGTCGTCGGCATGTTGGCGCCCTCGGCCACGACCAGGCAGCCGTTCTCGACCAGCGTCCGGGCTCCCCGCTCGGGCAGCTCGTTCTGCGTGGCCGACGGCAGCGCGACGTCGCAGGGGACGTCCCAGATCGAGCCGCCGGCGACGTAGGACGCGTGCGACACCCGGTCCGCGTAGGCGCTGATCCGAGCGCGCTCCACCTCTTTGAGCTGCTTGAGCAGCTCGAGGTCGATGCCCTTCTCGTCGACGACGTAGCCGGACGAGTCGGAGCAGGCCACGACCCGCCCGCCGAGCTCGTGCACCTTCTCGACGGCGTAGATCGCGACGTTGCCGGACCCCGACACCACGACCGAACGGCCGTCGAACGAGGTGCCTCGCGCAGCCAGCATCTGCTCCGCGAAGATCGCGACGCCGTAGCCGGTCGCCTCCGTGCGCACGCGTGCCCCGCCCCAGGTGAGGCCCTTGCCGGTCAGCACACCCGACTCGTAGCGGTTGGTGATGCGCTTGTACTGGCCGAAGAGGTAGCCGATCTCGCGCGTGCCCACGCCGATGTCACCAGCGGGGACGTCGGTGTACTCGCCGAGGTGCCGGTACAGCTCGGTCATGAAGGACTG
This sequence comes from Actinomycetales bacterium, assembly GCA_035707965.1. GTDB lineage: Bacteria > Actinomycetota > Actinomycetes > Actinomycetales > Angustibacteraceae > DASSTJ01. Next base: position 5,688 of record DASSTJ010000078.1, read on the forward strand.
GCAGAAGCGCATGATCTCTGAGTCGGACCGGCCCTTGGGGTCGAAGTCCGAGCCGCCCTTGCCGCCGCCGATGGGCATGCCGGTGAGGGCGTTCTTGAAGATCTGCTCGAAGCCGAGGAACTTGATGATGCCGAGGTTCACGGAGGGGTGGAACCGCAGGCCGCCCTTGTACGGGCCGAGCGCGGAGTTGAACTCGACGCGCATGCCGCGGTTGATGTGCACCTCGCCGGCGTCGTCCTCCCACGGCACGCGGAAGATGATCTGCCGCTCCGGCTCGCAGATGCGCTCGATCGTCTTGCGCTCCACGTACTCGGGGTGGCGCTCGAGCACCGGGGCGAGCGAGCCGAGGACCTCGCGCACCGCCTGGTGGAACTCCGTCTCCGCAGGGTTCCGCCGCAGCACGTCCTCGTAGACCTGCCCCATCCGCCCGGTGAGCTCGCTCGTCATGGCGTCCAGGATGCCCTCTTCTCGGCAGTCGAGAAGCATAGGGTCAGCATGTGGGCGGTTCCGTGTGGCACGGTGAGCGCGCCAGCGGCGCGTTCCACATCGGCATCAGCGGCTGGACGTACGCCCCGTGGCGCGGCGTGTTCTACCCGAAGGGCCTGCCGCACAAGCGCGAGCTCGAGCACGCCTCGCGCCGACTGTGCTCCATCGAGATCAACGGCTCGTTCTACTCGCTGCAGCGGCCGACGTCCTACGCCGCCTGGCGGGAGGTGACGCCGCCCGGCTTCGTCTTCTCCGTCAAGGGTGGCCGCTTCATCACGCACATGAAGAAGCTCGCGGGCGTCGAGGTGCCGATCGCGAACTTCTTCGCGTCCGGGGTGCTGGCGCTCGGCGACCGGCTCGGTCCGATCCTGTGGCAGCTGCCACCGAACCTCGGCTTCGACGCCGACCGACTGGCGGCGTTCTTCGCGCTGCTGCCGCGGACGACGACGGCGGCTGCCGAGCTCGCCAAGGGTCACGACGAACGGCTGGCGGGTCGGTCCTTCACGCAGGCGCTCACCGACCGGCCGGTCCGGCACGCGCTGGAGGTCCGGCACCCGAGCTTCGAGGTGCCGGAGTTCGTCGACCTGTTGCGCGCCAACGACATCGCCCTCGTCTGCGCGGACACCGCAGGCACCTGGCCGATGCTGGACGACGTCACCTCCGACTTCGTGTACGTGCGGCTGCACGGAGCCGAGGAGCTCTACACCAGCGGCTACACACCGGCCGAGCTCGACCGCTGGGCGCAGCGGGCCCAGGTGTGGGCGCACGGTGGCACCCCGCAGGGCGGGCGAACGCTCGCGCCACCTGCCGACGTCCGCCCTCGCGACGTGTACGTGTACTTCGACAACGACGTGAAGGTGCACGCCCCGTTCGACGCGATCGCGCTGGCCGAGCGGCTCGGCACCACGTCGTTGGACGACGGACCGCACCCGCCGCGCCCGACCTGACCCGCCGCCCGGGGGCTCAGTGAGAGCAGCTCGACGCGACGCGTCGTGCGCCCCGGCGAGTCGTGGTCTCTCGACGAGCGGGGCGAGGGCCATGACACCGTGTGCGGGTGACGTTGACCGACCTGCTGCCGCCGACCGCCGAGCCCGACGCCCTGTTCGCGGCGTTCTCGACGTGGACCGGCGAGCAGGGCCTCACGCTCTACCCCGCGCAGGAGGAGGCGCTGATCGAGGTCGTGTCGGGGTCGAACGTGATCCTGGCGACACCCACCGGGTCGGGCAAGAGCCTGGTGGCCGTCGGCGCGCACTTCGCCGCGATGGCCGAGCAGCGCCGGACCTTCTACACGGCCCCGATCAAGGCGCTCGTCTCGGAGAAGTTCTTCGCGCTCTGCGACGTGTTCGGCGCCGAGAACGTCGGCATGATGACCGGCGATGCCAGCGTCAACGCGAAGGCGCCCATCGTCTGCTGCACCGCCGAGGTGCTCGCGAACCTGGCGCTGCGTCAGGGCCGGGACGCCGACGTCGGCCAGGTCGTCATGGACGAGTTCCACTTCTACGCCGACCCGGACCGTGGCTGGGCGTGGCAGGTACCGATCATCGAGCTGCCGCACGCGCAGTTCGTGCTGATGTCGGCGACGCTCGGCGACGTCAGCCGGTTCGAGACCGATCTCTCCCGACGCACCGGGCGGCCCACGGCGGTGGTCACCTCGGCCGAGCGACCGGTCCCGCTGAGCTTCAGCTACGTCACGACACCGCTGCACGAGACGTTGACCGAGCTGCTCGAGACCCACCAGTCACCGGTCTACGTGGTCCACTTCACGCAGGCGGCGGCGCTGGAGCGTGCGCAGGCGCTCATGAGCGTCAACGTCTGCAGCCGTGAGGAGAAGGACGCCATCGCCGAGCGGATCGGCGGCTTCCGCTTCACCAAGGGGTTCGGCACGACGCTGTCGCGACTGGTGCGGCACGGCATCGGCGTGCACCACGCCGGCATGCTGCCGCGCTACCGGCGGCTGGTCGAGAACCTGGCGCAGGCCGGGCTGCTCAAGGTGATCTGCGGTACCGACACCCTGGGCGTGGGCATCAACGTGCCCATCCGCACGGTGGTCCTGACGGCTCTGAGCAAGTACGACGGCCGCCGGCAGCGGCTGTTGAACGCCCGTGAGTTCCACCAGATCGCCGGCCGCGCCGGGAGAGCCGGCTTCGACACCTCCGGCAGTGTCGTCGTCCAGGCGCCGGAGCACGTCATCGAGAACGAGAAGGCGCTCGCCAAGGCCGGCGACGACGTGAAGAAGCGCCGCAAGGTGGTGCGCAAGAAGGCGCCCGAAGGTTTCGTCAGCTGGAGCCAGCAGACCTTCGAGAGGTTGGTGTCCGCGGATCCGGAGGCCCTCATCTCGCGGATGCGCGTGACGCACTCGTTGGTACTGGGCGTGATCGCCCGTCCCGGGGACCCGGTGGCGAACCTGCGGGCCCTGCTGCGTGACAACCACGAGGAGCCGGCGAAGCAGGTGCGGCTCGTGCGTCGCGCCGTCGAGATCGGTCGCGCGCTCATCACCGCCGGCGTCGTGGAGCGGCTTCCCGAGCCGGACGAGGACGGCCGCACCGTGCGCCTGACGGTCGACCTGCAGAGCGACTTCGCACTCAACCAGCCGCTGTCCCCGTTCGCGCTCGCGGCGTTCGACGTCCTGGACGCCGGGTCGCCCACCTTCGCGCTCGACGTCGTGTCGGTCGTGGAGGCCACGCTCGACGACCCGCGCCCGCTGCTCACGTCCCAGCAGTTCAAGGCACGCGGCGACGCGGTGGCCGCCATGAAGGCGGAGGGCATCGAGTACGAAGAGCGGATGGACCTCCTCGAGGAGGTGACGTGGCCGAAGCCGTTGGCCGAGCTGCTGGAGGCGACGTTCGAGATCTACCGACAGGGCCACCCGTGGGTCGCCGAGAACGCGCTCTCGCCGAAGTCGGTCGTGCGCGACATGGTCGAGCGGGCGATGACGTTCGGCGAGCTCGTCGCCTACTACGGGCTCGCCCGCTCCGAGGGCCTCGTGCTGCGCTACCTCACCGACGCCTACAAGGCGTTGCGGCACACCGTTCCTGACTCCCTCAAGACGGACGAGCTGACCGACCTCATCGAGTGGCTCGGCGAGACGGTCCGGCAGACCGACTCCAGCCTCCTCGACGAGTGGGAAGCCCTCACCAGCCCGGACGCCGATCCCGAGACCGTTCGGCTCGCGGAGCGCCCGGACGACGCGGTCCGCCCGGTCACGGCGAACCGCCGCGCCTTCCGGGTCATGGTGCGCAACGCCATGTTCCGCCGTGTCGAGCTGGCGGCGCTGCGCCGCTGGGACGATCTCGCCGCCCTCGACGCGGACCTGCCGGCAGGCACGGCGTGGTCGGCCGACGACTGGGCTGGCGCGCTCGCCGCGTACTGGGAGGAGCACGACGACATCGGCACCGGCCCGGACGCGCGCGGCCCGCAGCTGCTGCAGGTCCAGGAGCACCGTGACCGGTGGGTCGTGCGTCAGGTGCTCGACGACCCGCAGGGCTTCCACGACTGGGGGATCAGCGCCGAGGTCGACCTCGGCGCGTCGGACGAGCAGGGCGCTCCCGTCGTCCGCATCACCGACGTCGCCCCCCTGTGAAGGCGAACTTGGTCAACCTTGTGTACGCGAAAGGGCGCTTTTAGCGTCACAAGGTTGACCAAGTTCGAAGATGGGGGCGGACGTCGGGGGTGGGTCAGCGGAGCGACAGGGCGTCGCAAGGGCCGGCGGCGGCGAGGGCGTCGACGAGCTGCTCGGGACGCGACGGCCGCCCGAGCAGGTAGCCCTGCGCGTGCTCGCAGCCGAGCTGACGCAGCCGCAGCGCCTGCTCCCGGGTCTCGACGCCCTCGGCGACGACGCGCAGGTCGAGGGCGTGCGCCATCGACACGATGGCCGTGACCACCGCCGAGCGCGACGGTGACACCGTCAGGTCGGCCACGAAGCTCTGGTCGATCTTCAACGCGGCCAGCGGGATCCGGCTCAGGTACGACAGCGCCGAGTAGCCGGTGCCGAAGTCGTCGAGGTGCAGCCGCACGTTGGCCATCTGCAGCTCGTTCAGCACGGCGGTGGGCTCGGGGGCGTCGTCCAGCAGGATCGACTCGGTCAGCTCGAGCACCAGCGCGTGGTCGTCGATCCCGTGCCGGGCGCGGGTCTCGCGCACGACCTCAGCGAGCGTCGGCGTGACCTGCCGCGCCGACACGTTGACGGCCACGCTGAAGTCGCGGTCCACGAGGCCGGCGGCCCGCCACGCGCTGAGCTGCGAGCAGGCCTGGTCGAGCACCCAGGTGCCGATCTCGACGATGAGGCCGTTCTCCTCCGCCACCGGGATGAACTCCGCGGGCGACACCGGCCCGAGCTGCGGGTGGTTCCAGCGCAGCAGGGCCTCGACGCCGGTGACGCGGCCGCTCGCCAGGTCCACGACCGGCTGGTAGGCCACCCACATCTGCCCGAGCCCCAGCGCCTCACGCAGCGCCCGGTCGAGCTGCAGCCGGCTGGCCGCGTGGTCGCGCATGCCCTCGTCGAAGACGGCGTACCCGCCGCGCCCGGTGGCCTTCGCCCGGTACATCGCCGCGTCCGCCTCGCGCAGCAGCGAGTCGGCGTCGGCGCAGTCGTCGGTCGCGGTCGTGATCCCGACGGACCCGGTCGTGTAGACGGTGCCGTCGGGCAGGTCGAACGGGGCGGTCCACGTGTGCTCGAGACGCCGGACGGCGGCGGTGGGGTCGAGCTTGCCCGTCGGGTCGTCGTAGACGATCGCGAACTCGTCGCCGCCGAGCCGCGCCACGGTGTCGCGCGAGCGCACCTGGCTGCTGAGCCGTTGCGCGAAGACGCAGAGCAGCTCGTCACCCGCCGTGTGCCCGTAGGTGTCGTTGACCAGCTTGAACGCGTCCAGGTCGATGAGCAGCACGTGGACCTCTCCGCCGTCCTGCTGCCGACGCGTGAGCGCCTGGGCCGTGGCGTGGGCGAAGTACTGCCGGTTGGGCAGCCCGGTGAGGGGGTCGTGCATGGCCGCGTAGAGAGACTCCTCCTCGGTCGCGCGCATCCCCCGGGAGATCCACCACGCCAGCGCGGTCGCCGCGGCCACCGTCCCGAGCGTCATCAGCCACACGGACGCACCGACGGCGAGCGGGGCTCCCAGCACGACCAGGGCCGCGGTCAGCAGCGCGGACGACCACGCGAGGTGCAGGCCAGCGGTGCGACGGCGGACGAAGATCGTGGCGAGCGGCGCGCCCCACACGTAGAACCAGCGCAGGTCGCCCGTCGGGTCCTGGGCGACGACGAAGCCGATCGTGATCACGAGCTGGGAGACGGCGATCACGACGTGCATCGTCCAGACCGGGAGGCGGTCGGTCGCGCCGGACAGCAGGACGGCGCCGAGCACGAGCATGGCGAGAGCGAGGCCGAGGACGGCGTCCAGCGCGTGCGAGCCGGGCCTCGGGATCAGGCCCCACGCGATGGCCAGCACGGCGCCGAAGAAGCACGCGCTGCCGATGGTGCGGGCGATCTGGTGGCTGCTGAGCGACGGGACGTGCCAGGGCTCCACGGGCACAGTCGGCTGTTCGCGCGACCGCCTGGGCAGGACGCGCCGAAGCCGCTGCTCGCTCGAGCGGTGGTCGGTGCTGCGGCGCTTCGCGGGCGGGGGCCCTGCTGCACCGAGGGCATCCGTGCCCCGGTCGTCCATGCGGCGGTCTCCTGTGGTCGTCGGGGTCGTCCGTGACCCGTGACCACCTGATCGGCAGCGCGCCGGTGCGCCTGAACGGTTCTGATGATCATCAGCGCCGGTTCACCCGAACGCCGGGGCGTCACCCGGACGGCCCCGTCGCGCGTTCCCCCAGATGGGTGTCGAGGCGCCGCCAGCGGCTCAGGAGGTGGCGTCGGTGGGACGGTCCGGCGGCTGGTCGCCGTCGCGCAGCCGGCGCTCGCGCTCGCGCAGGTCGTCCTCCCACTGGCGAAGGGTGCGCTCGTGCTCGGCGTCGGTCTCGCGCAGGCTGCGCAGGAAGTCCGGGTCGTCGTCCGGACCCTTGGGCGGCGCGGGCCGCTCGTGCTCAGGGAATCCGCTCGTCCTCGTGGACGGCCACGACACCTGCCGCGCCGCCGCGGCGCCGCGCTCCGGCTTGCCAGCGAGCAGCCAGCCGATGCCGCCGAACAGGGGCAGCACGATGATCAGGAGCACCCAGATCGGCTTGGGCAGCGTGCGGACGTCGGCCGGGTCGGACTGGATGCAGTCGACCAGGCAGTAGACGAGCAGCACCAGCTCGATGATGACGAGGAACTTGGCCATGTCTCAGTGTCCCCCACCTTGGTCCGGTTGCGACCTGCCGTGACCGTCTCGTTCAGTGCCGCGGCGCGTACAGCGCCTCGACCTCGTCCGCGAAGTCCGCCAGGACCTTGGTGCGCTTCAGCTTCATGGTCGGCGTCAGGTGCCCGGTGTCCTCCGTCCACGCGGCGTCCAGGATGCGGAAACGACGGATCTGCTCGGCCGACGAGACCGTCGAGTTCGCGGCGTCGACGGCGGACTGGACGGCGGCCCGCACGGCGGCGTCGTCCGTCAGCTCGGACACCGGCTGGGGTGCCCGCTTGTTCTCGCTCAGCCAGCCCGGCACCGACTCCTCGTCGAGGGTGACGAGGGCGCCCACGTAGTTGCGCTGGTCGCCGACCACCATGCACTGCGCCACGAGCGGGTGGGCCCGGACGACGTCCTCGAGCGCGGCGGGAGCGACGTTCTTGCCGCCCGCCGTCACGATGATCTCCTTCGACCGGCCGGTGATCGTGAGAAAGCCGTCGTCGTCGATGCGTCCGAGGTCGCCCGTGTGGAACCAGCCGTCGGCGTCGAGCGCCTCCTTGGTAGCGGCCTCGTTGTTCCAGTAGCCGGTGAAGACGTGGCGGCCGCGGATGCACACCTCGCCGTCGAGCGTCGTCTTCAGCTCGAAGCCGGGAAGCGTGCGTCCCACGGTGCCGATGCGCGTGCCCGTCCGGTTGTTGACCGCGGCGGCCGCGGTCGTCTCCGTCAGCCCGTAGCCCTCGAGCACGGTCACGCCGACGCCTCGGAAGAAGTGGGCCAGGCGGGCGCCGAGGGGTGCGCCGCCCGATACGGCCCAGTCGGCCCGCCCGCCGAGCGCCGCCCGCAGCTTGGCGTAGACCAGTCGGTCGAAGAGCGCGTGCCTCGCCTTGAGCAGCAGGCCGGGGCCGCCCGTGTCCAGGGCCTCGCTGTACGCCGTGGCGGTGGCCGCCGCGATGCCGAAGATCTTGCCCTTGCCGTCCGCGGTGGCCTTGCGGCGTGCCGACTCGAAGACCTTCTCGAACACCTGCGGCACGGCGAGCACGAAGGTGGGCTGCGTGGCTTCGAGGTCCTTGAGGAGGCGAGCCGGGTCGCTGTGCGCGAGGCGGGCTCCCTTCATGACCATCGCGACCTCGATCATGCGACCGAACACGTGGGCCAGGGGCAGGAACAGCAGCGTGCTGGCGTCGTCGCGCTCGAACAGCTCGGGAAGCATCGCGATGGCGCTCGTGCACTCGGCCACGAAGTTGTCGTGGGTGAGCATGCAGCCCTTGGGCCGGCCGGTCGTGCCGGACGTGTAGATCAGCGTGGCCAGCGACTCGGCGGTCAGCGCCTCGGCGCGGCGCTCGAGCTCGGACGCCTCGACGGCCTGCCCCTCCTCGCGCAAGGACTCCAGCGTCGGCAGGTTGCCGTCCTCGACCTGCCAGACGTGGCGGAGGGCGGGCAGCCCCCCGTTCGTGCCCCGGGCCTCCTCCACGCGGGCGGCGTGCCCGCGTGTCTCCACGATGCAGCCGACCGCTTCGGCGTCACCGAGGATCCAGCCGACCTGCTCGGCCGACGACGTCTCGTAGATCGGCACCGGCACCGCCGCCACGGACCACAGCGCGAAGTCCGCGAGCGTCCACTCGTAGCGGGTCTTGGACATGATGCCGACGCGGTCGCCCGGCTCCACCCCGGCGGCCACGAAGCCCCGGGCCAGGGCCGACACGTCGTCCAGGAACTGGCTCGCGCTGACGTCGACGAAACCGGACGTCGTGCGGCGGGCGAAGAGGGGACGCTGAGGGTCGCGCCGCACGGTGGCGTGCAGGACGTCGACGACGGTACGCACGTCGTGGGGGTGCTCGGTCACGCAGGTCACCCTACGCAGCGGACGTGACGGAAGCCACGGCCGCGTTCGCGCCCGTCAGCTGCTGACGTCCTTCGAGCTCAGCCGCGCCCACGCCAACGAGCCGAAGACGGCGACGTACAGGGCCTGCGTGAGGAGGCCGACCAGCATGGCGTGACCCGCCACCGGTGTGCGCAGCAGGTCGCCGTACGCGAACCACGGGTTGGTGAACAGGTACGGCCAGACGACCCGCACCTGCGGCACCGTGCCGACGATCTGGGTGAGGATCGTCAGCACCGCCGTGGCTGCCATGGCACCCATGGGCACCTCGGTGAGCGTGGACACGAACACGCCGATCGCCCCGAGCCCCGCCAGCATCGCGGCCACGTACAGCGCTACCAGCAGCGCCCGCCAGAAGCCCTCGGCCAGGCCGACCGAGGTGCCCGAGAGCAGCAGCATGTCGCCGCGCGGGAAGAGGGCCAGCCCCACGACCACCGCCGACGCCCAGACGACGAGCGTGGCCACGAGCCCGAACACCAGCACCGAGACCAGCTTGACGACGAGCAGCCGGGTGCGGCCGACCGGCACGACCAGCAGGTTGCGCAGGGTGCCCGTCGACGCCTCGCCGGCGACCGACTCGCCCGACACCACCGCGATCGTCAGCGGCAGGAACAGCGGCAGCGCCACCGTCAACGACGTGAACACCAGGAACAGGCCGTTCTCCGTGATCTGCCCCAGGAACGCCGGCCCTCCCGAGCTCTGTCCCGCCACCCGGACGGCGATGCCGATGAGCAGCGGGCCGCAGGCCAGGACCGCCAGCATCGCGACGTTGCGTCGGCGCAGGAGCACGAGCCGCAGCTCCGAGCGCACGAGACGGGCGAGGGCCGCTGCTCCGCTGGGCCGGGTGTCACGGTCCGGCTCGGCACCGACGTCCGTGCCCGTCCGAGTCGTCTGCAGCTCACTGGTCGACATCGAAACCCTCCCCCGTGAGCCCGACGAACAGGTCTTCGAGCGCGGCGCCCTCGATCACCAGCTGTCGCACCGGCACCCCCGCGGCGACCAGGCGCTCGGTGAGGAGCTCGGTCGCGACCGGTGGCTCGCCCGGACGCGACAGCTCGGCGACGACGGACGTCCTGCCGACCTGGGGTGCGCCGGTGCCCGCGTCGCGCAGCACCGTCGCGGCGAGGTCCGGGCGGCTGGTCTCGACGCGCACTCGCGGGTTGGCGGCCTCGCGCAGGCCCGTCATCGTGCCCTGGAACACGAGGCGACCGTGGCTCATGACGCCGACGTGGTCGCACACCTGCTCGATCTCGGAGAGCAGGTGGGACGAGACGAACACGGTCGCGCCGCTCGCGCCGAGCTCGCGCACGAGGGACCTCACCTCACGGGTGCCTTGCGGGTCGAGCCCGTTGGTCGGCTCGTCCAGCACGAGCAGCTCGCGCGGACGCAGCAGCGCACCGGCGAGCCCGAGCCGCTGGCGCATGCCCAGCGAGTAGCTGCGGTAGCGCTTCGTGGCGGCAGCCGCCAGGCCGACGCGCTCCAGGGCGTGGTCGACGCGCCTGCGCGCGCCGTCGCCGCCGACGGTGCGGTCGGCGGCGTCCAGGCGCAGCAGGTTGTCGCGGCCCGACAGGTACGGGTGGAACGCGGGGCCCTCGACCAGCGCACCGACCGCCGGGAGCACCTGCGAGCCGCCGTGCGGCATCGGCGCGCCGAGCAGGGTGTGGGTGCCACCGGTGGGGCGGACGAGCCCGAGGAGCATGCGGATCGTCGTCGTCTTGCCCGATCCGTTCGGTCCCAGGAACCCGTAGACGGCGCCCCGCGGGACGTCCAGGTCGATGGCGTCGACGGCGACCTGCCCGCCGCGGAACCGCTTGGTCAGCGCCTGCGACGTGATGGCGGCCGTCACGGGCGACCGACCCGCTGCTCCACGACCCGCTGCTTCACGAACGGGCGCTGGTGGCCGCGGCCTGTGTGATCACCTGCGGGGTGACCGCGCCGACGAACACCGGACCGTCGTCGAGGACCAGCACCGTCACCAGCGCCGTCTGCAGCAGACGCCCGTGACCGTAGCTGCCGGACACCGGCGTGCTCGACCGCAGGAGCGCACCCAGCAGCTGGTTGGCCGTGGCCGCACCGTCCGTGGACGGGCTCGAGTCCGACCCCATCGGCCTGGGCGGGCCGACAGGTTCGGTCGTGCGGGTCGGCGCGGACGGCGCCGGCTGGTTGCCGCCGCCGTCGGTGTCGCCCTTGCCCTGGGGTCGAGGCGTCAGGACGGCGCCGCTCGGCTCGGTCGTGGCGGCGCCCTGGCGGCCGCTGGTCAGCGCGCCGAGGTCGGGCAGGCTCGGCAGCTCCAGGACTGACGTCCAGCCCGTGCCGATCACCGTCGGTGCCGTGCCCGCCGGCCACGGGCTGGGGGCGTGGGGCGCGCGGCCGGGCCGCGGGAGCTCCAGCTGCTTCATGGGCCCGTCCGGCGCCGCGAAGACGGAGTCGCTCGGCACGTCGTAGCTGATCGACGTGAAGCCGGTCTCGAACGCCGGGTCGGACGCGCGCGTGCTGAGGACCAGCAGCCGCAGGGGGAGCGACGTGCGGGCGTCCACGGCGAGGCGGATCTGCCGGATCAGGGATCCCTGCTGGCGTGGCGCGACGACGAGCTCGTAGGCGGCGCGCCCGGCCACCGACGCGGTGCCGTCCACCGTCACCTTCGTCGTGGGGTCGATGGCGGAGAGCAGGTGCTGGGCGAGCTGTTGCGGCGTCAGGTCACGCAGGAGGCCCTGCGGCAGCGGCGAGGTCGGTGGGACCGACGGCGTGGTGGACGGCGAGGACGGCGAGGACGACGACGGCGGCGCGGCGTGCTTCGGCAGGCGCACGTGCACGCCGGACCGGCTGTCGCTGCTCCACGTCCAGACGTCCTGGCCGCGGTGCACCAGGTCGAGCTCGGCCAGGCCCTCCTCCAGGGAGACGCGCTGGCGGTCCGGGCCGGCGTACCAGACACGCAGGGTGTGCGTGCCGGTCAGCAGGCTGGTCGCGGACAGGTCACCGTGCTGGCCCTGGACGCTCGTGGGCAGGTCCGGCAGGCCGAGTCGCGCGGTCGTGCGCACCGTCCCGGAGAACGGGTGCGCTGCTGCCTCCGGCAGGCTGGCGAGCAGCTGGGCCGCCGTGCGCGGGGGCAGCTCCGGGGACGCGTCCGCCATGACGGGTCGCAGCCCCACGACTGCGGCTACCGCCGCCACCACCACGCCCGGAACGGCCCAGCGCCACTGTCGCCGTGCTGGCCGGTCGGCCACCTGCTCAGTCATGTCGCTCCCTGCTCGTCCCTACCGGTAGGACGGTCCGCGCGCGAGCGCGGTTCCCTCCACTCTGCGCGCTGCTCGGGCCTGCTGTCGCCCTCGAGCACGGATCTCTGCGAACCCTTCACCATCGTCCGGCTGTGCGGACGGCGTGGCTGGGCCGATCCGGTCGATCCGGTCGCTCGGGCTGCGCGTTCACCCGCGGGCGTCCCCGTGACCGGCAACCATCCGCCTCACGTGGTGCCGGCGGGGTGTCGCCGGTGCGACCATGGTCGGCGATGACCGACACCCCCACCCCCGGCTCCGGCCGAGACCGGCCCCGACGTCCAGCGCTGCTCAGCCATGCCGCCCTCGACTCGCTGGCCGGCTCCCCGGACCCGGCACGCATCGCCGAGGCGGCTCACGCCACCGCGGCGGCGATCGTCGAGACCGGGCGCAGCAGCAGCGACCCGACGACGACGGCACGGCTGGTCAGGCTCGTCGACGAGCACGGCATCGACACCATCGCGGACCTGTGGGCCGGCCGCCCCGCGCGCTCGCTGCCCGGTGCGCTGTGGCGCATGTACGTGCTGCGCGAGTGGGTGCGTCGCGACGCCGTCGGCGCCTCCCTCGACTACCGCGCCGGGTTGGCCCTCGCCGAGGTGCCCCACGTGGTGGCGGGGGTGGCGGAACCACCGGGGCCGGACGAGATGCGACAGCTCGTGGACGCCGTCCTCACCGGGGTCTACACGGGTGACCTCGACGTCGCCCTCGAGCGGGGCGCCGCCTTCTGCCGCGTGGTCGCCGCCGGCCGTGCGCTGCGAGCGGACGACGACCCGGACGACCTGGCGGCGCACGAGCTGACCCGCCGCGCGGCGTCCCTGCAGCAGACGGCCGAGGACCTCGAGCACGCCGCTCGTTCCTGGCGCGCGCACGCCCTGCGCTGACACCGCCGGGGGGCGACCGACTCCAGAGCCGAGCGGGTGACACGAGGGAGACACGCTCGGGAACATGCGATCACGTGCCGAGGTTGTGCACACTCGTGGTGCTCCCCCGTGGAGCACCCGGGCGTCGGGCTGCGGTAGCCCCGGGTCCCAACTGAAGCCGCTCCGAGCGGCCGTGCGCCGTGAGGCGCTCCCAGCCCGACGCCCACACCCCTCCTGCCGGTTCGGCGGCCCCGCCCGGCGGCGCCGCTGGCGTCGGTACGCCAGACTTGCCCGAGATGGATCTTCTTCGCCCGCTCCTGCGTCCGCTGACGCGTCACGATGCCTGGCGCATCCTGGTGGTCAGCGCGCTCGCCCTGCTCGGGGCGGGTGCCGGGGCGGCGCTGGCTCCGGCGACGCACGCGGACGTCGGGCCGCTGGCGGTTCAGGTCAAGGTGCGGCCGAGCCTGCACCCTGGGGTCGTCGTCCGCCTGCCCCCGGCGGGATCGGTGCGCTTCGACACGCACCAGAGCCCGATCGCGGTGCAGGCGCTCATCGAGTCGGTGGACCTCGACGAAGCCAGGCGCGTCGTCGCCCGGCCGGACGCGCTGCAGCAGCTGCAGGAGCAGGCGCCGGACGACATCAAGGGCGCCGTGGTGCGTTCGCTCGGCTGGACGTTCGGCTGCGCCCTGCTGGGGTCGGGCCTGCTGGTGGGCATCGCAGCGCGGGGGTGGCGGGGCATCGCGGCGGGGATGTCGGTGACGATGGGCGTGGGCGCGGTGCTGGCCGGGGCGACGGCGCTGTCGTTCGACGGCGAGCAGCTCGCGGAGCCGCAGTTCACGGGCCTGCTGAGCAGCGCGCCGTACGTGCAGCAGCGCACCGAGAACCTGGCGGAACAGCTCGAGAACTACCGGTCCGGCCTGTCGGACTTCGTCCAGTCCGTCACGACCCTCTACGCGCTCGGCGACCGGCTGCCCGGCTTCGACCCCGACACCGGGGCCGGCGTCACGACCGTGCTGCACATCTCGGACCTGCACCTCAACCCGCTCGGTTACGACCTGACGCAGCGGCTCGTCACGCAGTTCAAGGTGGACGCCATCGTCGACTCGGGTGACCTGAGCACATGGGGCAGCGAGGTCGAGCAGGGCTTCGTGACCCGGATCGGCACGTTCGGCGTGCCCTACGTCTTCGTCCGCGGGAACCACGACTCCGAGGGCATCGCCGAGGCGGTCGCCAAGCAGAAGAACGCGGTCGTGCTGGACGACGACGTGCGCACGATCGACGGGCTGACCATCGCGGGCATCGCTGACCCCCGCAACACCCCCGCCGAGGGCGAAGGCGACACGATCGGCAAGGACGCGGTCGCCGCCTCGGTCGCCAAGCTGGCGGACCGGATCCGGCGGTACGACCTGGTCCACCGAGAGCAGCCGGTGCAGATCGCCGTCGTCCACGACCCGACACGGTTGGACGCGATTCTCGGCTCGGTGCCGCTCGTGCTGTCCGGGCACCTGCACAAGCGGAGCGTCCGGGAGGAGAAGGGCACCAGGGTCATGGTCGAGGGGTCCACCGGCGGTGCCGGGCTGACGTCCGCGGGGTTCGAGCGGCTCACGGAGGGCAAGCCGGTGCCGTTGGAGGCCACGCTGCTGTACTTCGCGAAGTCGGGGGACCGCGCCGGCCAGCTGGTGGCCTACGACGACGTCACCGTCGGTGGGCTCGGGCTCACCTCCGTGAGCATCGACCGGACGACGGTCAAGCCGCCCAAGCAGGGCCAGCCGGGGTCGAACCCGCCGACGCCGGGCCCGTCACCGGGCACGCCGCCGGTCGCCACCCCTGGGACCCCGCCCGCGACGCAGCCCCGGTCGTCGAGCACGGCCCCGAGCGCGACCGCGGCCACAGCAGCGGGGTAGCGGCGGGGTAGCGTGCACGGGGACCTGCGTGTGACAGGAACGTGCCAATGGCACGACAACTTGGCCGATCTTCCCCCGGGACCCTCAGGTTGTGCGTACGGTGATCTTGTGAGTGAGACCACGAACGGGCAGGACGTCCCGTCGCGCGGCGACGTGCTGCGCGACGACGCCCTCGACGACGAGATCGCGCTCGTGGGCGAGCTGGTCGTGGCGGCGACGCACAGCGAGGGTCCGATGTCGCTCGACCAGATCGACGAGGCGCTCGGACTGCGCTGACGCCGGGCGACGACGCGGCCTCAGAGGTCACGCCGCCGCAGCAGCGCGGCCGCGACCACGCACAGCGCGCCGGCCAGGACCACGAGGTAGAGCAGGCCGGCACCGTTCGAGAGGTGGACGAGCCGCGGCTCCATCCCGTTCGCGGTGAGGTGCTGACCGATGTACAGGTCGTTGCCACCGGGGATGATCGCTGCCGCCAGGTTCTCCGTGAGCAGGTAGCGCACCACCCAGCGGCCACCGAAGACCGCGTGGACCCCGACCTCGACGACGGCGAACCAGCCGAAGGCGACACCGAGCACGCCCCCGGTGCTGCGGAACACCGTGGCGAGCGTCGCGGCGACCAGCGCCACCAGCACCATGATCAGCACCGCGCGCAGCTGCAGCGCCAGCAGCTCGGGCCAGAAGTGGCCCGCCGTCAGCATGCCGGTGTCGTAGGACTGCTCCGGTCCCGGCGGAGGCGCGTCCTGCCAGGTGCCGCGCAGCTGCACCGTGAGAGCGCCGAGCCCCAGCCCGAGGGCTTGGGCGGCGACGCCCACGGCGGCGACGAAGCCCGCGATGGCCGCGAGCCGGGCGCCGAGGAAGCGCAGCCGTCGGGGCTCCCACGTGAGCAGCGTGACGATGCTGCGGCTGGACCAGTCGGCCCCCACGCCCGTCGCTGCCAGCAGGGCCGCGAGGAGGGCCCCGCCGACGCCGATGCCCGTGGCCACCATGGGCAGGCCGGGGTCGGCCCTGAACCGGGGGTCGACGAAGAACAGGTCCTCGGTCAGCGTGCCCATGTCGCAGGCACCGTTGTCCTTCTCGGACTGCGGGATGCCCGGGTCGGCAAGGCACTGCTGCGCGTACACCTGCTGGTTCTTCGACTCCTCCGCCAGCTGGTGCTGCGCCTTCGCGTGCGCGGCTGCCACGTCGGTGGTGTGCGTCGCGAAGACCACGCCCATGGCACCGATGATCGTGACCAGCCCCAGCAGCAGCAGGGCGGCGACCAGCCGGCGGTGTCGCAGGCGGCTCAGCTCGGCCAGGAGCAGCGACCCCCGCGAGGTCGACGCGACCGGACGCGGGGACGTCGGCACGCCGTCCGGCCCGAAGACGCCTCCCGTCTCGTGCGGTCGGGCCTGCGCCGTCGACGGCGTCGTGCCGCTCATCGTGGCTGCCCCTGCCCTGCCGGTTGACCGGCGTCCGCCGCGCTCGACTGCTCGCCGAGCCCGTGGCCGGCGGTGATCTGGAGGAAGGCGCTCTCGAGATCGGCCGCCGCCACGGACAGGTGGCTCACCCACTGGCCGCTCCGGCCGAGCAGCTCGGTCAGCGCGCTCGGGTCGTCCACGGGCCGGCCGGTGACGCCGACCTCGAGGCGTCCGTCCGGCAGCGGCTGGACGTCGAACCCGGCCTGGCGCAGGGTCGTCGCGGCGAGGTCACGGTCGGCGACGCCCACGAGCACCCCGCGGCGTCCGTGGGCACGCAGCACCTCGTCCACCGGGCCGGACAGCAGCGCCTGCCCGCGCGACATGATCGTCACGCGGTCGCAGACCTGCTGCACCTCGCTGAGCAGGTGGGACGAGATGACGATGGTGCGGCCGTCCGTCGCGAGGTCGCGGACGAGGTCGCGCACCTCCTTCATGCCGGCGGGGTCGAGCCCGTTGCTCGGCTCGTCGAGGATGAGCAGCCTCGGGTCCTTGAGCAGGGCCGCGGCGATGCCGAGTCGCTGGCGCATGCCCAGCGAGTACGTCTTCACCCGGTCGTCGGCGCGCTCGCGCAGCTTCACCGTCTCGAGCACGTGGTCGACGCGGGTGCCGGGGACGCCGACGGACCGCGCCAGCAGGTCGAGGCTCGTGCGTCCGGACAGGCCGGGGAGGAACAGCGGGTTCTCGACCAGCGCCCCGACGTGCCCGACGACCTGCGGCAGCTCCGCCGGCACGGGGTGGCCGAGGACCCGCACGTCGCCGCCGTCGGCCCTGGCCAGCCCCAGCAGCACGCGGATCGTCGTCGTCTTGCCCGAACCGTTGGGGCCCAGCAACCCCTGCACGCCGCCCTGCTCGACGAGCATGTCGAGCCCGTCCAGCGCCCGCTGCGTGGGACGGCGCAGGCTGCGGTAGCTCTTGCGCAGCCCGGTGATCTCGATGGCAGGGGCGGTCACGCGAGGCGCTCGCTCCCAGGCCGACGTCCGGTCCCGCGGTTCGCGGCCCCCACCTGCCTTGCGCTCATCAGCACGTCCCCTCCAACGGGCGTCAGGTCGACGCCGCTCGCAGGACGATCATGCCGGATCGGCAGGGGCCGTGGGTCTCGCCACACGCCCCAGGTTGTACCCGCCGGCTCGGGTGCCCCTACGATCGGTGAGGCAGCCCCACCCGGGCAGCCGCTCGCGCGACCGGTGGCTGCTTCGTCGCCGGTGCGGGCACGTCCCCGTGACACGGAGCACTTCGTGGGCTTTCGCCTGACGCCACAGGACACCGGGTTCTACGACCTCTTCGCCACCTCCGCCGGCCACCTCGTCGTCGGCAGCGCCATCCTCACCGAGGTGCTGGGCTCCGAGCCCAGCGAGCGCGAGGCCCTCGCCGGCAGGATGAGGGACGCCGAGCACGCGGCCGACGAGTCGACGCACGCCATCATGAAGAAGGTCAACTCCTCCTTCATCACCCCGTTCGACCGGGAGGACATCTACGCGCTCGCCTCCGCGCTCGACGACTGCATGGACATGATGGAGGCCGCGGTCGACCTCATCTTCCTCTACCAGATCGACCAGCTGCCCGCTGGCGTCGCCGCCCAGGTGGAGGTGCTCGTGCGCATGTCGGAGCTCACGGCCGAGGCGATGACGCGCCTGCGCTCGATGCGCGACCTGCAGGAGTACTGGATCGAGATCAACCGTCTGGAGAACGAGGGCGACCAGCAGTACCGCAGGCTGCTCGCCGAGCTCTTCAACGGTGACCTGCGGGCCACGGAGATCATGAAGCTGAAGGAGGTCGTCGAGGAGCTGGAGGCCGCGGCGGACGCCTTCGAGAAGGTCGCGAACACCGTCGAGAGCATCGCCGTCAAGGAGTCCTGACGACGTGGAGTGGCTCCTGGTGGCCATCGTCATCTTCCTGGCGATGGTCTTCAACTACACGAACGGGTTCCACGACGCAGCCAACGCCATCGCGACGTCGGTCTCGACGCGCGCGCTGACCCCGCGGGTCGCGCTGGCCCTGGCGGCGGTGGGCAACCTCGTCGGCTCGTTCTTCGGCGCCAAGGTCGCGGCCACCGTCGGCGAGGGCATCATCAACATCCACGGGCTGCCCGCCAACTCCGGCCTCGCGGTGACGGCTGCTGCCATGGTCGGCGCCATCGGCTGGAACCTGCTCACGTGGTGGTTCGGCCTGCCGTCGTCGTCCTCGCACGCCCTGATCGGCGGTCTCGGCGGAGCAGCGCTCGCGGCGAGCGCCGAGGTGCTCTGGCACGGGATCCTGACGAAGGTCATCGTGCCCATGCTCATCTCGCCGATGGTGGGCCTCCTGCTCGGCTACCTGGTGATGACGGCGATCCTGTGGATGTTCCGGGGCGCCAACCCGGGTCGCGTGAGCCGCGGCTTCCGGCACGCGCAGACGGCGTCCGCGGCGGCGATGGCTCTCGGGCACGGCCTGCAGGACGCCGCGAAGACGATGGGTGTCGTCGTCCTGGCCCTCAACGTCGGCGGCTACCACCACGGTCCGCACATCCCGCTGTGGGTGTACTTCGTGACGGCGGCCGTGCTGGCCGCCGGCACCTACGCCGGCGGGTGGCGCATCATGCGCACGCTCGGCCGTCGCATCATCCACCTGGACCCGCCGCACGGCTTCGCGGCGGAGGCGACCGCCGCCAGCGTGCTGTACGTGGCCGGCCTGGGCTTCGGTGCTCCCATCTCGACCACCCACACGATCACGTCCGCGATCATGGGCGTCGGCGCCACGAAGCGACTGTCCGCCGTCCGCTGGGGCGTGGCCGGCAACATCGTGGGCGCCTGGGTGCTCACCTTCCCCGGTGCCGGCCTGCTGGCCGCCGGCACCTACGCGGTGGTGCGGGTCCTCAGCTGACCGCGGTCAGGGAGCCCGGGCGCGTTGGGCCCGCGGGTGGGCCCACGGGCCCTGTGCCCTCCCGGTGAGCCTCGCGAGGATGCGGCGCATGCGTAGAGTGCCGTCCGCCGCGCGCGACGACCGTGGCCAGGTCTCCAGCGAGTACCTGGGTGTCATCGCGGTGGTGACGGTCGTCGTCATGACCATCGCCACGCTCTCGACCGGCTTCGGTCAGCAGATCGGCCAGGGCATCGCCGCGGCGATCTGCCGCATCACCGGTGGCAGCTGCAGCGTCCAGCCGGTCGACCTCGAGGCGACGCTGCCGGACTGCGAGATCTACAGCGAGGACTACGACGTCAAGGCGGACGTCACGGTGTTCAGCGTCAACCTCGGAGGCAACGGCAAGCTGGCGCTGCGCAAGGTCGTCGACGCGCAGGGCGAGACGAAGTACCTCGTCGACCAGCAGGTGGGCGCCAACCTCGGGGCGCACGTCATGTTCGGCGAGGAGGGCAAGTTCGGCCTCGGCGAGGGGCTCGCCGCGCAGGTCAAGGGGGGCCTCACGGGCACCGGCTCGCGCACGTACCAGTTCGACAACGAGAAGGACGCCCGCGACTTCATCGCGGCGAGCGCGATGGAGCCGGGCAAGCAGATCGTGGCCCACTCGGTGCCGCTCTTCGGCGGGCTGGTGAAGAAGGGCCTCGACAAGATCACGGGCACCGAGTACTCCACGCCCGCCAGCGGCGTCAAGGAGTACTACATCGAGGCCGGCACCAGCTACGACGCGTCGGCCTCCGCATCGGCCGGCATCGAGGCCGAGGTCGGCACGACGGGCATGCAGGTCCTCGGCGTCAAGGTCGAGCCCGGGCACGGCAAGACGCAGGACAAGCAGACCGTGTACATCAAGGCCAACCGTGACCTCATGGGTTCCCTCGGCATCCTGGGCCAGGGTCCGAGCGGTGAGCTCAAGGGTGAGGGCGTCATCGGCATCACCCTCCAGGGCGGCCGCGCCGTGGAGGCCTCCATCGAGGTGGCCGGCACCGTGAAGAGCTCGCTGCTGTCGGGGTCCGACACCGGGGACATCCCGCTGGGCAACGGCCTGCCCAAGGGTTCCGGCACGATCGGGCTGGAGGGAGGCGGCACGGCCCAGGGCAAGGTCACGCTGACGCTCGACCTGACGGTGCCGCAGAACCGCACCGCGTTCGCCGACGCGCTGAACAGCGTGGGCCTGCCGGTCATGCCCGACGCGGGCACGCCCGGCTACCAGGACCCGGTGACGGCGACCGCAGCGCTGGTCGACCGCTTCACGACGGCCGGGCCGGCCGGCGGGGCGTCGTTGACCGCCCAGGCGTACGAGGGGTCGGAGGCGTCGTTCACGGTAGGGTTCTTCGCTGGTGACCTCATCACGTTCGGAGCGGGCGGTGAGGTGGGCACGAGCGCGAGCACCGCGACCACCAGCCTCTACTACGATCCGGCCCGGGGCATGGTGCCGTGGAAGAGGTGCGGGGGATGACCGGGATCCGAGCTCGGCTGGTCGGCCTGGTGATCGGGGTGACGCTGGTGGCGGCTGTGACGGCATGCGGTGGCGACGACTCCGGCTCGGCGAAGGCGCCGGCACGTCCCTGGGGCGACTCCGCCCTCCCGACGGGTCAGGTCGTCACGCAGGGGCCGGCGAGGTTCACGCTCTCCGACGGCGTCCAGTTCGTGGAGGCCCCGAGCGAGACGCCCGCCCCCGGCACCACGGTGCGCCGCTGGACGTTCGCCGGCCAGGGGCAGCTGCCCACGTGCGTCGTGCTGCTCAACGTGCAGTCCGGGTACACCGGTGACTTCCCGGCCGGCCCGCAGCAGGTCTTCGATGCGCGGGTGAAGGTGCAGGGGGGCACGGTGCTGACCAACGAGCCGCGGCCGGGCCCGGGCGGCGCCAAGGCCGGCCTGCTGCAGCACGAGACGTCACCGCACCTCGGCAAGAACCAGGACACCACGGGGTCGACCTGGACGACGTCCTTCGTCACCGACAAGGGCAGCTACGTCCAGCTCGCCGCCTCTGCCGCGCAGGACGACGAGAGCCGCTGCCAGATCGAGTCGATCGCGAAGTCTCTCGAGTGGACCGGCGACGAGGCACCGTCGTCCGGTGCCAGCAGCGCCTGATGGCAGGGTCGGCGTCCTGATGTCGGGCCTTCGAGAGCAGTGGGTGCCGCCGCAGGACGAGTCGAGGACGGGGCGGGCGTACGTGCTGGGGGTGGTCGCGGCGGTCGTGGCCGACCTGCTGGCGCTCGGCGTGCTGCTGCTGGTGGTCGGTGTCGTGGGCCTCGGCATCGCCGGCACGGACGGCGTGAGCGACGCGAGCGGCGGTCGGCGCGCGGTCATCCTCGTGCTGGGTGCGCTCGCGCTGACGGGGTCGACGCTGGCGGGCGGCTGGATGGCGACGTGGACGATGCTGCGGCGCGGCGTGGAGGCCGAGCCGGCCCGTCGGAGCGCGGTCGTCGCCGTGACCGTCCTCGGTGTGGTGATGCTGCTGGCCGACGGGCTGACGGGCAAGACTCCGCTGCAGTGGGTGTTCGGGGTGCTCGGTGTGGCGGGCGGCGCGCTCGCGGCCGACCGGCTCGCCCCGCGCAGCGTCGAGCGCGCGCTCCGCTGACGACGTGGCGGCTCGGCCTCGCACGGCTCTCGTCGTGACCTTCGTCGTCGTCGGAGTGCTGGTGCTCGCCACCGTCGCGGTGCTCGGGATCGTGGTGGTCCGCACCCTCGTCCCGGGTGGCCCCGACGCCTCCGACGTGGTGTCGGCCGACGTCACCGCCCACCTGTCCACGGTGCCGAGCGGCACGCGGGTCGAGCTCGTCGTTGCGCCCACCGCGCAGAGCCGCAGCGACCAGCTGGTGCTCCCGGACTCGACCGTCGACCTGACCTACCTGACACCCGACCGCACCGGCCCGTCCGCGACGCTCGGGGCTGCCGAGCGCACCGAGGTGCGCGTCGACGGCCGCCGGGTACGGCACTCGGACGGCACCTTCGGTCCGGTCGACCTCGCCGACGGCGCGGTGACCCTGACGTTCACGGTGCCCGCCGTGCACGGCCGCCGCGTCCTGTTCCCCGCGTCGCTGGGCGAGCGGGTCCACGTGCGTTCGCTCACCGTCGAGGCCGATCCGGGCACGGTGAGCAGCTGCCTGCTGCTCGAGTCCCACGACGCCCTCGCGGGGCACGACGTGCTGGCGCCGTGCGACGTCGGTCAGACCCTGCGGGCCGACCCGGCGCGCTACAACGGGTGGAGCGACGGCCGGGTGGCGCTGGGCTACGTGCGGCTCGAGCTCGCCCCCACCTCGGGCGGAGCAGCCGGCTAGCTAGACGAGCGGCCGCAGCTGCAACCGCGAGCCGCGTCGGACACCCCACTCCTCGAGCCGTCCTGGCTCCGTCTCGACGACCCACCGGGTGCGCGGACGCCAGAGGCCGAGGCGCTGCCGTGGCATGTGGACGACGGCGCTGACGGTGCCGTCACGCCGCACGAAGGCGACGTCGATGGCGAATCGCATGCCGAACGTGTGCAGCGACGAGGCGGGCTCGATGACGAGGCCGCTCTCGACGCCGTCCCGGCCGAGCAGGCCCCGGGACCGCTCGGCGAGCGTGCGGGCGCGTTCCACCTGCGCGGCCACGCGACCGTCGACCACAAGGGTCAGCTTCTCCATCGGGGGCCTCCTGGCCGGGCCGTATCATGTCCGTCGAGACGGGGGCCGCGCACGGCCGCGCCCCGCCGCCGAACGAGGGGGATGCATGACAGCAGTCGTCGCGGTGACGGGTCTGCTCACCGGCGGGCCGAGCACCGTCGACCTCGACCGCTCGTCGGCACAGGGTCGCACGAAGCAGTCGGTGGACCCCTGGTACGACGTGCTGGGCTCGGTGGTCGACGAGGCCGACGTGCTCGTCCTCGTGCGGTCGCCCCACGCCAGCGCCGTCCGGCGACGGCTCGCCCGGGTGCGCTCGTTGCTCGACACCGACCGGATCGCGATGGTCGACGTGCCGGTCGGGCCGCTGGCCGCTGGTGTGCTGGCGGACGCCGTGGCGCGGGGACTGCTGAGCGGTCGGCTCGTGCCGGCTCAGGTGCCCGCGGCGGTCCGGCACGCTGCTGACCTCTGCCTCGACGTCGGGGTCGTGCGGCGTGTCTCCGACCTCGACCTGCCCTCCGTGACGCTGGCCCACCAGCTCCGCTCCTACCTGCCGTGGTCGAGCCGGTTCGTCGTGAGCCTGGCGCCCACCCTGGCCGTGGGGCACCTCGCTGCTCACGACACGCAGCTGCGAGGGCCGGAGCCCGCCCTGCCGCAGGCATCCGGCCCCCTGCGAGCCCTGACCGCCGGCACGCCCCTGCCGGCGGCGTTGCTGACGCTGCTGCAGCGTGCGGGCCTCGAGGCTGAGGTGGTGCAGCAGCCGGCGCTCCACGCGCTGCTCGCCGACGCCTGGGCCGACCCTGGCTGCGCCGAGCTCGTGGTGATGCCCGCCCACGACGACGAGTGGCTCGGCACCGGCGTGCTGCCGGCCACGGCCGCGTGCACCTGGTGCGACCGTCCGCGCACCAGCACGGCGTGCCTGTTCTGCGGGGAGTGGGCGGGCGCCGACGAGGCGCGCACGGTCGCGGGCCCCGCGGCGTGACCTGAGGCGCCTGCTGGCGCCGCCAGCCTCGTCGACCACCGGTAGCCTCAGTCGACGATCTCGACCCGGAAGCTCTGCTCCGCCAGGCGAATCGGGTTCAGCGACCTGATGGGGTCGGCGACGTCGTCCGGCAGCTCGCCCCCGTCGCCCCCGAGGAGCGGCCCCAGCACGCTGCCCCAGCCTGGCCCGACCCCGAGCCCGTCGCCGCAGCCGGTCGGGCCGACGCCAAGGGTCAGGGCCGCCTGATCGACGATGCGGGCTGCGACCAGCGCCGCAGGGCCACCGCCGTCCACCTGGGGGCAGCGGTGGAAGCTCACGCGCACCGTGCTGTGGACCCGCACCGGCGTGTTCTCGTTGCCCGTCACCGGCCCTGGCGACAGCTCACCCGACGGGCCCACCAGGTCGACCCGGACGCCGTTGCTGCCGATGCGCTGGACGGAGAGGTCGGCGCACGACAGGTGCGTGGTGCGGTGCCTGTTCGCCGACCAGTTGCGGTCGGCCGCGTCGCACGCCGTCGTGGCGCCGCCTGCACCGCCCACGTCGATGAGGTGGCTCAGCGGTGTGGGCAGGCTGCTCACCGCGCTCAGAACGGCCTCGAGGCGCACCTGCTTGCCGGCCGCGACCGAACCGGCGTCCGCTGCCGTCTGCGTCTGCGTCCGCTGGTCGGCGGCCTGCCCGACCTGGCCCCACGCGAAGCCGATGAAGAGGATGAACGCGACGGCGAGGAGGAGGGCCGGGAACACCTGGCCCTCCTCCTCGTGACGCAGCCGGTTCAGCACGGTCGGCGGGTCGTCGTCGCGTCGGTCAGCCGCCGGCGATCTCGGTGATCTTGCTGCCGATGGCGCTGCCGATCTGCTGCCCGAGGTTCGTCTGCGAGATCGCGGCGATGATCGCCGCGACGATGACGATGATGCCGAGGTACTCCGCGGCGGTCTGGCCGCGGTCGTCGCGCACCCGGTCGGTCAGGCGCGCGCCCAGCACCGTGAGCGAGGCACAGAGGAAGTGCATGTCCAGCTCCTTCGTGAGGTGGGGGCCGCCATTCGCCGGCTCCGTGTCGAGGACGACGCTACGGAGCGAGACGACGGGCGCAGAGGGCCTGCGGGCCCAATCGCGGGCCCAACCGGACGGGTCAGGCAAGGCCCGTGCCGTCCGGCTCGTCGGTGCCGACCCAGCGGGCGATCGCCTGCGAGCGGGTCGTCACCATGAGCTTGGGGAAGATGCGGTTGAGGTGGTTCTTGACGGTCTTGACCGACAGGAACAGTCGCGTGGCGATCTCGGTGTTCGTCAGGCCGGCGGCCACCAGCGTCATGACCTCGACCTCGCGCTCCGACAGCTGCGCCCACGGCACGTGCCGCGCCGGGTCGTCGGCGAGCGGCTCCACCGGCACGGGTCGCATCAGCGAGCGCTGCACGGCACGCCCCGCCACCGGGGACAGCGCGGCCTCCCCGCGAGCCGCACCGAGGACCGCGACCGCGAGGGACGTCGGGTCGAACTGCCCGTAGACCAGGTAGCCGACGGCCCCCCGGCGCAGCGCGTCGACGATGGTGTCGTCGTCGTCGGTCTGCGTGAGCATGAGCACCCGGGTCTGCGCGGCCACCTCGGGCAGCACGTCGAGGCCGTCGCCACCGGGCATGCGCACGTCCAGCAGGAGGACGTCCGGCCGGTGCTGCTCGACGGCCTCCAGCGCCTGCTGGCCGGTGGATGCCTCGCCGACCACGTCGATGCGCCCGCTCGCTCCCAGCAGCTGGACGAGGCCCATGCGGACGATCGGGTTGTCGTCCGCGACGACCACGCGCAGCAGCGACGACTGCCCGCCGCTCTCCACGAGGTCGTCGGGGCGGTCGACGTCAAGGCTCATGCCAGTGGCTCCCGTGCCGAACCGGGGGCGAGCGGCACGAGCAGCTCGAGCGTCGCCCCGGCGCCCGGCGTGCTGGTGAGGGTGAGGGTGCCGCCGGCGCGTTCGGCGCGCTCCCGCATGCCAGCCAGGCCGAAGTGGCCGTGGCGCACCAGGTCCGCGGCGGCCGACGCGTCGAAGCCGGGGCCGTCGTCCGACACGACGACACGCAGCGCGTCGTCCGAGGCACGGACGTCGACCTGCACGGTGGCACCGGGCGCGTGCTTGGACGCGTTGTGCAGCGCCTCGCTCACGACGGCCACCACCTCGGCGCGGACCTGCCGGGGAACCCTCAGCTCGTCGAGGCCGTCATCGAGGGTCACCCGCAGGTCGAGCTCGGGACACTCGTCGACGCAGCGCGTCAGCCCGGCCGTCAGCGGCTCGGCGGCGGCCCTGGTCTGGTGGATGAGCTCGCGCGCCTGGACGGCGCTCGCGTCGATCATCCGAGCAAGGCGGTGCAGGGAGCCTGCCGCGCCGTCGAGCGAGAGCCGCCCGTCGGCCAGCAGCGTGGCGTCGGCCTGGGCGCTCATGGCGACGCCGTGCAGCGACTTCGTGAGGCCGTCGTGGAGGTCGCGCGCGAGCCGCATGCGCTCCTGGGCCGCTGCCTCGCTGGCGTCGAGCCGGGCGATGCGCTGGGCGTCGTCCCGCTGCTGGTCGAGCAGCCGCTGCAGGGCGTGGCCGGCGGCAGTGGCCAGCGGCGGCAGGGACACCAGCAGCACCTGACCGGACGACTCGGGCGACCGCACCCACGTGGCCAGCAGCACGGCGACCGACAGCGTGGCCGCGGTGGCGGCAGCCGTGCGCGTCGAGAACAGCAGACCGCCGAGCACGCCGGACCCGATGAGGTAGAGCATGATCGGGCTGCCTGCGCCGAGCCCGATCGCGAGCAGGCCGGCGATGGCGGTGTCGAGCACCAGGTAGACGCCGCGCAGGGTCGGGGCCACCAGCCCGGGTCGTCGGGCCCACCGGTGCAGGCCGAACCACGCGCCCACGAACGCGACGACCAGCAGCGAGGCGGTGTCCGCGAGCGCGTGCTGGTTGACGGCGGTGAAGAAGCTCAGCGCCACCGCGGTCAGCCGCAGCACCTGCACCCACTGGCAGACGCGGCCCTTCGGGCTGAGCGCCTCCGCTCCCCCGAGTGCTCGGCTGGACGACGTCACGAGGGTCACAGGTCTCCCAGCTGCACGCCCGACCCGAGGTAGAGCGCCACCACCACGAGCAGCACGACAGCCGGCACCATGATCATGGTGATGATCAGGCTCACGCGTGGTGCCGCGCGGGCGGCGCGTCGGCGCGCGTCCTGCGCGAACTCGCGGCGCATGTCGCCCGCGAGCTGCTGCAGGGTCTCGGTGAGCGGCGCACCGAGCTCCTCGGCCTGCAGGATCGCGGTGACGAACATCGCCATGGTGTCCGAGCCGGGGTTGCGGTCGCGCAGCGCGGCGAAGGCCTCGCGCCGGCTCACGCCGTAGTCGAGCTGCCGCAGCGTCAGCTCGGTCTCCTCGCCGAGGGCGCCGGTCGTCGTCCGCGCGACCCGGCCGATCGCGGGACGGAAGCTGACGCCGGCGCTGACGGTGACGGCGAGCAGGTCGAGGAAGTCCGGCAGCTCGGACTCGATGGCTCGCTGCCGCTTCTTGATCTGGCTGGCCAGCTGGACCTCGGGCATCGCGGCCACGAGCACGCCGATGAGGCCGCTGATGGGCGACCCCTGCAGGGTGAAGAATCCGAAGACGACGAGTCCGGCGACGGCGTACGTCGCCTGCCGGCCCGCGAAGTCGCTGACCGTCATGCCGCCGGGGGAGCCGGCGATCTCGAGTCGACGTCGCACGCGTGCCTTCCAGCCCGGTCCGAGCATGGCGAGCAGGGGAGGGCCGAACGCCGCGTCGAGCCGGCGCAGGAGGCGCGGCAGCAGCGTCCGGGGCCGGTCGGCGACGTCGACGTCGGCCGGGCCGAGCGAGGTCTGCGGCTGCGCCTTGACCATGCGGTAGCCCTTGACGGCCAACGCGTAGCAGCAGAGGGCACCGAGCGCGATGAGCGCGGCCACGTCAGACCTCGATCCGCGTCGTGCGGCGCACCATCACGAAGCCGAGCACGTACAGCGCCACCGCGGTCACGAGGGCGGCCTGGCCGAGCAGCTCGCGGGTCATGCGGTCGAGAACCCCCGGCGCGATCACGTTGAGCAGCAGCAGCGACCCGACGCCCATGACGATGACGATGTAGCTGGTGAAGACGGCGCCCGACAGCATGGTCCGGATCTCGCGGCGGAGGTCCTTGCGCGCGTCCAGGGTCTCGGAGATGCCGCGCAGCGCGGTCACGATCGCCCCACCGGACCGCGCCTGGATGATCAGCGTGTGCGTGAGCAGCGACAGCTCGCGGCTCGGCAACCGCTCACCCAGGTCGTTCAAGGCGTCGTCCATCGACTTGCCGACCGAGAGCTGCTCGGCGAGGAACCGCAGCTCGCCACGAGACGGCTCGTCGACGTCCTCCGCGGTCATCTCGATCGCGGAGCGCAGCGCCAGGCCGGCTGACGTGGCGTTGGACAGCACCCTGGCCACCTCGGGCAGCTGGCTGACGAACTGCTCGGTGCGCTGCTTCTGCTTGTGCGAGAAGTACTCCAGGGCCCCGCGCACGGCGAGCCCGGAGGCGATGAGGGCCGCCAGCGGGGCCACGAACGGCGCCAGGACCAGGTAGACGAGGACGGCCAGGGCGGCGAGAGCCGCGGCGACGTCCACCACCCGCCAGGGGAGGCCGGCCCGGTCGATCCGCGTGCGCAGGGCTCGACCGACGCGCGTCCTGCGCAGCCGCACGTCGAGGCGAGCGCCCGGGCGGTTGGCCCGCAGCTCGACGACGTCCAGGGCCGTGCGCTCTCGAAGGGCGTCGCGTTCCGCCGCCCCGCGCAGGTAGACCCGCAGGCCGACGAGCCAGAGCGCGAGGACGGCGACGGTCAGCACGAGGACCTGCTGCATCAGGCGCCCCACGCCGGTGGCTCGTCGGCGGCCAGGCCCCGCTGGAAGGCGCCCGGGACGGCCTCGCCGGCCAGGAACAGCCGCCGCTCGGTGCCGGCCGGCAGCGGCGAGTGCTCGAAGCGACCGGTCACCGTGCTGTGGTCCGGGGTGAGCGGGTCGGGCACGAAGCGCAGGACCGTCTGCAGGCGGAACTCCTCGTGCCGCCTGGAGGTCACCGCCGCCACCTCGCTGATCCGGCGGGAGCCGTCGTGGTAGCGAGCCAGGTGCACGATGAGGTCGATCGCGTTGTTGATCTGGTCGCGGACGACGGCGAACGGCAGGGCCAGGTCGCTCATGCTGGCGAGCGTCTCGAGCCGGGCGACCGCGTCCTCGGCGGTGTTGGCGTGCACGGTGGCGAGCGAGCCCTCGTGGCCGGTGTTCATGGCCTGCAGCATGTCGAGCGTCTCGCCGCCTCGGACCTCACCGACGATGATGCGGTCCGGTCGCATGCGCAGCGAGTTGCGCACCAGGTCGCGGATGCTGACCTGCCCCTTGCCCTCCACGTTCGGCGGGCGCGACTCGAGGCTGATGACGTGCTCCTGCTGGAGCCGCAGCTCGGCCGCGTCCTCGATGGTGATGATGCGCTCCGAGCCGGGGATGAAGCCCGACAGCGCGTTGAGCATCGTGGTCTTGCCGGTGCCGGTACCGCCGGAGATCATCACGTTCAGCTTGCTGCGCACGGCAGCGGCCAGCAGCAGCGCACCGTCGGCGTCGACGGCGTTCATGCCGACCAGCTCGTCCATGCGGATGGGTCGCGGGAACCGTCGGATCGTCAGCGTGGGGCCGGACAGGGCGAGGGGCGGGATGACGACGTTCACGCGCTCGCCGGTGGGCAGGCGCGCATCCACCATCGGTGACGACTCGTCCACCCGCCGGTTCACCTGCGACACGATGCGGTCGATCGTCTGGTACAGCTGCTCTTCGCTGGCGAACGCGACCGGCACCCGCTCGAGGCGCCCTCCCCGCTCGACCCACACGTCGTCCGGGCCGTTCACCATGATCTCGGTGACGCCCTGGTCGGCGAGCAGCGGCTCGAGGACGCCGAGGCCGAGGGCGTCGTCGATGACCCGACGGATGAGCTGGGTGCTCTCCACGGCGCTGAGCAGCGGCCCGTCGCGACGGAGGATGCGGCTGAGCACCCGTTCCAGCCGGGCGCGTCGCTGCGTGGGGTCGAGCGTCGACATCTCGGCGAGGTTGATCTCGTCGAGCAGCAGGCGACGGTAGCGCTCGACGTTGCGCTCGAAACGGCGTGCGGCTCCCGCGCCCGAGTCGGTCTCGGCCACCGGGGCGGAGCGCATCTCGCGAAGTCCCATGCTCAGGACCCCGTACGAGGGAACCAGGCCGACCTGCGCACCGTGTAGTCCGGGACGAGCGGGAGCACCTTGGGCCCCCGGGTGCGGATGACGACCTGACCGTCGACCGCGGACGTCGACACGGAGATGTCGTCCTTCAACCAGCCCGGCACGGCGGCCTCGGCCGCAGCCGTGGCGGACGCCCCCTGGCTGACGGCTCGCGCGGCAGCCCGCGCGGCGGCGGACGTGGAGTTCGCCGCCGCGTACGCGAACACCAGCTGGAGCGCCGCGAGGAAGGCGATGCCCAGGAGCGGCAGGATGCCCAGGAACTCCAGGCTCGCGCTACCCCGGTCGCCGTGGTGCGCCCGTGCCAGGCGCGAGGCGGCCCTCACCGCGTGCCCTCGAAACGCATCTGCGACTGGGCGTCCACGTCTCGCACGCCGTCCAGCAGGCCCCCGAGCGAGGTGAAGATGAGCGGCGTGCGCACCTGCACGCTGACGACGGCGTCGGGATCGCTGTAGCGGGGGTCGCTGCCAGGTCCGAAGCCGGTGGCGCCGTTCACCGTGACCTGCGCGTGGTCCCGCCACGCCTGCGGCAGCTCGTCGAGAGCGGCGCGCTGGATGTCGCTGAACCCCTTGGTCGGGCTGACCGCCACGCGCGCGGCCGTGTTGGCGGCGTGCCCCGCTGCGACGTACGTGTACCCGATCAGCCCGCCCTGCACCAGGAGCAGCAGCGTGAGGGCGATGACGAAGAACATGCCGAGGAACTCGACCGCCACCTGACCGTCGTCCCGGCCGCGCCGCGAGCGCCGAGAACCCTTGTGCCGGCTCGGCACCGGCTTCTGCTTCTGCGGCACCAGCTCGAGCTCGAGCGCGAGCTCGCCGAACGCGCGACCCACCGCCTGGTCGGTGACCCGTCCGGGGTCGCCGGTGTTGGCGGCGGACTCGAAGGCGGGGAAGTCGGCCGGCACGGACGTCGACAGCATGGGCGCCTTGACGAGCTTGCGCGCCAGGTCGGACTGGATCTCTGCCTTGCGGGACGCGCGGTTCAGCAGGAGGTGCACGTCGTCCTCCTTGCGCAGCTGCAAGGACTCCCACAGCTGCACCAGACGGCGCGCGCCGCGCATGCTCGGGATGTCGGGCGTGATGACGACGACGGCCTCGTCGGCGATCTCGGCGGCGATGGCGTTGGCGGCCGACGGGGTCGCGCCGGCGTCGACGACGACCACGTCGAAGTAGGACTTCGCGGCACCGAGGAGGTTGCGCGCGAGGCGGGAGTCGATCTCCTCGGCGCGCTCCGGCTGCTTGGGTGCGAGCAGCACGTACAGGTTGTCGTCGTAGCGGTAGAGGACGTCGTCGAGCGCCCGGCCGGTGATCTCGTCGCGGACGTCGATGAGGTCGGTGATGTCGCGACGATGACTGATGTCCAGGAAGGCGCCCACGTCGCCGGTGAGGAGGTCGAGGTCGATCAGCGCGGTGCGTCGGCCGGCGGCCGCCGACAGCAGGGCCAGGCGGATGGCGACCGTCGACGTGCCGACACCCCCCTTGCCGCCGGCGACAGCCAGGAGGTGGCCGGTGCCGATGCTCTGCAGCGCGTCGCCGCTGATGTGGTGCCGGACGGTCGCCGACCACGATGCGGCGTTGTCGAGCCGGCTCGCCACGTCGTCGACGGACAGCGGCAGCGTCAGGAACCCGCGCAGCCCCGCCTCCATGCCGGCGCGCAGCAGCTCGGGGTCGTTGTCGCGCGCGAGGAGCAGCACGGCCACGAACGGGTGCTGGCGGCTCACCTGGCGCGCCAGGTCGAGCGCCGGCACCGGACCGAGCGCCTGGTCGAGCACGAGGACGTCGGTGCCCTCGCCGACGAGGGCGTCGTGCACCGCGTGGCTCGAGGACGGACGTGCCACGACCTCGAAGCCGCCGACCTCGGTGACCGCGGACTCCAGCGAGGCGATGACAGCCTCGTCCGACGACGCGATGACGATGCCGGTCACTTGCCGCCTCCCTTCTTCGTGGGCGGGAGGACGTCGTCGTCCCGTAGCACCGAGTCGGCGGCGGGGACGTCGGACCGGGTGCCGGGCGCGACCCTGGCGAGCCGCACCTTGTCGGCGAAGCTCTCGGCGTAGGCGAGCGAGAGGCTGTCCTTCACGCTGAGGGCGAAGGTGACAGGCACGACCTGCTTGGGCGCGAAGTCGAGCGACTTGTCGGCGTCGGGCTCCGCCCGCTGCAGCTGCCCGATGTCGAGCACCCGCGCGTTCTGCACGAGGATGCGGGACTCCTGGCCGCGCTGGGAGTCGCCGAACGTGGCGTAGATGTCGACCAGGTCGCCCGCCCGCACCTTGCCGGCCACGCCCGTCTCCGCGTCGATGAGGATCGCGAGCTCGCGCTCTCCCGGCTTGAGCTCCGGCGGCGGCTGCAGCATGCCGCGCTGCAGCACCGACCCCTTCACCACGGCGTCCTTGGTGACGAGGCCCTGCGTCTCGTCGAAGTCGGTCACCGCCGCGGCGGGCACCCACTTCTTGGGCACCTCGACCCGCTCCAGCACCGCCGACGTCACGTCGGAGAACGGCTTCACGTCGTCGGTGAACCGGTAGACCGTCGTCATGGGGCCGACCTGCCGGCCGATCTGCTCGACGTAGCTGTAGACGGCGGCGAAGACGGCGACCGCGCCCAGCGCCGCGAGGATCATGAGGACGGCGCCGCGCCGCTGCCGAGGGTTCATGAGCTGCGCCCTGCTCCGTGCACGTCGACGGCGTTCGCTCGCACGCGGATCGGCCCCCCGGTTTCGCATCGGTCGTGGTCCAGCTGCGGGTATCGGCGGCGAGCATAGCGACCCGTCACGCTGTGCGGCGTCGGAGGAACCCGATGGGTTGCAGACTGGTACAGACCGAACCGGCATGGTGACTGTCCGTGAGCGTCGGCATGGTCGGCGTGACCGGCATCGTTGTAGGGTCACGCAGTGGTGAAGCCGATCAAGCAGGGGAGCACTGTCATGGCGTCTGCTCAGCGAGGCCGTGCCCGGGTCCGGCCGGCGATGACCGCCTCGGCCGCGGTGGCCCTCCTCGCCCTGCTGGTCACCGGGTGCAGCGACGACCCGGGCGCGACGGACGCCCACGGTGCCCCGTCGTCCACCGGCTCGAGCTCGTCGTCGTCCCCCACGACCCCCGCGGGGCCGGCGCCGGTCGCCACCGTGACCTCCGGCGCGCTGCCGCAGCCTGGGCCGCAGGGCGACCTCGTGCCCCAGCTGTCGGTCGCCGTGCTGCCGCTCGTCCGTACCTCGGACGGCGTGCTGCTGACCCTCGACGTCAAGGCGGACAACCCCGCCGTGTGGGGCACGCTCTTCTGCAACGCCGTGTCCTGCAACGACCTGTCGGGCGTCGGCCTCGTCGACACGGTGAACCTGCAGCGCTATCGCCCGTTGCGGGCCGGCTCCGACTCCGGCGCGGTCCTGACGAGCGTGGCGCGGCAGGTCATGGAGCCGGGAAGGACCTACCGCGTCGGCGCCTGGTTCCCGCTGCCGCAGGGGTCGCCTCAGTCGTTGTCCGTGACGCTCGCCGGTGTGGGCGTGGTGCCTGGCGTGCCCGTGACCGACGGCGAGGTGCCCGCGGGTCTCGAGCTGCCGACCGGCGGGTCCACGGCGCCGGCCACGTCGCCGTCCGGCGGATCGACCACCGTGGTGCCGATCCGACCGGCTTCCGGCACCCCGCAGGGAGGCCCGATCCGCGTCGTCGCGCCGGTGGCGGGCGGCAAGCTGGTCGAGACGAAGGGCACGGTGTCCCTGCCTGCCGACGTGCTCTTCGCCTTCGACTCCGCGAAGCTCTCCGCCAAGGCGTCCGCCGAGCTGTCGAAGGCGGCGACGATCCTCAAGCAGAAGGCCGACCTCTCCAAACCCGTCCTGGTCGTGGGCCACACCGACTCCAAGGGCTCGGCGAGCTACAACGACAAGCTCTCGCGCGAGCGTGGCGCGAGCGCTGCAGCGTCGCTGCGGCGGCTGGTGCCTGCCGCCACGTTCAAGGCCAGCGGTCGCGGCGCGAACGACCCCGTGGCTCCGAACACCACCAAGGGCAAGGACAACCCGGCGGGACGCGCGCTGAACCGTCGGGTCGAGGTCGCGTACGTGCCCAAGCCGGTGGTCCAGGCGCCCGCCAAGGGCACCGAGGGCGCACCCGCGGCGCCGGACGTGACGCTGCAGCCGTTCTCGACGGTGCAGGGTGAGGCGCAGGCCACCGCGTGGGGCACCGACTCGTTCACGGCCAAGGTCTACCCGGTCCGGCGTGACGGCGCGCTCGCGCTGCTGCAGGTCGACATGACGGTCGACTCGCAGCGCGTGGCGGCGGGGTCCGACTACTTCGCTCGCTCCAAGGCGTCGCACGGCCTCGACGCGTGGTCCCTCCAGGTGCCGAAGGAGAAGGCGGTCTACGGCGTCGTCCACGACTTCACCGAGGCCACCACCGGCAGTGAGATCGCCGCCACCTACGACGTCTCGACCCAGACGACCGGGTACCGACCGGGCCGCACGCACCACCTCTTCGCGTACCTGGCACTGCCGCCCGACGGCACGACCACCGTGGACGTCGACCTCGGCCAGCTCGGCGTGCTGAAGGACGTGCCCGTCCAGGACTAGCCTGCCGACGCCGCCGGGGGGCCGGTCAGCCGCGTGCGTACTGGACGTCGAGCGCCGACCGGTCGAAGCCGAGCCCCGAGTAGGTGCGCACGGCGGCCGCGTTGTCGCCGTCCACGTAGAGGATGACCGTGGACAGCCCACGGGCCCGCAGGTGGTGCAGGCCGGCGAGGGTGAGCGGCTTCGCGAGGCCACGTCCCTGGTACGCCGGGGCGACACCGACGACGTAGACCTCGCCGACGCCGCCGCCGTGCTCCTTCGTCCAGTGGAACCCGGCGAGCTGCCCGGTGGACTCGTCGACCAGCAGCAGGAAGCCGGCCGGGTCGAACCACGGCGCAGCGATGCGCTGGTCGAGGTCGGTGGCCGTCCAGGCGCCCTGCTCCGGGTGGTGCGCGAAGGCCGCCGCGTTGACGGCCAGCCACCTGTCGTCGTCAGCTCCGGGCTCGAACGCCCGCAGCCGGAAGCCGTCCGGGACGACGAGGGCCGGCAGCGGTTCGGTGAGAGGTCGGGCCATCTGCCAGAGCTCGCGCACGACCTGGTAGCCGCGGTCGGCCGCGAACCGCCTCGCCGCAGCGATGTCGCCGTGCGCCCAGACGCGCACGTCGTCGCCGGAGCCCGATCGCGCGGCCGCCTCCACCTCGTGCAGCAGCAGGGTGCCGACGCCCTGACGGCGGTGGTCGGGGTGGACGACGAGCTCGGCCGACGCCGGCTCCCCGTCGTGCGCGAGATCCACGTGCGCGACGGCGACCAGGTCGTCGCCTCGGTGGACGAGCAGGTGCGCGGCGTCCTCGCCGGTCTCCGCCCTCAGGTGCAGCAAGGCGTGCTCGCTCAGCGGCGCGACGGCGTCGGTGGCGGTCGCCGCGACGACGAGCCGGTCGACCGCAGCCAGCCCGTCAGCGCCGAGGTGCGTGGGTCGGGAGACCCTGGCGTCGCCGGCGGTGGGGTGGTCCGCGCTGACGCTCCGGCCCGGCTCGTCACTGCTCACGCGGCCACCCTAGGTGGTGCTCCGTGAGGTCTTCCGCTCGTCGCCTGGTGCAGATAGGTTGCCCCATCTCGCTCATACGGCATCTTCAGGGAGAACTGATGACGCGCTCCACACGCACTCGGCTCCGCCGGGCGCTGGCGGCCTCGGCCGCCGCCGGTCTGGCGGTCGCGATGTCCGCCGGCACCGCGTCGGCGTACGGCGGTCCGAGCCACGGTCACGGCAAGGGCCACGGACACGGGCACGGCCACCACAGCCCGAAGACGACGGACATCCAGATCCTGTCGTTCAACGACTTCCACGGAAACCTCGAGCCGCCGAGCGGATCCAGCGGTCGCCTGACCACCGGGTACACCGAGACGCAGGACCCGGTGACGAGCCTCTTCTCCGCCACCGCGACCACGGTCGACGCCGGTGGCGTCGAGTACCTGGCGACCCACCTCAAGCAGGCCCGCAAGGGGCAGCGCAACACGGTCACGGTCGCAGCCGGTGACATCGTCGGGGCCTCCCCGCTGCTGTCGGCGGCCTTCCACGACGAGCCGACGATCGAGGCGATGAACGCGCTCGGTCTCGAGGCCTCCGCCGTGGGCAACCACGAGTTCGACGAGGGGTACAAGGAGATCCAGCGTCTCGCCAAGGGCGGCTGCATCGCCGACGGCGACGGAGAGAACAACCAGAACAGCTGCGCGGCGCACCGGTTCGCCGGCGCCGACTTCGCGTACCTCGCGGCCAACGTCAAGTACACGGGTACGAACAAGACCATCCTCCCGCCGTACTGGATCAAGAGCTTCTCCGGCGGCGCGAAGATCGCCTTCATCGGCATGACGCTGAAGGACACCCCGACGATCGTGACCAAGGCGGGCGTCGAGGGCCTGACGTTCACCGACGAGGCGGCGACGGCGAACGCCCTCGTGCCGGTGCTGCGCAAGAAGGGCGTCAACGCGATCGTCGTCCTCATCCACCAGGGCGGCACGCCGGCGACGACGACGTACACGGCCGAGCACGGCACGTACGACGTCGCCCCGCCGTTCGACGCCACGTGCTCGACCGAGACGGTGAACGGCGTCAAGGGTGCCCAGCTCACCGACGACAGCCCGATCCTCGACATCTCGCGCAAGCTCAGCCCGGCGATCGACATGGTGATCAGCGGCCACACGCACCAGCCGTACATCTGCTCGCAGCCGGACCCGGCGGGCCACCAGCGGCTCATCACCAGCGCGTCGTCCTTCGGCCGGCTCTTCACCGAGACGAACCTGACCTACGACCTGCGCAAGCGCGACATCGTCCGCTCCTCGGTCGAGGGCTCGAACATGGTCGTCAGCCGCGACGTCACGCCGGACGTGCGGGAGAGCAAGATCATCGCTCTCTACAAGCAGCTGGTGGAGCCCATCGCCAACAAGGTGATCGGTCAGATCTCGGCGGCCTCCATGCCGAAGACCTCATCGTCCGACCCGGAGACGTCGCTCGGCCGCCTCATCGCGGACGCGCAGCTCCACGACCCGTCGGTGATCCCGTCGGGCGGCGCGACGCCGCAGATCGCCTTCATGAACCCCGGTGGCATCCGCGCTGACCTGGTGGCCGACGCGAGCGGCAACATCACGTACGGGGCAGCGTTCACGGTGCAGCCGTTCAACAACTACGTCGTGTCGTTCGACATGACCGGCCAGCAGATCTTCGACCTGCTGGAGCAGCAGTACTCGGGCAACAACGCCTCCTCGCCCAAGCTGCTGCAGGTGAGCGAGGGCTTCACCTACACGCTCGACCTCTCGGCGCCCGCGGGCTCGAAGGTCGACGACTCCACGGTGATGCTGAACGGTGAGCCGATCGACGCCGGGACGACGTACCGGGTGGTGGCCAACAGCTTCCTCTCGGACGGCGGCGACAACTTCCCGGCGTTCGCCGCAGGCACCAACAAGTACATCGGCGGCCTCGACATCGACGCGTTCGCGAGCTACCTGACCGCGAGCTCGCCGTACACGCCGATCGACACGGACCGCATCACGATCGTCTCCTGACGACCGCTGACGTGGTGCACGCCGCGCCCGGACCCTCGAGGGTCCGGGCGCGGCGGTGCG
>DASSTJ010000079.1:0-6470 GCA_035707965.1 Actinomycetales bacterium
TCACGTCGACGAGCACGTCGGGCTCGCCACGCACCTGCACCCGTACCCGGTCGGTCGACGGCTCCAGCCCTGCCACCTCGCCTCGCCACACGTTACGCGGGCTGCCGGCCCCGGGCCGCCGCGTGTGCAGGCTCACCGCGGCTGGCCTGGCTGCCACGAGCACCCGGTCACCTACCTCGAGGCCGGACGACGTGAGCCCAGTGACGTGCAGGACCCCGCCGGAGTCGAGGACGACGTGCGCCTGCGGCTGCCCGCCCGGCTCCGCGACGACCATCCCGGCGTAGAGGTTGAGCCCGACGAGGCGAGCCACGTAGTCGGTCGCCGGACGACGCGCCACCTCGACGGGGCTGCCCTCCTGCACGACCCTGCCACCTTCGAGCACCAGCAGCCGGTCGGCCATGACCATCGCCTCGAGCGGGTCGTGGGTGACCACGACGACGGGCCCGGCGAAGTCGCGGAGGTGCTCGCGGAGCGTGGTGCGCACCTCGAGCCGGGTGCGCGCGTCCAGCGCCGCCATCGGCTCGTCCAGCAGCAGCAGCCGCGGGTCGCTGGCCAGCGCCCTGGCCAGCGCGACCCGCTGCGCTTGACCGCCGGAGACCTCGTGCGGCCGTCGTCCGGCCAGCGCCGTCAGCTCGAGGGCCTGCAGCCAGACATCGGCCGCCGCGCGTGACGCCCGACGCGAGAGGCCGGTCGAGCGTGGCCCGAACGCGACGTTGTCGCGCACCGACAGATGGGGAAACAACCGGTACCCCTGGAAGACGAGGCCGACCCGACGACGCTCCGGTGGCAGGAGGACGCCGGTGTCGGCGTCGTCGAGCACCACGCCGTCGAGCTCGATGCGTCCCGCGCTGAGCGGGAGCAAGCCGGCGAACGCCCGCAGCAGCGTCGACTTGCCCGCACCGTTCGGACCGAGGACCGCGAGCGACTCCCCGGCCGCGACCTGCGTGGCCACGCGCAGGGTGAAGGCGTCACGCCGGACCTCGCCGTCGACCCGCAACCCCGCGATCACGCTGGTCGGCGGTCCCGCTGGGCGGTGCCCGCCGTCCGGTCTGGGCCTGCTCATGATGCCGCTCCGGCGCCCCACCAGCGGGTGCGCAGCGCGGCGAGCACGACCACGGAGACCAGCAGCAGCACGAGCGAGAGGGCGAGAGCGGCGTCCGGGTTGGACTGCAGCGCCAGGTAGACGGCGAGCGGCATGGTCTGCGTGCGGCCCGGGAAGTTGCCGGCGAACGTGATCGTGGCGCCGAACTCGCCGAGCGCACGTGCCCAGCACAGCACCGCGCCGGCCAGCACGGACGGTCCCACCAGCGGCAGGGTCACGCGCCGGAACACCGTCATGCGGCTGGCGCCCAGCGTCGACGCTGCCTCGTCGAGGTCGCGGTCGGCGCTGCGGAACGCTCCCTCCACCGTCACGACGAGGAACGGCATGGCGACGAACGTCTCCGCCAGCACGACCGCGGTGGTGGTGAAGGGGAGGCTGTAGCCCGTCCACTGCTCGAGGTAGCGGCCGAGGAGCCCTCGCCGTCCGAACGCCATGAGCAGCGCGACACCCCCGACGACGGGAGGCAGCACGAGCGGCAGCGTGATCAGCGCACGCAGCACCGTGATGCCGCGCAGGTGCACCCGCGCGAGCACCCACGCCAGCGGCACCCCCAGCACCAGCGCGACGGCCGTGGCCGCGGTGGCCGAGACCAGCGACAGCCGCAGCGCCTGGACGACGCCCGCGTCGGTCAGCAGGTCCGGCAGCGCGGACCATGGCGCGCGGGCGAGCAGCCCGACGAGCGGCAGGAGCAGGAACGCGGCCCCGATGACCGCCGGCACGCCGAGCGGCCAGGGCGGTGCTGTGCGTCCGGGTCGTCGTCCTGCCGCTCGACGGGGCGTCGCCTCGCGCTCTCGGACCACGCCTGCGCTCACGGCGGGCCGAACCCTGCCGCCAGCAGCACCGAGCGGCCGGCCGGCGACAGCACGTACTGGACGAACGCGTTCGCCCCGGCGCGGTGGGGGGCGTCCGAGAGCGCCGCGATCGGGTAGACGGTCGACGCGTTCGTCCCCGAGGGGAGGGGCACACCCTCGACCGCCGTTCCGGCAGCCCGGACGTCGGTGGTGTAGACGATGCCGGCATCCACCTCGCCGAGCGACACCGCGGCGAGCACCGCCTTGACGTCGGTGTCGAGGGTGACGGGGTGCACCACCTGACCGGCGCGCGACAGCACCCGGGCAGCCAGCGCTCCGCACGGCACCTGCGGCTGGCAGAGCGCGACCTTGACGTCGGGCGACGCGAGGTCGGCCAGGCTGCTGACGTGGGCCGGGTTGCCGCGGGGAACGGCGATCTCGAGGGTGTTCGAAGCGAAGCCGTCGGCTCGGTTGACGTGGCCGGCCAGCCGCACGCGCTCCATGGGGTCGCCGTCCGCGGACGCGAACACGTCAGCCGGCGCCCCCTGGTCGATCTGCTCGGCAAGACCGGAGCTGGGCCCGAAGCTGAAGCGCACCGCCGTGCCCGGGTGCGCCTGCTCGAACTGGCGGCCGATCGTCGTGAACGCCTCGGTGAGGGAGGCGGCGGCGAAGACCGTGATGGTGCCGGACGACGGCGAGCCGCTCGTGGACGCGCTGTCGCCGCACGCGCCGAGTGCCAGCGCGAGCACGCTCACGGCCAGCACGGCTGCGAGGCGCCTGGTCCTGCTCACGGGGCAGCGTGGCGGGCGCGCGGTTCGCTGCTCGGGCGCCCGGCCGCGCGGTGGGCTGCTCGCGCCGCCACCGGTCCGTGCGGCCGGCCCCACGCCAGTCATGGCTGCTCGGGCAGCTCGATGACGACGTTCGTCGACTTCACCGCCGCGACGGCCAGCACCCCCGGCTCGAGGCCGAGCTCGTCCGCCGCCTCCCGGCTCATCAGGGAGACCACACGATGGGGCCCCGACTGGATCTCGACCTGCGCCATCACCGTGTCCCGGACCACGCGCGTCACGAGACCGACGAACCGGTTGCGCGCCGACTCCGAGACGACCGGCCGCGGGCGCGGCCGCTCCGCTGCCGCCGCAAGCTCCTCGGCGAGCGCGGCCAAGGCAGCTCCGTCGACCACCTGCCTGCCGGAGGTGTCGCGGATCGCCTCGACGCGACCGGCGTCCACCCATCGGCGCAGCGTGTCGTCGCTGACCCCGAGCAGCTCAGCGGCGTCCCGCACTCGATACGTCGCCACGCGGAGACACTACCGCACCAGCGGCAGTTTTTGGTCGACAGCACCGCATGTGCCTGGACTCCGACACGTCCGTCCGTGTGAACCTCTCGCCCGGTGGGACACGGGGTTCTTCCACGCAGGCCAAGGAGGCACCGGCCGATGCGGACGGTCCGCAGCTGCTCGATGGTCGGCGCGGCATAGCGGAGCGCCCGGACGCGTTGACGAGCACGAGTACACTGGCACTCGCCGAGGCAGAGTGCCACCTCGGATCTTTCTCGCGGGAGGACCTTGATGCCGACCTACCCCTACGCCTGCACGGCCTGCGACCACCGCTTCGAGGTCGTCCAGTCGTTCACCGACGACGCGCTGACCGAGTGCCCCCAGTGCTCCGGCCGCCTGCGCAAGGTCTTCGGCTCAGTAGGTGTCGTGTTCAAGGGCTCCGGGTTCTACCGCACCGACTCGCGCTCGGGGTCGAGCACCTCGTCGCTCGCCTCCTCGACGGGCGCACCCTCGTCCGAGGGCAGCTCGAGCAGCAGCAAGGACGGCGCAGCAAAGGCCGGCGCGACGGCGGCGAGCAGCAGCTCGCCGTCCAGCTCGTCGAGCACGGACTCCTCGGCCGCCTGACAGCGCACACCAGCACGCCTCGAGGGCGTCGTCCCCTCGGGACGACGCCCTTCGCACGTCCACAGCGGCTCGCCCACAGCCGCTCGTCCACAGAGCACGAGCCCTGGTCCCACGGTCCACAGGGCACGGCGGGCACCCGGCCCAGCCCCAGCCGGCGCCCCTAGTGTCGACGCCATGACCACGACCTGGACGGACCCGGCACAGCACGTCGAACTGGCCGACCTCGCCGATATCGGCGTCATCGGCGGCTCGGGCTTCTACCGCTTCCTCACCGGCGCGCGAGAGATCCGGGTCAGCACACCGTTCGGCGACCCGAGCGACGCGCTGACCGTCGGTGAGGTGGCCGGGCGTCGGGTGGCGTTCGTGCCGCGCCACGGTCGGGGGCACCACCTGGCGCCGCACCGGGTGAACTACCGAGCGAACCTGTGGGCGCTGAGGTGCGTCGGAGTCCGTCAGGTGCTCGCTCCCTGTGCCGTCGGCTCGCTGACCGCCGAGCT
This sequence comes from Actinomycetales bacterium, assembly GCA_035707965.1. Classification (GTDB taxonomy): domain Bacteria; phylum Actinomycetota; class Actinomycetes; order Actinomycetales; family Angustibacteraceae; genus DASSTJ01. Next base: position 4,294 of record DASSTJ010000079.1, read on the forward strand.
GACGCCCGGCGCCGTCGTCGTCCCCGACCAGGTCGTCGACCGCACCTGGGGTCGTGCGCAGTCGGTGTACGACACGGACGACGGTCCCGTCGTCCACCTGCCGTTCGCCGACCCCTACTGCCCCCGGGGGCGAAGGTGCGTGCTCGCCGCTCAGTCGGCCTCCCCGCTCTCCGTCGTCGACGGTGGCACGCTCGTCGTCATCAACGGCCCGCGCTTCTCCACCCGGGCGGAGTCCCGTTGGCACGCGTCCGCCGGGTGGTCGGTGGTGGGCATGACTGGCATGCCGGAGGCGTCGATCGCACGTGAGCTGGCGCTCTGCTACACGTCGGTGGCCCTCGTCACCGACCTCGACGCCGGCGTCGAGGCGGGCAAGGGCGTGACCCACGAGGAGGTCATGGCGGTGTTCGGTCGCAACGTCGAGCATCTCAAGGGCCTTCTCTCAGCAGCGGTCGAGGGCCTGCCCTCCGACGACGGGTGCACCTGCCAGCACGTACTCGACGGAGTACCCCTGCCGTTCGAGCTGCCATGAGATGGCGGGCGGCGCGCGACCCGGGGAAGGTTCCGCTCCGGCGACGACGGTGGGCGCTACGGCGGGCGTCGTCCGCGGTGCTCGCCGCGGGCGCGGCGGTGGTCGGCCTCACGGTGCTCAGCCAGCCAGCAGCGCCGGGTCTGCCGGTGCTGGTGGCGGCGCACGACCTAGCACCGGGCGAGGTCCTCGCGCCCCCTGACGTGTCGCTGTCCTCACGGTCACGAGCCGAGCTGCCGCGCGGCACCCTGCGTTCGGCGGACGACGCCGTCGGGCGGGTGCTCTCCTCCGGCGCCCGGGCCGGAGAGGTGCTCACGGACGTCCGCCTGGTGGGACCTCGGCTCGTCGACAGCCTGGCAGCCGGCGAGGTGGCCGCGCCCGTGCGCGTCGCCGACGCGTCAGCTGTCTCGCTCGTCGGGCCGGGCGACCGCGTCGACGTGCTCGTCGCCGTCGAGGGTGCCACCAGCGCGCGCACGGTGGTGCGGGACGCGACGGTGCTGGTGCGACCGCGAAGCGAGGGCGCGGACGGCGTCCTCGGGGCAGCGGCCGACGACAGCCGCGGCGGGCTGCTGGTGCTGAGCGTCGGGAGCGGCGACGCCCAGGCGCTGGCCGGAGCGGCGGCGCTGGGGCCGCTGTCGCTCGTGCTGCGTCGCGACTGATCTCGTGTCAGGGATGTCCCGATCTCCACCGCATGCGCTACGTTCGGGCCGCCGGTCACCGTCTCGAGGCAAGGGGCAGAACATGCTCAAGGGTTTCAAGGACTTCCTCATGCGCGGCAACGTCGTCGACCTGGCGGTCGCCGTCGTCATCGGCACCGCATTCGCGACGCTGGTCAGCCAGTTCACCGAGTCGTTCATCAACCCGCTGATCAAGCTGGTCGGTGGCGGCGGAGTCAGCGGCGGCTCGTTCACGGTCAACGACGTGAAGTTCGACTGGGCGGCGTTCGTCAACGCGGTCATCTACTTCGTCATCGTCGCGGCCGTCGTCTACTTCTTCGTCGTCGTGCCGATGAACCACCTGCTCAAGCGGCTCAAGCGCGACGAGGAGCCGGAGCCCGAGGCGCCGAGCCCGGACACGGTGCTGCTCACGGAGATCCGCGACCTCCTGCGCGCACAGCGGGGGACTCCGGGAGCGACCGGCGGCAGGCCGATCGACCCCGGCAGCATCTGACCGCGCGGGGCCTCAGTCCCAGTGCGGTGGCCGCTGGTCGAGCAGCCACCGCTCATGAGGGTCGTGCGCCTCGACACCCGAGCCCGGCCGGTTCCGGCCGGTCGAGTGGTGCTCGCCGGCGGCGCGACCGGTGTCCGCCGGGCCGTCCGCGGTGCTCACGTCGCCGCGGGCCACGACGCGTCTGATCGCCGCCGAGACGGCGGCATCCAGGGTCCCGCTGCGGCGCACGAAGCCGAGCTGCTGCCGCACGAGCGCAGCCAGCTGTTCGTGCGTGCGCAGCAAGGTGTCCGAGCAGATCCACGCCACCACGGCATCCAGCTCGTCGTCCCGGTAGTCGGCGATGGGGCGGCCCGTCGGCACGCGCGGACGTTCACCACGCCGCTGGGCGGCGACCGACGTCCACGGCGTCGTCGCAGGGGGTGGGTCGCCTGCCGCCCCGGGGGCGCCGGGTCGACCGGCTGACGGCGGTGCCGTCGGGGAC
>DASSTJ010000080.1:0-6158 GCA_035707965.1 Actinomycetales bacterium
CGCGTTCTTCCCGAAGGAGGAGTCCATCCTCTTCGTCGACACCATGAGCTCTGGGCCGGTCGACCAGCTGCTCATCACGACGTCCACCTGCTTGACGTAGTTCTTGCCCAACAGGTTCGCGGTGCTCGTACCCCCAGTGCCCCGTTGGGCGACGAGCTCGGTCAAGCGTGAACGCTCCGCTCTGGGCAGCTTCCCGATGAAGTCGAGGACCTCTGAAGGGAGAACGCGGGGGGCCACCGCTCTGGGCCAGACACGATCGGCCCCGAAGCCAGCTCGCCGAAACTCGTGGGCCACCCACACATCGACCGCCAAGGCCGGCACGCCGGACTGCGAGGGGGCGTTCAGGTGCACGGGAACCGCCAGCAGCAGACCGAGGGTGTCGTAGTCGGGCTCGAAGCACGTGGTGTCTCCCTGGCGGACCCACGGGTTCGCGTGCCGTGCTGGCGCCTCTGCCACGATGGCGTCGAACAGCAACCAGGCACGTTCACGCAGGCTTGTCATGATCTGCAACGTACTGGACTCCGGGGACGGCTGTTCTCGCTCAGTTCGTGCAGCGCATCCTGGAGTCCGCACGGGTCGCTAGGGTGGCGCACATGACGAAGTGGGAGTACGCGACCGTGCCGCTCATCGTGCACGCGACCAAGCAGATCCTGGACCAGTGGGGCGAGGACGGCTGGGAGCTCGTGCAGGTCGTCACCGGGGAGGGCGGCAACCTCGTCGCCTACCTGAAGCGGGAGAAGGCCTGACCTAGCGCGACACGCTCCGGACCGGAGCGAGAACACGAGCGAGCAACGAGGAGCGACGAAGGCATGAGCAGGATCGAGGACCGTCTGGCCGAGCTGGGCTTGCAGGTGCCGGAGGTCGTGCCCCCGGTCGCCGCCTACACGCCGGCGGTGCGGGACGGCGACCTGGTGTGGACGTCGGGCCAGCTGCCCATGCGCGACGGTGCCATGGCGTACGTGGGCAAGGTGGGCGAGGGTGATGGTCTCGTCACGCCCGACCAGGCGAAGGAGCTCGCTGCCCAGTGCGCGCTCAACGCCCTGGCCGCGGTGAAGTCCGTGGTCGGTGACCTGGACTCCGTGCAGCGGGTCGTGAAGGTCGTGGGGTTCGTCGCGAGCGACCCCGCGTTCACCGGTCAGCCGGGTGTCGTCAACGGCGCGAGCGAGCTGCTGGGCCAGGTCTTCGGTGACGCCGGGGTGCACGCCCGCAGTGCCGTCGGGGTGGCGACGCTGCCGCTGGACGCGTCGGTCGAGGTCGAGATCGTCGTCCGCGTGGCCTGACCCGGCCGTGCTGAGGGACTTCCGCCCGACGCCGGTGCTGGCGGCCCGGGCGGTGGAGTTCGCCGCGGGTCGCATCACCACGCCGCCGGTGCAGCCACGTCTGTCGTCGACGGTCATGCTTCTGCGCGACGTCGGTCCCGGAGCCAGCCGCGGCGGGGCCTCTGGCGTCGAGGTGTTCGTCTTGCGGCGCGCCGCGACGATGGCGTTCGCCGCGCAGATGCACGCCTTCCCCGGCGGTGGGGTGGACGAGCGGGACGGCGACCTGGACGTGCCGTGGGTCGGGCCCCTGCCGCAGGCGTGGGCGTCGGCCCTGGGGTCGAGCGAGACGCAGGCGCGGGAGCTGGTGTGCGCCGCCGTGCGCGAGCTGTTCGAGGAGTGCGGCGTGCTGCTCGCCGGGCCCGACGAGGGCAGCGTGGTGGCCGACCTCTCCGACCCGTCCTGGGAGGACGACCGGCAGGCCCTGCTGGGGCGTGAGCTGGCCCTGTCGCAGCTGCTGCTGCGCCGAGGGCTCGTGCTGCGCGCTGACCTGCTGCGTCCCTGGGCGCACTGGACGACACCGGTGTTCGAGCCGCGTCGCTACGACACGCGGTTCTTCGTCGCCGCTCTGCCGCCGGGGCAGCGCGCGCGTGAGGTCGGAGGCGAGGCGGACCGGGCCGGGTGGGTTCAGGCATCCGTTGCGGCGCAGCGGTTCCACGCCGGTGAGCTCGCCATGCTCCCGCCGACCATCATCACGCTCGAGGAGCTCGGCGCCGTGCCGACCGTGGCGCAGGCGCTGGCCGAGCGGCGCCGCATCGGCCGGGCGATGCCCTGGTTGGTGGCGACCGCAGGCGACGGCCGCGACGGCGACGCGCACGACGGCGACACGCATGACCTGGACGCCGCGGCCCACCAGTTCCTCCTGCGCGTCGACGTCGACGGCCAGGGCGGAGGGCGACCAGGACCGGAACGCGGTCTCGAGCAGCTCGCGCCCGGTGCCCCCACGTACGAGGGGGCGCCGTGAGCGGTGGCTGGCTCGCCGACGTCCCGCCCCTCGGCTCCTGGCGGGGCGGGCAGGTCACGCCTCGAGCGCACTGCGTGCTGGCGCCCAACCCAGGGCCGATGACGCTGGACGGCATGAACACCTGGGTGCTGGTCGAGCCGGGCGGCACCGAGGCGGTCGTCGTGGACCCCGGCCCGGACGACGAGAGCCACCTCCGCGCGGTCCTGGCCGTCGTCGAGCAGCTCGGCGCCCACGTCGTCACCACCCTGCTCACCCACGGGCACGCCGACCACAGCGCCGGAGCGGCGCGCTTCGCGGCCCTCGCGGGTTCGCCGGTGCGCGCCCTCGACCCGGCCCACCGGCTGGGTGAGGAGGGGCTGGGTGAGGGGGACGTCGTCCGCGCGGGCGATCTGCGCCTGGAGGTCGTCGCCACCCCGGGTCACACCTCGGACTCGCTCTCGTTCCTGGTGCCCGGTGACTCCGCGGTGCTGACCGGGGACACGGTGCTGGGCCGCGGTACGACGGTCGTCGCCCACCCCGACGGGCGGCTCGACGACTACCTCGAGTCGCTGAACCGGCTGCGCCACCTCACGGCGCGCGGGGTCGTCACCGAGGTCCTCCCCGGCCACGGGCCGGCACTCGGCGACGCGCACGCGGCGGTCGAGCACTATCTCGACCACCGCGAGGAGCGCCTGCGTCAGGTGCACGCCGCGGTGCTCGCCGGGGCCACGACGCCCCAGGAGGTCGTGACGCGGGTGTACGCGGACGTCGACCGTTCGCTCTGGCCGGCGGCCGAGCTCTCGGTCCGCGCGCAGCTCGACTACCTGCACGACAACGCCGAACCCCGTTCGCCCGGCTGACGGCTCCGCCTCAGCTGGCGGCGTTCACCTCGGAGGACTTGACCGCGCCGCCGTCGACGTCCCAGTCGTCGAGGACCGCGGTGTACCGCCCGCTCCTGATGAGCTCGTCGAGCGCGTCCTTGAGCACGTCGCGCAGGGCGGTGTCCTGCTTGTTGACGGCGATGCCGTACAGCCCCGGCTCGTACTGCACGGTCGAGGCCAGCTGGTAGTGGGCCTTGGTACGAGGAGCGTTGACGAGGTAGCTCGCCGGCGGGAAGTCGTTGAGGACGGCGGCGACCCGGCCGGTGCGCAGCTGGAGCAGCGCGTCCGAGTTCTGGGGGTACTGGTCGACGGTGATGGTGCTGCCCAGGCAGTTGGCCTGTGCGCGCGCCAGCAGGTCGACCTGCACGGTGCCCTCCTCGACCGCTACCTCCTTCCCGCACAGGTCCTTGACGTCGGTGACCCCGTGCGGGTTGCCGCGTTGCACCACGATGGAGGTGCCGGCTGAGAAGTAGCTGACGAAGTCGACGTCCTTCTCGCGTTCCTTGGTGTCGGTCATCGCCGAGATGCCGAGGTCCGTCTCGTCGTTGACCACCATCGCGATGATCTTGCTGAAGTCGACGTTCGTGAACTCGAACCGCACGCCCAGCGTCTCGCCGAGCGCCTTCGCGAGGTCCGGCTCGAAGCCGATGATCTGGTGGCCGTCCGTGCCGAAGAACGAGGCCGGCGCGTACGAGGCGTCGGTCGCCACCCGCAGGACGCCGGACTCCTTGACCTTCGCCGGGAGGCGGTCGTGGAGCGACGGGACGAGCGTCGCGCCGGTGGCGGCTGCGGTCGTGGGAGCGACCTCGTGGCCACACCCGGACAGGGCGAGCGTGAGGCTGGCGGCAAGCGCGAGGCCGGCCGCGAGCGGTCGTCTGTTCATCGGCGTGATCCCTCAGGGTCGGTGCGGACGTCGGAGTCGTCGTCCACCCGCCACGGCGTGGGGACGGCTGGGGACGGGGTGAGGCGCTCGGCCAGCTCTCGCCAGGGCAGGGGCTTGGACCACAGGAAACCTTGGGCGTGGTCGCACCCGGCGTCGGTCAGCCACTCGGCCACGCCGCGGGTCTCCACACCCTCTGCGGTCACTCGGAAGCCCAGGCTGTGGCCGAGCTCGATGACGGAGCGGACGATGGCGCGGTCCTGGGTGCTGTCCGCGAGGTCGGAGACGAACGTGCGGTCGATCTTGATCTCGGACACCGGGAGCGTGCGCAGCTGCGACAGGCTCGTGTAGCCGATGCCGAAGTCGTCGATGGCGATCGTGACCCCCTCGCCGGCCAGCGCGACCACCACCTCGTTCGCGACGGCGGTGTCCATGGCGAGGGCGGTCTCGGTCACCTCGAGGTGCAGCCGCTCGAAGGTGCCGTCGTCCGCGGCGAGGAGCTCGCGGACCGTGCGGTGCAGCTGCGGCGACTCGAGGTTGCGGGCGGAGACGTTGACGGCGACCGTCCACGGCATCCCCTCGGCCAGCCACAGCTGCTGGTCACGCAGGGCACGTCGGATGACCCAGTCGGTCAGCGGCTCGATGAGGCCGGACCTCTCGGCGACGGGGAGGAACTCGTCGGGGGCGAGGAGACCGCGCTTCGGATGACGCCACCTGATGAGGGCCTCGACGCCGCGGATCGCCCCGTCGGCCAGGTCGATGCGGGGCTGGTAGAAGAGCTCCAGCTCGTCGCGCTCCAGCGCCTGGCGCAGCTCCTGCTGCACGACCAGGGAGTGCGTGGGGTGAGCGGCCGTCCTGCGCTCGTAGACGACGACCCCCGTGGCGCCGTGCTTTCCCTGGTACATCGCGGCGTCCGCGCACTGCAGCAGACCCTCGACGTCGTCCGCGTCGTCGGGGTAGAAGGCGACGCCGAAGCTCGCCTCGACACTGAGCGAGACCCCGTCGAGCACGACCTCCGTGGCCAGGTGCTCGCGGACGCGGGTGAGGAGCGCGACCGTGCTGTCCTTGTCCGAGACCCGGGGCAGCACGAGCCCGAACTCGTCGCCGCCGAGGCGGGCCACGAGGTCATCCGTGCGCAGCGACTCGGTGAGGCGTTCACCGACGACGCGCAGCAGCTCGTCGCCCGCGTGGTGGCCGAGGGTGTCGTTGACCTCCTTGAACCGGTCCAGGTCGACCAGCACCAGCGCGCCACGCTCGCCACGGCGGCCGCGGGCGAGCGCGTCCTCGGCCCTGTCCCGGAAGCGTCCGCGGTTCGGCAGCCCGGTCAGCACGTCGTGCAGCGCCTCGTGCTCGCGCTGGGCGGCGTGCCGGCGCAGGCTGCGGGTCGTCCACCACGAGATCAGGGCCAGCACGGCGTAGAGCGCCAGCAGGCCGGCCACGAGTCGCCAGACCGTTCGGGTGGTCTCCGCCTGGACCTTGCTGGCGATGGCGTCGTAGGGCAGGTAGACCTCGAGCACACCGGTCGCCTGACCGGTCGTGTCAGCGACCACGGGCTGCATCACCCGGACGACACCGCCGGGCGACAGCTCGGTCGTGTGCAGCACACGGACGTCGGTCCGTCCCGTGGCAGCCGCCTGGAAGGCGGGGTCGTCGACCGGCACGGCGCCCGCCACGGTGCCGTCGTCGCTGAACGCTACCGCCCCCTGGAAGGTGCGCAGACGCAGCCGCGTCACGGAGCCGTTGAAGATGGCGAGGTCGGTCGCCGCCTGCAGCCGCCCGCGCTCGTCGTCGCTCAGGCCTCGGGACAGGTCGTCTCCGCTGAGCGCCGGCGCGATCGCCATCTCCTCGATCACCGCGGCCTGCGCGCGGCCCTGGTCGCGCCCCCGCTCCTCGGCCTGCTGCTGGTAGCCGCGCAGCAGCATGGCGCCGAGCGCGAGCACGGGAAGCAGGCTCACGGCTGCGTACACGGTGAACAGCCGTGAGCCACCCGCGCGGCGGATGCTCATGTCAACCCATCGGCAGATCTGCGGCCCAGTTGACACCTGCTGACGCGCGGGGCGACTGCGAGGGCGACGCCCGCGGGCGGCCCCGGGCCGTTCGACCCTGTCGGGCGCGGCTGGCTCGGCGAGACCGTGGGC
>DASSTJ010000081.1:0-2439 GCA_035707965.1 Actinomycetales bacterium
AGCTCACCGGCGTCGACGTCGGCAGCGTCGGTGCCGATGTAGCACCGGGCGAAGACCTCGCTGTACGACGCGGTGTCGGCGGCGGTCACCAGGAGCCCGCGACGCTTCAGCTCCTGCGCGACCCGGGTGGTGCCGGTGAACAGGTCCAGGGCGGTGCGGGCGCCGACGGCTTGGGCCAGGTCGCCCAGGACGCCGACCAGCAACCGCTTGGACCCGAGGTACTTGATCATGTGGCGAGCGGGGCGACCGGCACGTCGACGAAGACCACCTGCAGGGTGGTGCCCAGGCCGGGCTCCGAGCTGAGCTCGACGGTGGCACCGTGGGCCTCGGCGATCGCCTTGGCCATGAAGAGCCCGATGCCGGTGCCCGCGACGGCATCGTGGTCGGCGGCGCTGGACCGGAAGAACCGCTCGAAGACGCGCGCCTGCTCGTGGGGAGGGATGCCCGCGCCGGTGTCCTGCACCACCAGCGCCCAAGAGGCGCCGGCGGGAGCGAGCCGGAGCGTCACCCGGCCGCCGTCAGGGGTGAACTTCGCGGCGTTGTCGGCCAGGCTGGTCACCATCCGGTTGAGCTGGTCGGTGTCACCGGGGATCAGGACGGGGTGCTCGGGCACGTCGACGTCGACCGCGAGGCCGCGCGTCTCGCCCAGGTGCCGCAGGTCCGTGCCGACGGCGCGTACGATCGCGGCGAGGTCGGTGGGCACCCGGTGGACGTCGAGCTCGAGCTGGTCGACCCGCGCCAGGGCGAGCACGTCGTCGATGAGGGACAGCAGCCGCCTGCTGTTGAGGCCGATGCGGTCCAGTGGCGTCTCGTGGGCCGGTGGGACGGGACCGTAGCTGCCGTCCTGCAGCATCTCGAGGTAACCGAGCAGGCTGGTGATCGGCGTGCGCAGCTCGTGGCTGACCGCCGAGACGAACGAGTCCTTCGCGCGATCGACCTCGGAGAGCCGCTCGACCGCCGACCGCTCCGCCTCGACGGCCAGGTGCAGCGACTCCTCGAGGGCCTGGCGGACCCGCACCCGCTCGGTGACGTCGTCGGCGGTGGCGATGAAGCCGACGACCTCGCCCTGCTCGTCGCTGACGCTGCTGAGCGTGAAGGAGAGGATCCGGCGCTCGCCGTCCTTGCGCACGAACTCCCAGTCCATCGGCACACCGGCGTTCTGCTCGAGGTAGGCGCCGATGACGCTGTAGAAGTCGGGCTTGCAGCCGAGCAGTCCGGCGAGGCGCGCGATCTCGGCGTCGCGGTGGAAGATCTCCGGCGACTCGCCGAACACGTCGGTCGCGGCATAGCCGAGCACCTGCTCCGCGCCCGGGTTGAAGACGTTGATCCGGCCGAGGTCGTCGGTGCCGACGATCACCAGGCCGTGGGCGCTGTTGACGAGCCGGTCGCTGCGTGACTTCTCCGTCGCCGCCTGTCGCTGGCTCTCGCGCTGCTGGCGCACGGCGATCGCGAAGGGGATCGAGACCAGCACGCAGCTGAGCAGGAAGGCCTGCTGCGGGACCCGGGCCAGCTCGGTGGAGAGCCGTCCGGAGTTGACGAACTCGTCGAACGGGCCGCTGCCGAGTGCGGTGGCGATGCTGGCGATGGAGGCGACACTGAGCAGCTGGTAGTGCGTCTCGCGCATCGGGGCGCGGACGGCGGTCCAGGCGAGCACCGGCATCACCAGGAAGACGAGGCTCGGCATCTGCGAGGGGGTGAACGCGGCGGTCGTGACTCCGAGGGCCAGCAGCCAACGCACCAGCTGTTCCCGCCTACCTTGGGGGAGCACCAGCGGCGGCACCCGCAGGAACAGCGGCACCAGGATCAGCTGGGAGGCCAGGTGGGTGGCGAACGCCGCGACCCCGACCTGCCAGGCCGTGCCGAAGGCCGTCGAGGCCGAGATCAGCGCGAAGCCGGTGCCGCCGGTGACGGCTCCGGCCACGCAGGCCAGCGTGTACGCCAGGAACTCGTCGTTGCGCAGCAACCAGGCATTGCCGTCAGGGCGGCGGGGGAGCAGGCGCTGGACCAGCCAGGCCTCCAGCACGGTCACGAACCCGTAGCCCAGGGCCGTGTCGCTCGGGTAGCCGCCGAGCAGGAAGGTCCCGGTCGCTACGAGGAACAGTGCGGCCACGGAGATCGGGATCGAACGCAGCGGTGTCAGCAGCAGCACGCCGGTCGCGAGGCCGACGGGCCACATCTGGCCGATGTGCGTGCCGTCCGGCGCGGACGCGACCGACATGCCCCCGGCGGTCGCGACGAGCGCGAGCACCAGAAGAATGCGCCAGGGCGTGGAAGTCGCCATGCACTCCGTCCTCCGCAGGGCCGCCGGGTTCAGCGGTTGTCTCCATTCTGCCGTCCGGACGGGCCGAGGGAGGCATCCATGGGCAGAGGAGCGGCGGGAATCGTGTCGAGGTCGCCTACGCTCGGACGGCGGGCGCCAGCCGGGCCCGGCGCGACGTG
>DASSTJ010000082.1:0-4216 GCA_035707965.1 Actinomycetales bacterium
AGAGCCGCATCCGCGACACCGACATGGCGTCGGAGATGGTGCAGTTCACGCGCAGCCAGATCCTCTCGCAGGCCGGCACCGCGATGCTCGCGCAGGCCAACTCGGCGCCGCAGTCGGTGCTGCAGCTGCTGCGCGGCTGATCCCCCCGGTGGCTCCTGGGCCGGACCGCCACGTCCGGCCCAGGACGACCGACCAACGTTCGATCGCAATGGCTCATGAGACGAGAGGGAGGTAGGAGATGGCGACCTTCAGCGTCGACGGCATGATCAGCGGCCTCGACACCTCGACGATCATCAGCCAGCTCATGCAGATCGAGGCGCAGCCCCAGGCACGGCTCAAGAGCTCCGTCACCCAGGCGCAGAGCACGGTCACCGCCTACCAGAGCATCAACACCCGGCTGCTGGCCATCTCCACGGCCGCCGACAACCTGAAGAAGGATGCTGCGTGGACCGCCGGCACGGCGACGGCGAGCAACGACGCCGTCTCGGTCACCACAGGTGACTCACCGCTGCCCGGCAGCCTCACCTTCAGCGTCAGCCGACTCGCGACCGCCAAGTCGGTCGCCAGCCAGGAGTTCACCTCCACGACGGACGCGTCGAGCCTCACCGGCTTCCCCTTGAAGATCGTGAAGGCGGACGGGACGTCGGTCAGCATCACGCCCAGCGAGGGCTCGCTCGACGCCGTCGCCACGGCGATCAACAAGGCCGCCGGAGCCGGGGTGCAGGCGGCTGTCGTGCAGGTATCTCCCGGCCACTACCGCCTGCAGATCACCTCCACGGCGACCGGCACCGCAGGCGACTTCACGGTGCAGGACGACAGCGGGAACGCCTTCCCGGGCCTCTCGCTCACCACGGTGTCTGACGCCCAGGACGCGCTCGTGCACGTCGGTCCGGCCACGGGCGGCTACGACGTCACGTCCTCCAGCAACACCATCGAGGGCCTGATGCCCGGTGTGACGGTGAAGCTGCAGAAGACGACCGACGCCGTCACGGTGACCACGGCGGCAGACCCGAACGCCACGGTGAACGCCGTGCAGAGTCTCGTCGACGCCGCCAACAACGCCCTGGCCGAGATCAAGAAGCAGACGTCCGCGGGAACGGCGAACCCCGACGGCACTCGGACCGGGCAGGGTGTCCTCGCCGGCAACGGGCTGATGCGGGATCTCTCCGCGCAGATCATCAGCGCGGTGAGCAACGCCGTCGGCACGTCGTCTTCGGGCAGCATCGGTATCTCCGTAACCCGGGACGGCACGCTGTCTCTCGACAAGGACAAGCTGCTTCAGGTCCTGCAGGACGACCCCGCGGGTGCGCGCGCCGTGCTCGCCCCGACCGATGAGGGCGGCATCGGCGTCGTGCAGCGGCTGTCCGACCTCACCACTCGGACCACCCGCTCCGGCGACGGACTGATCACCCTCGCCATCGAGGGCCAGAACAGCCTCATCAAGGACCTCAACGACCGCATCGCCGACTGGGACGTGCGCCTGCAGCAGCGTCAGGACACGCTGAAGCGCACGTACTCGGCGCTCGAGGTCTCGCTCAGTCAGCTGAAGAGCCAGTCGTCCTGGCTCGCCGGTCAGCTGAACGGCCTCTCGTCCTCAGGGAGCTGACGTGTCACTACCCATGGCCACGACCTACCAGCGCGCCGCCGGCCGCTACGCCGACGACAGCGTCGCCACTGCGAGTCCCGCGCGGTTGCTGGTGCTGCTCTACGACCGCCTCGTCCTCGATCTCGCTCGTGGTGAGCACGCCCAGCGCGCTGGCGACCGCAGCCTCGCGGCCAGCAGCCTCGGTCACGCGCAGGAGATCCTGGCTGAGCTGCTCTCGAGCCTCGACCAGGGCGCCTGGGACGGTGGGCCACGGCTCGCGGCTGTCTACACGTGGCTGCTCAAGGAGGTCAGCGGCGCCGTCGTCAGCGGAGACGCGGAACGCACGGCGGAGTGTCGCAGGTGCGTCGAGCCCCTTCGTGATGCCTGGAGCACCGCGGCTACCGAGACCACCGCATCCCAGCCGGTGCTGACCGGCGCGACCGCCTGAGACGCGGCGACCCATGACCACCGCCACCGCTCCAGCTCGGCGCGAGGACTGGATGCAGGCGTGGACCGACGCCCTGACCGTCCTCGAGCTCGACGTCGCCGCCTGCGAGCGCCTGCTGCACGCCGTCCACACCGGTGCCGAGCTGCCGGGGGCCGACGGCACCCTCGGCTCGTGGGTACCTCCGACCAGCATCGGCCCGCTGCCGGAGACCCTGCAGGAGCGGGCTCGCACGGTGCTGGCTCGCCAGCTCGACGTGGCGCAGGCCCTGGCCGTGGCAGCCACGCGCTCTCGCCAGCAGCTCGACTTCGCCGACAGGGTGCAGACCGGGCGTTCGCCGGCGCGCCCCGTCTACGTCGACGCCGCCTTCTGAGCGGCCAGCACGCAGGGTGAACGCCCGGCCCCCCGATCGGCCTAGTTGATCGGGTGCGCCTGCTGCGCCTTCCGCGACTTGAGGTCATTCGTCCGGTTCACGTGGCCACAAGGACTCACCCCCTGACACGGGTTCCCCCGAACGCGTAGAGGTGAGCACCAGCAACGAAATAGTCACTGCTGCGGCTCAAGTCGACCACCGCCTCGAACGAAGGTGAGACAGAGCACGGATCGCTCAGCCCGAGGCCACGGAACGGCCCCTCAACGCTCGTCACCTTGCGTGACGTGACGCATTGGCGGTGGATCCGTGTTCGACGACGTCACCAGCGTGGCGCTGCACAGCGCGCTCGACGGCCTGGCTGCTCGCCAGAAGGCGATCGCGAACAACATCGCCAACGTGCAGACGCCGGGCTACCACGCGACGCGCGTCTCGTTCGAGGACAGCTTGCGTGAGGCACTGGTCAGCGGGGAGAGCCCCTCGGTCGCCCCCACCAGCGAGACCTCGCTGGAGCCGACCCGCGAGGACGGGAACAACGTCAACCTCGACACCGAGACGCTCTCGAGCGTCGACACCAACCTGCGCTACCAGCTGGCCCTGCGAGCCATGGACCACGAGTTCAGCCTGCTGCGCACGTCGATGCGGACGGCCGGCTGATGTCGGTGTTCAGCGTCATCGGGATCGCCGGCAGCGGCGCGACGGTCTACCGCAAGTGGCTCGACGCGGTGTCCGACAACATCGCGAACCTCAACACGGTGCGCCCCACGTCCGAGGCCGCGTACCAGGAGCAGCGGGTCATCGCGGAGCCCATGCCGGGCGGCGGTGTGCAGGTCGCTGGCACCACGGTGAGCGGCAGCCCGGAGGGCAAGCTCGTCTACGAGCCGAACCACCCGCTGGCGGACGCCCAGGGTTACGTGCGCTACCCCGACATCGACCTCTCGAGCGAGATGACGCAGCTGATCATGGCTCAGCGCGGCTACCAGGCGAACCTGTCGTCCGTCGACCGCGCGCGTGAGGCTTACCAGGCGGCGCTGCAGCTGGGCCGTGGCTGATGAGCGGCATCTCCCCGGTCGGCGGCTTCGTACCGTTCAGCATCCCGACGACGGTCTCGCCGGTCGTCGGCGCCGGCGCACCGGACGTCACAGGGGTCGAGCAGGCGGCGGGCGGCGGCTTCGCCACCGCGCTCGGCCAGGGCCTGCAGAGCCTGCAGCAGACGCAGACCCACGCCGACGAGCTGGCGGTGCAGGCCGCCACGGGTGACCTCACCGACGTCCACGACTTCATGATCGCCAGCACCCAGGCCCAGCTCGCGACCGAGCTCACCGTGACCCTGCGCAACAAGGCGCTCGACGCGTTCAACGAGATCATGAGGATGCAGGGCTGATGCCGCAGCAGGTGAACCAGATGATGACGCGGGTCAGCCGGAGCCTCTCGGCGTACTCGCTCGGGCAGAAGCTGATGGGCGGCGTCCTGCTGCTCGCGGTGCTGGCCGGTGGCTTCGTCTTCCTCAGGTGGGCGACGGCGCCGACGTACGCGCCGCTGTTCAGCAACCTCGCCGGCAGCGACGCCAGCGCCGTGGTCGACAAGCTGGACGCGGACGGCGTGCCCTACAAGCTGACCGACGGTGGTCAGACCGTGATGGTGCCCAAGCAGCAGGTCTACGCCGAGCGCGTCAAGCTCTCGGGCGCCGGCCTGCCGGCCGCGAAGGACAGCGGCTACTCGCTGCTCGACCAGCAGGGCGTGACCGCCTCGCAGTTCCAGCAGCAGGTCGCCTACCAGCGCGCGATGGAGGGGGAGCTCGCCAAGACCATCGAGG
>DASSTJ010000083.1:0-7025 GCA_035707965.1 Actinomycetales bacterium
ATCCAGGCGATCGAGGGCGTCCGCACCTCCGTGGTGCACCTCGCCGTCCCGCAGCGGGACGTCTTCCTCGACACCCAGGAGCAGTCCTCGGCGTCGGTGCTCGTCGACACCCAGCCGGGTCGTGACCTCAGCCGCGAGCAGGTGCAGAGCATCGTGCACCTCGTCGCGTCCAGCATCCAGGGCATGCAGCCGGAGCAGGTGACCGTCGTCGACGGGCAGGGGCAGCTGCTCTCCTCGCCGGACGCCGTCGGCGGTGTCGGCGGCGGTGGCGACAGCCGCGAGCAGATGACCGCCGAGTACGAGAGCCGGCAGGCGTCAGCGCTGCAGGCGGTGCTCGACAAGGTGCTCGGCCCTGGCCACGCCGTGGCGAGGGTGACGGCGCAGCTGCAGTTCGACAGCGTCGACACGACCACCGAGCAGCTCACCGGCGACCCGAAGGCCCCGCCGATCGCCGAGACGACGACCACCGAGAAGTACACCGGTGGGGCGGGGGCGTCGGGCGGCGTGCTCGGACCCGACAACATCGCCGTGCCGAACAACGGCGGCTCTGGCGGTGGCACCTACGACAAGAAGACCGAGACCCGCAACAACACGATCTCCAAGGTCACCGAGAAGAAGAAGTCGGCGCCTGGCAGCGTCCTGAAGCAGTCGGTGGCCGTCGTCGTCGACTCCGCCGTCAAGGGTGTGCAGCTCCCCGAGCTGCAGCAGATGGTCTCGACCGCGGCCGGTATCGACAGCACTCGAGGCGACACGATCTCGGTCACCAGCATGAGCTTCGACACCACCGCGTCCGCCAAGGCCGCCAAGGAGATCAAGCAGGCGCAGGCCGCCCAGCAGCGGGCGCAGATCTTCGGCTACGCCAAGCAGGGCGCGATCGCGCTGGTGCTCCTGCTCGTCGCGATGCTCGCCTGGGTGACGCGGCGCAAGCGCCGTGCCGAGCGGCAGTCCGAGGCGTTCCTCGAGCTGGAGCGTGTGGAGCGCGCATCGGCCCTGGGGACGTCGACGCCGCCCGCGATCGAGTCCGCGGACGGCGCGCCGGCCATCGAGGGCGGGACGGCGCCGGGGTCCGCCCCGGCCGGCCAGATGCGCCGCAGGGACGACCTGGTCGCGCTCGTCGAGCGCCAGCCCGACGAGGTCGCTGAGCTGCTGCGCGGCTGGCTCGCGGACCGGCGAGGCTGAGCATGGCGACCATGGAGATGCGCCCCCAGGGCATGACCGGCGTGCAGAAGGCGGCCGTGCTCATCATGACGCTCGGTCGGGACCGCGCTGCGCCGGTGCTGGCGCGACTGCGCGAGGCGGAGGTCGAGGAGGTAGCCGCCGAGATCGTCCGTCTGCGCACCGTCACGCCCGAGACCGTGAACGACGTCGTCACGGAGTTCCAGGCGCTGCTCACCGCCGGCGGCGGCGTGTCCGGTGGCGGCATCGAGGTCGCCCACGAGCTGCTGGCGGCGTCGTTCGGGGCCGAGCACGCCGATGCCGTGCTCGACCGGCTGGCCGACGCGCACTCCACCCAACCCTTCGCCTTCCTCGCCGAGGCCGACCCTCGCACACTCGTCAGCTTCCTCACCGGCGAGCACCCGCAGGTCATCGCGCTCGTGCTGGCGCACCTGCGCCGCGAGCACTCCTCGCTGATCCTGTCGGCCCTTCCACCGGAGGTGCAGGTCGACGTCGCGCACCGCATCGGCGTCATGGAGCGCACCAACCAGGAGATGGAGCGCGTCGTCGCCGAGGTGCTGGAGCGCAAGACGTCGTCCGTCATCCAGCCCGGCCGGTCCGCTGCGGTCGGCGGTGTCGAGCCGCTGGTCGACCTCATCAACCGTGCCGACCCGGCAACCGAGCGCATCATCCTGGAGAGCCTGCAGGACAAGGACCCTGAGCTCGCCGAGGCCGTCCGGTCCAAGCTCTTCGTGTTCGCGGACATCACGTCGCTCGAGGACCGCGCCGTGCAGCTGGTGCTGCGGCAGGTCGAGACCGCGGACCTCGCTGTCGCCCTCAAGGGCGTCAGCGACGAGGTGCGCGAGAAGGTCATGAGCAACGTCTCCGAGCGTGCCAGCGAGAACCTGCAGGAGGAGATCTCCCTGCTCGGTCCCACGCGCGTGTCGGCGGTCGAGGAGGCCCGCGCCAAGGTCGTCCAGGTCATCCGCGCGCTCGAGGAGTCCGGTCAGATCGTGCTGCGACGGGGGGTCGAGGATGAGTTCGTGGACTGAGCTCGGTGCGCCCACCGACGTCCGGACGACGCACCAGTTCGCACCCCTGCGGCTCGGCGCCGGTCCGGTGCTCGTCGATGAGCACGAGGCCGCTCGGTCCGCGGGCTACGCCGAGGGCTGGGCGCACGGTCGGCGCGATGCGATCGCCGCCCAGGCTGACCTGCTGGCCGCGGGCCAGGAGGAGCGGCGCCGCCTCGAGCAGGCGCTGGCCGGTGAGACCCAGGCCGCCTGCGACGCGCTCGCGACCGCCGTCCGTCAGCTCTCCGCGACCACCGTCCCGGTGCTCGAGGACGCGGCGGACGTCGTCCTCGACGCCGCCGTGCGCCTCGCCGAGGCGGTCCTGGGCGCCGAGCTGCAGGTGCTGGACGACACCGCCACCCTGGCGCTGCGACGTGCCCTCGCCCCGTTGCCGGACGACGGCCGAGTGGTCGTCCGCATGAACCCGCAGGACCTCCAGGTCGTCCGCGCGGCAGGGGAGAACGCAGCAGACGCGGGGCAGGCGCAGCGCGTCGAGGGCCACGAGGTGGAGCTGGTCGCCGACCCCACGCTGCGTCGCGGCGAGGCCGTCGCCGACCAGGGCGCCGCCCGGGTCGACGCGCGCCTCGGCGCTGCGCTGCGCCGCGCGATCGCCGCTGCCGGACTGCTGGTCGACGACCACGGGAGTGCGGCATGACCGCGCTGCTGGGCGACCGGGTCGCCCTCGCCGTCCGCGCGGCGACACCCCGGATCACCGGACGGATCACCTCCGTGGTGGGGCTGGTCGTCGACGTCGAGGGTGTCGACGCCGCTGTCGGTGACGTCGTGCTGCTTGGCACCAGGACGGGGCTCGACGGCGTCCCCGCCGAGGTCGTCGGGGTCGAGCGGGGTCGCGCCCGGTGCATGCCGCTCGGTCCACTGACCGGGCTGCGCGCAGGTGACCGGGTCGCCGGCGGCGGTGACGGCCTGCGCGTGCGCGTCGGCGCCGACCTTCTCGGTCGGGTGCTCGACGGGCTGGGACGTCCGACTGACGGCGGTGCGCCGCTCGTGGGCGAGAACGTGCCGGTCGACAACGACCCCCCGCACGCTCTCGCCCGTCAGCGCGTGAACCAGCCGCTGACGCTCGGTGTGCGTGCGCTCGACTGCCTCGTCACCGCGGGACGCGGTCAGCGCGTCGGGATCTTCGCCGGCTCGGGCGTCGGCAAGTCCAGCCTGCTGTCGATGATCGCCCGCGGCACCAGTGCCTCGGTCAGCGTGCTGGCCCTCGTCGGTGAGCGTGGCCGTGAGGTGCGCGAGTTCCTCGAGAACGACCTCGGCGCCGAGGGTCTCGCTCGTTCTGTCGTCGTCGTCGCGACGTCGGACGCGCCGCCGGTCGTGCGTCTGCGCGCCGCCTTCGTGGCGACCCGCGTCGCCGAGTGGTTCCGAGACCAGGGCCAGGACGTCCTGCTGATGATGGACAGCCTGACCCGCGTCGCCATGGCACAGCGCGAGATCGGCTTGTCGAGCGGCGAGCCCCCCACCACGCGCGGCTACCCGCCGTCCACGTTCGCCCTTCTGCCGCGGCTGCTCGAGCGGGCCGGCCCGGCTGAGCGCGGCACGATCACCGGCATCTACACCGTCCTCGTCGAGGGTGACGACCACAACGAGCCCATCGCCGACGCCGCGCGGTCGATCCTCGACGGCCACATCACCCTGGACCGCCGCCTTGCGACGTCCGGCCACTTCCCGTCGATCGACGTGCTCGAGTCCGTCAGTCGCGTCGTCGGGGCCGTCACCACGCCGGAGCAGCGGGCGCAGGCGTCCGTGCTCCGTCGGGTGCTGGCCGCGCACCGCGACGCGCGCGAGCTCATCGAGGTCGGCGCCTACGCTCCCGGCTCCAACTCGGACGTCGACGCCGCAGTGGCCCTCTGGCCCGCGGTGGACGCCTTCCTGCGGCAGCCGCTCGACGAGGTCCTGGGCGCGGACGAGGCGTGGGACCAGCTCGCGGCGCTGGCGAAGGCGCTCGTGCAGGCAGGGGCCCGCCCATGAGCGGCTTCAAGCTCGCCGGTCTGCTGCGGCTGCGCAACCGGCACGAGGAGGCGGCGCGCCGCTCCCTCGGCGAGGCACAGCTCGCGGCCCTGCAGGCGCAGGCCGCGGTGCGGGCCAGCGCCGAGCACGCGCACGAGGTCGCTGACCTCGACTCCGCCACCGCGCAGGCCTTCTTGGCCGCGCAGTGCGCGCGGGCAGCCGCGTTCGCGCAGCTCGCCGACTCGCACGAGGTGGAGCGGCAGTCAGCCGTCCGGCTCGACGAGGCGCGGGACAGCTGGCAGGCCGCCCGAAGCCGCGCGCGCGCCGTCGAGAAGCTGGCCGAGCAGCACGCCGCTCGCGAGGTGAAGGAGCAGGCCCGGCTGGAGCAGGTGGAGTCGGACGACCGCTCCGGAGCGAGAGTGGGCCGCCGCACCTCGGCGGCAGACGTCGAGGCGGGTGACCCGGCGTGAGCATCGACACGGTGGCCGCGCGGATCGCCGACATCCGGACTACCATCGCCTCGCTGTCCGTGCAGCCTCCCTCGTCGCCGGCCACCAGCGCGAGCACCCTGGCAGCGCAGCAGCTGCTGAGCAGCTCACCCGACGACTTCGCGAGCCAGCTCGCCGCGCTCACCGGCGGCTCGACGTCCTCGGGCGGAACGACGGTCGCCGGTGCGAGGGACGGCGACGACGTCGTGGCCGACGCCAGGAAGTACCTGGGCATCCGCTACGTCTGGGGCGGCACCGACCCGAGCAAGGGACTCGACTGCTCGGGCCTCGTGCAGCGCGTCTTCGCCGACCTCGGTGTGACCCTGCCCCGCACGGTCGCTGAGCAGAAGGACGTCGGGACGCCGGTGTCCTCGATGAAGCAGGCGAGACCCGGCGACCTGCTCGTGTTCGGCAGCCACCACATCGGCATCTACGTCGGCAACGGCAAGATGCTGCACGCTCCCAAGACCGGTGACGTCGTGAAGATCGCACCGGTCTACGACACGCCCACGCGCATTCGCCGGGTGCTGCCAGCCGGCGGCGGCGACGCGGTGCGGGGCGCGATGTCGGCCGAGGCGGCGCGCCCGGCCGCGCTCCGAGGCGCCAGCAGCTCGGTCGCCAGCAGCTCGGCTACGGGCAGCTCGTTCGACGGCCTCTTCGCCGCGGCGACCTCGCGCTACGGCCTGCCGCACGGCCTACTCAAGGCCGTCGCCCGCGCGGAGTCCGGTCTGGATCCGAACGCCCGCAGCCACGCCGGGGCCATCGGGCTCATGCAGCTCATGCCCGGCACCGCCCGCGAGCTCGGCGTCGATCCCACCAAGCCGGCGCAGGCGATCGACGGCGCCGCCCGGCTGCTGCGCCAGCACCTCAAGACGTTCGGCTCGGTGCCGCTCGCGCTCGCCGCGTACAACGCCGGCCCCGGCGCCGTCCGCAGGTACGACGGCATCCCGCCCTACTCCGAGACCCGCGCCTACGTGAAGCGGGTCACCGAGCTGATGACCGGAGGTTCGCGATGATCGCCGGAGCGACGGCCACCGTCCCCGCGCCCGGGCCGGGCACGACCACGAGCGGCCCCCCGCGCCGGTCCGGCCAGGCCTCGCCCGGCGCAGCGCAGGGCGAGCGGTCCTTCGAGCGCAGCCTTCGTGACGCGCGGAACCGCGCCGAGCAGCCTGACAGCGCGGCTCACGCGTCGCGCCCCGACCGCGACAGCGCGACCGACCCCGCCGCGTCGTCGACGTCCGCCGAGCACTCGCAGCCGACGTCAGCCGACGCCGCAGCAGCGGCGAGCACGACGGTCGACGCGTCGGCAACGGTGGCGACCGATCCCACGGTGGCGACCGACCCCACGGTGGTGACGGCGAACGTCGTGGCGTCACCGCTCGCGGTGCCGGCTGCCGTGGCCGGCCAGGTTGGCCACGGCACGGCGACAGTGGCGGCGACGACGAGCTCTGCCGCGTCGCACGGCACGCGTGCGGCGGGCGTCGTGGCTGGTGGGGGAGGGACCGCGGCCGCACCCGCCACGGGGGCGCACGTGGCGGCAACGGCGCCTGCGCTGGCCACGCCACGCGCCACCGGCGCCACGGCGACGACGGCGACCACGGCGAGCCCCAGCGCCGTCGCACCGGGAGCGGGGACCGCCGTCCCCACCGGTGGGCAGCAGCCCGGCGCCGAGACCGGTCGCACCACGCCGACGAGCGCCACCAGCTCCACGGCGGCCGTCGACCCCAGTGGCCTCAACCTCTCCGTCACCGTCTCCGGCAGCATCGGGCACGGCGCGGACACCCGCGCCGGCTCGAGCATGAGCGGTCAGCCGGGGGATGGCACCGTCCCGCAGTCCCCCAAGGACGGCATCGGCGCGTTCGTCGGTCAGCTCTCGGCGGCCACGACCGCGACGCCCGCCGCGGTCCCGGTCGCCGCTCCTGCCACGGCGTCCGCGGTGCCGACCTGGGTGCAGCAGGCGGTGCAGGCGCAGCTCACCGGCCGGCTCGTGGCGGCCGCCCGAGGCGGCGAGGCAGGCTCCGTCCAGCGGCTCACGCTGCACCTGCACCCCGCCGACCTCGGCACGGTCCAGGTCGTCGCCACGATGGACGACGGCACGGTGAGCCTCCAGCTCATGGCGGGCAACGCCACGACGCGAGAGGCGTTGCGGTCGTCCCTGGCGACCCTGCGCCACGATCTCGCGTCGGCCGGTCTCGACGGCACAAGGCTCGACGTCAGCGACCAGCCCCCGAGCAGCCACCACGGTGCGGCACAGCACCAGGCCGGCGCGTCGTCCGACGGCTCACCGCGGTCCTTCGCCCACGCCCGAGGCGACGGAGGCGTCACGAACGGGGCACGACCTGGCGCC
>DASSTJ010000084.1:0-12813 GCA_035707965.1 Actinomycetales bacterium
GGAGCGATGGTCACGGACCTCTTGTCGACAGGTCCACCCCCCGACCTGAGCGGCGCTCTCCATGCCGACGGCTAGTGCGGCAGGATCGCGCTCGTGGACCACGACCCGGTCGCCGACGTCGTCCGCCGAGCGGCACCGCCCGACGAGACGGCGCGAGCCAATCGCCGTTGGTGGGACGCCGAGGCGGAGCCCTACTACGCCGAGCACGGCCCCTTCCTCGGCGACGCCAGGTTCGTGTGGGGGCCCGAAGGCCTCGACGAGGAGCAGGCGCGCCTGCTCGGCGAGGTTCAGGGACGCCAGGTGCTCGAGGTCGGCGCCGGAGCGGCCCAGTGCTCCCGGTGGCTCCAGCAGCAGGGGGCGCGGGTCGTCGCCAGCGACCTGTCGGCGGGCATGCTGCGTCGTGCGCGGCGGATCGACGCAGCACAGGGCGGCGGGCCGCACGAACCTCGCGCCGTGCCCCTGGTGCAGGCGGACGCCGTGCGGCTGCCTTTCGCGGATGCGTCGTTCGACGTCCTCTGCTCGGCCTACGGGGCCGTCCCCTTCGTCGCCGACTCGGCTCGCCTGATGGCCGAGGCGGCTCGGGTGCTGCGACCGGGAGGGAGGTGGGTCTTCTCGGTCACCCACCCGTTCCGGTGGGCGTTGCCGGACGACCCGGGCGAGCACGGCCTCGTGGTCCGGTCCTCCTACTTCGATCGCACGGCGTACGTCGAAGAGGGCGAGGACGGCAGCGCCGTCTACGTGGAGCACCACCGCACCCTCGGCGACCGCGTGCGGGAGATCACCGCTGCCGGACTGCAGCTGGTCGACGTGGTCGAACCCGAGTGGCCAGAAGGCCACCAGCAGGTCTGGGGCGGCTGGAGCCCCCTCCGCGGACGCCTCGTGCCCGGGACGGCGATCTTCCTGTGCCGCCGCCCGGGCCCGAGGTGATGACTCCTACACGAACCGGCGCCGCACCAGGCCAGCCGCTGCGGTGCCGATGCCCAGCACCGCGAGGGCGCCGAGCCCGCGTCCCAGGTTGCGGCTGCCCTCGCCGTCCATGCCCGCGAGCTCCAACGAGTAGGCGGTGACGCCGGTCGCACCCGCAGGAGCGCCGTACGCCATGCCCTCGCTCTTCGCCCGCTCGGCACCAGCGACGATCAGGGCGTACTTCTCGCCGTAGTCGGCCGCGGTGCTCTTGCCGGCCTCGACGAGCTTCTTCGTGCCCTCGTCGGACAGCCGCTGCGCCCCGTCCTTGAGCTGGGGCGCGCCGGCGGCCGCCTGGTCGAGGCCGTCCGCCAGCTTGCCCGACCCGACCGCCGCGTCCTGCAGGCCGCTGCGCAGCTGGTCCGCGCCGTCACGGAGCTGACCGGCACCGTCGTCGAGCTGCCGCGCGCCGGCAGCAGCGTCCTTCGCGCCCGCCGCCAGCTGGGAACCGCCGGCGACCAGCCGCTTGAAGTCCGCGTCACCGGTGATCCCGGCGGCGATGCCGTCGACCAGGCTGAACATCCCGCCCTGCACGAGCTGCAGGATCTGCGCGAAGCCACAGCTGTCCGGGAAGTCCTTGTCCTTCTCGGAGCAGGTCGAGTAGAGGGCGTCGCGCAGCGACTGGACGCCGTACTGCAGGGTCGGGGCGGGCGTGGTGGGACTGCCCAGCCCCGCGTCCATCCGCGCCAGGCCGTTGAGCAACGTGCCGGCCGTGGCGCTGTCGCCGATGCCATTGTGGATGCCGATCAGCGCGCGCATCGCGGTACCTGGCGCAGGGGCGTTGCGGTCGCCGACCTTCTGGAGCAGGCCACCCAGCACCGCGTCGACGATCTCGGGCTCGACGGTGGTACCGAACGCCGCCGGGGCACCGCTGGCGAGCAGGTTGGCCGCGCGGTCGACCTTGGTGCACATCGTGATGTCGGCGAGAGCCGGGTTCACCGCGGAGAGCGCCTGCAGGGGTGACGGCTTGCCGCAGTCGAGGACGCTCGGGCCGCGGAGGTACGCCACAGCCTCTTTCGCTCCCACACCAGCGAGCTCACCCTGGAGCGCGGCGAGGTTGGCCAGGATCGGCGCTGTCGTCGGGACCGAGCCACTGCTCAGCTGGTCCTTGAGCAGCGTGGCCACCTGCTGGATGCCGCACGGGTTGCTCTTGTCCTCAGGATTCGCCGTGTCGCACAGCGGGTTGGACAAGCCGCCCTGAAGCAGCGGCAGGCTGGCGTCGATCTGGGCGAGGCCGTCGGCGAGCTGCTTGAGACCGCCCATCACCGTGCTGCTGTCGCTCGACGTCGTGTTGCCGATGCCGGCGACGAGCAGGTCCATCGTGCCGATCAGCGTCTGGAAGTCCGGGTCCTGGGCGATGCTGACTGGCAGGTCGGCCAGGGAGCTGCGCAGCGTCTTCAGCCCGTCGGACAGCTGCTTGGCCCCCGGCGCCAGCTGGCCGGAGAGGCCGGCCGACAGCTCGCTCGTGCCGGCCTTGAGCTGACCGGCACCGTCCGCCAGCTTCGCCGCGCCTGGAGCCGCCTGGCCGGAGAGGCCGGCGTTGAGCTGGTTGGCGCCGTCCTTGAGCTGGATCAGGCCGGCCAGAAGCGTGGCGGCGCCGTCGCGCAGCTTCAGCAGGTTGGCGTCGATCTCCGTGGCTCCGGAGGTGAGCTCGACACCGGTGTCCGCGCCGCCCTTGTAGCTCTCTGCGCCACCCTTGAACGACGGGCTCTCGAGTGGGCTGACCGGCAGCGCCGAGATGCTGGCCGGCGGCACCTCACCGTCCTTGATCGTCGCCGTGTAGCCGAAGTCCGCAGTCGCGGACCCGATGGGCCCGAAGAGCGTCATCGTGAAGCTCATCTTCGTGCCGCCGTGCCCGTCACCGGCCATGTTCGCCTGGTCGGAGGCCACGTCGGTGAAGCTCGGGGGCAGCACCGTGGACAGCGACCCCACCATCGGGATGACGACCTGCGCGTCCTTGGTGACCTGCTGGCCGGTGCCGTCGTCGAAGGACACCTGCTGCGTCGTCGCCGTCGCGTTCTCGACGTGGTAGCGGACCTCGAGCTTGCCGCTGGCGCCCACGACCTTGTCGGGGGCGACCTCCTTGCCGTTCAGCAGGTACGTCACCGAGATCTTCAGCGGGATCGGCTTGTCGAAGTCGCTGACGGTGCGCATCCGCTTGTCGCCGTCCACGGACACCGTGGTGACGAGCTTGCCGTCCTTGACGTCGTACCCGCCGAAGCCGTCGAGGTTGCGCAGCCCCTTCGTGGAGACCGGGTTCGCCACGTCGACCCTGCCCTGGCCGGTGAACGCGAGCTGGTCGTAGACGCGGGCGTCCTTGACCTTGCCGCTCGCGTCCAGGTGCGCCTGGATCGTCTCGGTGTTCGTGACGACCACGTCGCTGGCGGCGAAGGCCGGCCCGGCGGCGAAGACGGCGCAGGCTGGCACCGCGAGGCAGGCCGCGGCGGCGCGGATGAGGGTGGAGTGCTTCATGCGTCAGCTGGCCTTGTCCGTGAGGAGGGAGTCGACGCCGACGTTCTCGTCGTCGTTCTGGTCAGGGGTGTCGCGGTGGGCCGCAGGGTCGGGCCGCGTGCGGCTCGCCTGCACCTGCGGGCCGAGCACCGCCGTGGCGAGGTAGCCCAGCGACACCGCCAGGAGAACCGTGGTGGCGGCCGTCGGGGACTCGCTGAGGAACTGCGAGGGAGCGTTCGTGTACGTCTCCTCGTACGCGCCGACGATGGCTGCCACCCCGACGAGCATCGACCACAGGGGCAGCCTGGCCGGCGTCAGCGACATGGCGGCCGCGACGAGCATGCAGACGACCACGACGACGAACGCCGCCACGGCACGGCCGCTCGCGGTGTCGGGGAGCACGGCCGCTCGGATCGCGAATCCCGCCCAGGCAGCCACGAAGCCCACCAGGAAGCCGCCGATCCGCTCCCCCGGGCTACGGTCCGGCACCAGGCCCAGGACTCCTCCGAGCGCCGCTCCGAGGAGGGCCACGTGCTGCAGGTCCATGCCCAGCAGCTGGCCCAGGCCGACGACCAGGGCCGCGACGACGGCGAGCACAGCGCCGCCGATGACGTTGTTCCTCATGGACACCTCGAGCGTGAAGACCGGTCATGGGGTGCCGCGAGGGCTGCCGTCAACCCTGACGACCGCGGCTGCGAGATTCCTACCAGGAAGTAACCTGAATGTCTCTACTCCCGGGTAGCGACGCGTCGCCCGGGTCCGGATCGTGACCGAAGAGCGGCAGCCGGTGACTTACAGTCACCACTTCTATTCGCTCAGTGACCGGCTTCGTGCCAGCTCGGGCCGACACCCACGGAGACGTCCAGCGGCACCGACAGCTCGACGGCTGAGCCCATCGCCGAACGCACGAGCTGTTCGACGCGCTCGCGCTCGCCAGACGCCACCTCCAGCACGAGCTCGTCGTGCACCTGCAGGAGGAGCCGCGACGACAGACCCTGCGCGCCGAGGTCTGCGTGCACCCGGAGCATGGCCAGCTTGATGATGTCGGCCGCCGAGCCCTGGATGGGCGCGTTGAGCGCCATACGTTCCGCGCCCTCGCGCCGCTGACGGTTGTCGCTCGTGAGGTCCGGGAGGTAGCGGCGACGTCCGAGCATCGTCTCGGTGTAGCCGCTGCGTCGGGCCTCGTCGACGACGGACGTGAGGTAGTCCCGGACGCCGCCGAACCGCTCGAAGTACTCGGTCATCAGGCCCTTGGCCTCGTCGACCGGGATGCGCAGCTGGCGGGACAGGCCGAACGCCGACAAGCCGTACGCCAGGCCATAGCTCATCGCCTTCACCTTGGAGCGCATCGCCGGCGTCACGTCCTGGGTCGGGACGCCGAAGACGCGCGACCCGACGAAGCGGTGCAGGTCCTCTCCCGTGCGGAACGCCTCGATGAGCCCCGCGTCACCGGACAGGTGAGCCATGATGCGCATCTCGATCTGGCTGTAGTCGGCCGTGAGGAGACTCTCGTACTGGACGCCCTCGGCCCGGCCGACGACGAACGCCTGGCGGATCCGGCGACCCTCGTCGGTCCGGATCGGGATGTTCTGCAGGTTGGGGTCGGTCGAGCTGAGCCGACCGGTGGCTGCGATGGTCTGGTTGTACGTCGTGTGGATGCGGCCGTCGTCCGCAACCGTCTTGAGCAGGCCCTCGACCGTCTGGCGCAGCCGCGACGCATCCCGGTGTCGCAGCATCGCCTCGAGGAACGGGTGCTCAGTCTTGGCGTAGAGGTCAGTGAGCGCATCGGCGTCCGTCGTGTACCCGGTCTTGGTGCGCTTGGTCTTCGGCATGCCGAGCTCGTCGAACAGCACGACCTGAAGCTGCTTCGGGGAACCAAGGTTGATCTCGCGGCCGATCGCCGCGTAGGCGTCGTCCTGCGCCTGCTTCACGGCGCCGGCGAAGTGCGACTCGAGGTCGGCCAGCTGCTCGGAGTCCACGCCGATGCCGACGCGCTCCATGTCAGCGAGGACGTTCACGAGAGGCAGCTCCACGTCCCGGAGCAGCTCGGCGCCGCCACGGTTGGCCAGCTCGCGGTCGAGGACGTCGGCGAGCTCGAGGACCGCGCGGGCACGCACCATGCACTGGCCCGCGTCGTCCGTGTCGTCGCCCGTGTCGAACGTCAGCTGCCCGTCGTCGGACTCGTCCTCCAGCCGCAACTCCCGGCCCAGGTGACGCAGGACCAGGTCAGCCAGGTCGTAGGACCGCTGGTCGGGTCGGACCAGGTAGGCCGAGAGCGCGGTGTCGTTGACGACCCCGCGCAGGTCGATGCCACGAGCCCGCAGCGCGTGCACCGGGCCCTTCATGTCGTGGAGGGCCTTGGGCCGCTCACGATCGGACAGCCAGTGGGCGACGGCGCGCTCGTCCTCCTCCGTCAGCGTCCCGAGCTCGACGTACGCGGCGGCGTCGTCCGGGGTGGCGATGGCCACCCCGCGCGCGTCACCCGTGCCCCGTCCCCAGGACCCGACCAGGTGGACCCCGGCCCGCACACCCGCCGGCGCGTGGGCGTCGAGCCAACCGCGCACCTCGCCGTCCGCCAGCCGCGTCGTGTCGAGATCGAACCCTCCCTCGGCCTCCGGCTCCGGCGCCTCGACCGTGGCGAAGAGGCGGTCGCGCAGCACCCGGAACTCCAGGCCGTCGAACACCTGGTGCACCTCGTCGCGCTCCCACTGCCGCCGAAGGAGATCGTCGGGACCCATCGGCAGGTCGAGGTCGCACACGAGGGCGTTGAGCCGCCGGTTGCGCAGCACGCCGTCCAGGTGCTCGCGCAGGCTGGCCCCCGCCTTGCCGCCGATCTCGTCGACCCGGGCGACGATGCCCTCCAGGCCGCCGTACTGGCCGATCCACTTGGCCGCTGTCTTCGGACCCACGCCGGGCACCCCGGGCAGGTTGTCGCTGCTCTCCCCCACCAAGGCGGCGAGGTCCGGGTAGCTGCCGGGGGGCACCAGGTACTTCTGCTCCACGGCCTCCGGCGTCATGCGCCACAGCTCGGAGACGCCACGCACCGGGTAGAGCACCGTCGTGCTGTCGCTCACCAGCTGGAAGCTGTCTCGGTCTCCCGAGCAGATCAGCACCTCCATGCCCTGGGCCCGCGCCTGCGTCGTGAGGGTGGCGATGACGTCGTCCGCCTCGTACCCCTCCTTCTCCACGACCGGGATGCGGAGCGCGTCGAGCACCTCGTGGATGAGAGAGACCTGCCCCTTGAACTCGTCCGGGGTCGCGGAGCGACCCGCCTTGTAGTCCGCGTACTCGGCGGTGCGGAACGTCTGACGAGACACGTCGAACGCCACCGCCAGGTGCGTCGGGGCCTCGTCGCGCAGCAGGTTGATCAGCATGGACGTGAAGCCGTACACCGCGTTCGTGGGCTGGCCCGTCGAGGTCGAGAAGTTCTCCACCGGCAGGGCGAAGAAGGCCCGGTACGCCAGCGAGTGGCCGTCGAGCAGCAGCAGACGCTGGCCGGTCGCGACGCCCGTGGTCGACGCGGTGGAGGTGGCGGATGCCGTGGAAGCGGTCACCACGTCAGCCTAGAGCCGGCGTCCGACACCGCTGGCCGAAGGGCGGCGCGGCCACGGCGCCACCTACGAGGCGGACGTCAGGCCGGGGTTCGCGCGCGCAGCGCCACCGCCCGGCTGCGGGCCCGCAGCGATCGCCGGCGCAGCACGGTGGCGTCGAGCCTGGGGTGGTCGTCCCACGACAGCCGACGGCGAAGATTCGACACCGTCGTCACCCGGCGCACGACGAACGGGCCGAAGCCGAGCCGCGCGAAGAAGCGCTGGGCGTCGCGGCCCGGGGCGGGCACGGTCGTGGAGATCTGGGAGGCACCGAGCTGCTCCGCCCGCGCCGTGGCCCGGGCGAGCAACGCGTGCCCCACACCGACCCGACGTGCCTCGGGCAGGACGTACAGGTGCTCGATCGACACCGACACGTCGTCCAGCAGGGGCAGGAGCGGCCCTCGCGACAGCACCACGAATCCCACGTCGCGCTGCTCCGCCCGCGCCACGTACACCTCGACGCACTCCCGCTGCAGCGCCTCATGGAGCGTCGCGGCCATGGTGGGCGACGCGCTCGCCACGTCGCCGGACAGGTACGCCGACGTCGCCGCGACCCAGAGCCGCGCCAGGGACTCGAAGTCCTCCGCCGGGGCATCAGCACCGACGCGACGCACGTTCACCGCTGAACGGGACACGGGTCCTCCGGCCTCAGTCCGGGTCCCGGTGCCCCGACCGGGACGGGCTATCGTCTGCTTGCCAGTCCGGGCCGCACACTACGACGTCCGCCGTTCCGGAGGAAGCCCGGGCCCCGGACGCGGTGCCGAAATGGGTGGCTCTGGCCCTGTTCGACCGACGAGATGGTCCCCGCACCACGACGTTCCCGAAGGAGCTCGCACGTGATCCGTGGCGCCGGCACCGTCCTCAACGTGGTCACGGTGCTGCTCGGCTCCGGCCTGGGACTGCTGCTCGGCCAGCGCCTCCCGCACCGGACCCGCGACGTCGTCACCGACTCGCTCGGGCTGGTCACGCTGCTGGCGGCCGCCCTCTCGGCGGCCGCCGTGCTCGACCCCGCGCTGACGGAGGCGGTCGGGTCCGGCGCCGTGCTCGTCGTGCTCGGCAGCCTGCTGGTCGGCAGCATCGCCGGCTCGCTGCTGCGCGTCGAGCAGCGCCTCGAGCATGCCGGCGGCGCGCTGCAGCAGCGTTTCGCGAGGTCCCGCTCCACGCTGCACAGCTCGCTGCCGGACGTCGGCGCCGTCGTCACGACCGACGGGGACCACGAGAGCCGCGAGCGGTTCGTCCAGGGCTTCCTCACGGCCTCCCTCGTGTTCTGCGTCGGTCCGCTGACGATCCTCGGGCCCATCAACGACGGACTGGGACGCGGCATCGACATGCTGGCGCTGAAGGCGACCCTCGACGGGTTCGCGGCGATCGCGTTCGCGTCGTCCTTCGGCGTGGGGGTCGCCGTCTCCGCGGTGACGATCGCCGTCGTGCAGGGCAGTCTGACCGGGCTGGGCTGGGCCTTGGGCGACGTGCTCCCTGCGGCTCACATCGCCGCGCTCACGGCGACGGGCGGGCTGCTGCTCGCCGGCATCGGGATCCGGCTGCTGAGGCTGCGTGAGGTGCCGGTCGGCGACATGCTGCCGGCCCTCGCGGTGGCACCGGTCCTCACGCAGCTCGTGGTCGTCCTGCGGTAGCCCGCGCCGGCTCACACCTGGCGGACGGCGTGGCGGCTGACCGCTCGTCGCGCGCGAGCAGGACCTCAGGACGAACGACCCTGGCCCGGCAGCAGGACCTGCGGTGCCATGAGAGCGCAACCACAGCCGAGCCCACGCCCGAGGGGGCGACACCCGTGAGCACCATCCACACCTGGCACGTCACACTGAACGTCTACGACACCGAGGACGGCACCACGGTCCACGCGGTGCTGACCACGGACGACGGCACGGTCGAGGGGCACGGCCGCGCGCACCGCAACCCGCACGATGTCGACGTCCCCGAGATCGGCGCCGAGATCGCGGCTGCCCGTGCCCTGAACGACGTCGGGGCCGAGCTGCTGCGGCTCGCGTCCGGAGACATCGAGGCGCTGCAGCACGGGGACGTCCACCTGCTGCAGTGACGACGCGAGCCGGCTGCTACACGTCGCCGCCGAGGTAGGCGGCGCGCACGCTGTCGTCGCTGCCGAGCTCGGCGCCGGTGCCGTGCCGGACGATCTCGCCCGTCTCCAGGATGTACGCCTCGTCGGCGGTGCGCAGCGCCTGTGCCGCGTTCTGCTCGACCAGCAAGATCGTCATGCCCTGGGAGTGGATCTCGCGGATGATCGAGAAGATCTGCGCGATCAGCTTGGGGGCCAGTCCCATCGAGGGTTCGTCGAGCAGCAGCAGCTTGGGGCGACCCATCAGCGCACGCCCCATGGCGAGCATCTGCTGCTCGCCGCCGGACATGGTGCCGGCGGACTGCGTCTGCCGCTCAGCGAGCCGGGGGAACAGCGAGAAGACGTACTCGAGATCCTTCTTCGCTGTCTGCTTGCGGTCCTTGCGCGAGTAGGCGCCCATCTCGAGGTTCTCGAGCACGGTCATCCCGGGGAAGCAGCCTCGGCCCTCCGGAGACTGGGTGATCCCCAGCTCGACCCGCTTGTGCGCGGGCATGTGCGTGATGTCCTGACCGTCGAACAGGATGCGGCCGGCACGAACCGGCCGCAGACCGGAGACCGTCTTCATCGTCGTCGTCTTGCCGGCACCGTTGGCCCCGATCAGCGTGACGACGGTGCCCTGCGGCACCGAGAACGAGATGTCACGGATCGCTTCGATGCGCCCGTAGTTGACGCACAGTCCCTCGACCTCAAGAAGCATCGTCGTCGTCCACTCCCAGGTAGGCCGCGATCACGGCAGGGTTGTCGCGGATCTCGGCGGGCGTGCCCTCAGCGATCTTGCGTCCGAACTCCAGGACGACGATCCGGTCGGTCACCCCCATGACCAAGCGCATGTCGTGCTCGATGAGCAGCACGGTGTAGCCCTGGTCGCGGATCCGGCGGATCAGGTCCATGAGCTCGACCTTCTCCTGCGGGTTGAACCCGGCTGCCGGCTCGTCCAGGCAGAGCAGGTCGGGCTCGGTGGCCAGAGCGCGGGCGATCTCGAGCCGTCGCTGGTCGCCGTACGGCAGGTTGCGAGCCAGCTCGTCGGCCCGCTTCGTGAGCCCCATGAACTCGAGGAGCTCGTGCGCACGCTGATGCCCCTGCTCCTCTTCCTGACGGTGGCGAGGCAGGCGGAACAGCGCGTTCAGGACGCCAGTGCTGTGCTGGGCGTCGGCTCCCACCAGGATGTTCTCCAGGGCGGTCATGTTGCCGAACAACCGGATGTTCTGAAACGTCCGGGCGATCCCGAGCTTGGTGATGGCGAACCGCTTGCGCTTGCCGAGCGGCTCGCCCCGGAACATCACCTGTCCGGACGTCGGCTGGTAGACCCCCGTCATGGCGTTGAAGCAGGTGGTCTTACCCGCGCCGTTCGGGCCGATCAGGCCGAGGATCTCGCCCCTGCGGATCTCGAAGCTGACGCCGTCGAGGGCCACGACGCCGCCAAAGCGCAGGGTGACGTCACGCATCTCCAGGAGCGGCTGACCAGCCGGGCCGGCCGTCGGGCCCCCGGCTGTCGCCAAGGTCGTCTCACTCATCGGCTGGGCCCTCCTCGAGCTCCACGAGCGCTTCCTCGACCTTCTTCGCTCTCAACGTGCGCCTCGGCGGCAGCAGCCCCTCCGGACGGAAGTTGGCCAGCAGGATGAGAAGGCACCCGAAGATCAGCACGCGATAGTCCGCGAACGGCCGGAACAGCTCGGGCAGGTACGCCACGATGATCCCACCGATGATCACGCCGAGGCGGTTGCCGGGACCACCCACCACGACCGCCGACAAGAAGAGGATCGACAGCAGCAGCGGGAACGACTCCGGGTTGATGAACGCCTGACGCGTGGCGAACAAGGCGCCCGAGATGCCACCGATGAAGGCGCCGATCGCGAAGGCCAGGAGCTTGAACCTGAAGGTCGGCACGCCCATGAGCTCGGCGGCGTCCTCGTCCTCGCGGGTTGCCTCCCAGGCCCGGCCGACGCGGCTGTGCACGACCAGCCCCTCGGCGACGAGGATGACGAAGATGACGGTCAACGCCATCCAGTAGTACGGGATCTGATCGAGCACGCCGAACTTGAGGAACGTCGTCGTCTCGTCGAGGTTGACCGTGGCGACGAAGCCGTTCCAGTCCAGGTGCGGCAGGCTGAACAGCTCGATGCTCGGCGGTCGGGGGACCTCCGTGATGCCGGCCGCGCCACCTCCCCAGCGCCAGTTGACCGCGATGAGTCGGACGATCTCACCGAATCCCAACGTCACGATCGCCAGGTAGTCGCCGCGCACACGCAATGTGGGCGCACCGAGGATCAAGCCCGAGATCGTCGTGAAGACCGCCGCCAGCGGCAGCAGCAGCAGGAACGGCAGGTGCCCGTGCAAGGAGCCGAAGATGCCGACCGTGTACGCGCCGATGAGGTAGAACCCCACGTAGCCCAGGTCGAGCAGACCGGCATATCCGAGCACCACGTTGAGACCGAGAGCGACCAGCACGTAGGCCGCCACGTTGAAGAGCACGGCACCGAAGTCGCTGCCGCTCGGTGACAGGTACGGCGGATCGAGCAGCGGCAGCAGGTAGAGCAACAGTGCGCCCAGGAGCAGGAGCAGCATGCGCACCGGCTTGGGCAGCCCGTACCACCGGTCGCGGATGCCGAAGTCGAACCGGCCCCGAGGCTGGGTGCGGCTGCCGTCGTTGGCGGGCGTCGTCGCGGTGACAGTGCTCATGCGCGTGCCCTCCCCAGGGACTCTCCGAGCAGACCGGTCGGTCGGAAGAGCAGGATGGCGATGAGCAGGACGAACGAGACCACGTCACGCCACTCGGAGCCGATCAGCGCCGATCCGTAGTTCTCGGCAAGGCCCAGCACGAAGCCTCCGAGCAACGCGCCGCGCACGTTGCCGATACCGCCGAGGACAGCAGCCGCGAACGACTTGATGCCGATGAGGAAACCGCCGTTCCAGCGCGTGACGCCGAAGCGCATGAGGTACAGCAGCGCTGCCACCCCCGCCATCAGCCCACCCAGCAGGAACGTGATCTCGACGACCCGGTCCTTGTTGACGCCCATCAGGGCGGCGGACTCGGAGTCCTGCGCGACGGCGCGGATGCCCCGGCCCAGCCGTGAGCGCTGGATGAACTGGTCCAGGCACAGCATCATGATCAGCGCCGAGACGAGGATCAGGAGGTCGATGTTGGTGACCGTGTAGTCGCCGACCGTGAACAGTCCGGAGCTCTGCACGGGGTTCGGGAAGCGCGTGTAGTCACGCGCGTTGCGCACGTAGGCGTCGAGGTTGTCGCGCAGCCCGACCCAGCCCGCGATCCGGTCGCGGAGCCCCATGATCTCCCCGAGCACGAACGAGGCGCCGATGGCGCTGATCAGTGGGATGAGGGGTGGGGCGTTGACGCGCCGGAGCCGCCGGTAGGCGACACGCTCGACGACCAGGGCGACGATCGCGCTGGTCACCATCGCGCACGCGAGCGCGAGCACGAGCAGGCCGATGATCGTCGGCACGCTGTGCGAACCACTACCGGCACCGACAGCCATCAGGACCCACACGGCCGCGAAGGTGCCCCACACGAAGATGGCGTCGTTGGCGAAGTTGATCAGACGCAGCACGCCGTAGACCAGGGTGTACCCCAGTGCGACGAGCGCGTACACGGCGCCGAGCACCAACGCGGTAGCGGTGAGCGCGACGAAGTGGTGCAGCAGCAGATCCATCCGGTCTCCCAGGGGCAGGGCGTGGCGGGGGCGCGGGGGGGGGCCCCCC
>DASSTJ010000085.1:0-3241 GCA_035707965.1 Actinomycetales bacterium
GGATCAGGGCCTCGTCCTCCGCGACGACCACCCGGCGCCGCGCACCGGCCTGCTGCGGTGTGTCGTCCATGCCGGCCAGCCTACTGACGCCCGGTACGCTGAAGCGCTGGCCGGGTTGGCGGAATGGCAGACGCGGCGCACTCAAAATGCGCTGTCCGAGAGGGCGTGCGGGTTCGAGTCCCGCACCCGGCACCGTAGTGAGTGGTCGTCGGCACTGATGGCCGCATGCGCGACGTCCGACCGCGCACGTACGACGTCTCATCAACTTCCGGCAGATGTTGGCACGTGCCTTCGCTATGGCGCAGGTGGCTGGCAGCGTGTGAGCGAGGTGGCACTCAGCGGTCGACCGTGTCTCGGTAGGCCGGCGCCACGCCGTCCTGAGCGTCCCCCATGCGGTGCACGCGCAGGGCGTTCGTCGAGCCAGGGATGCCGGGCGGGGACCCAGCCACGATGACGACCAGGTCGCCGCGCTCCAGCCGGTCCAGGCCGAGCAGCACGCGGTCGACCTGGCGGGCCATCTCGTCGGTGTGCTTCACCATCGCGGTCAGGAAGGTCTCGACGCCCCAGGTCAGCGAGAGCTGGGACCGCACCACCGGCTCCGGCGTGAAGGCCAGCAACGGCAGCGAGGACCGCAGGCGAGCCATGCGGCGCACCGTGTCGCCGCTCTGGGTGAACGTCACGAGGGTCTTGGCGCCGACCTGCTCGCCCACCTGCTCCGCCGCCAGCGTGATCGCCCCACCCATCGTGTGCGGCGTCGTCCCCAGCGGGAGGATGCGGTCGAGGCCGTGCTCCTCGGTGTTCTCGATGATGCGCGCCATCGTCTCGACGGCCGTGATCGGGTGCTTGCCCACGCTGGTCTCGCCGGACAGCATGAGAGCGTCGGCGCCGTCGAGCACGGCGTTGGCGCAGTCCGACGTCTCAGCTCGCGTCGGTCGGGCGTTCTCGATCATCGAGTCGAGCATCTGCGTCGCCACGATGACCGGCTTCGCGTTACGGCGCGCCAGCTCGACGGCACGCTTCTGCACCAGTGGAACCTGCTCGAGCGGCAGCTCCACCCCCAGGTCGCCACGGGCGACCATGATGCCGTCGAACGCGTCGACGATCTCGACGAGGTTCTCGACCGCCTGAGGTTTCTCGACCTTGGCGATGACGGGGAGGTACACGTCCTCCTCCGCCATGATGCGCCGCACGTCCTCGACGTCCGCGGCAGAGCGCACGAACGACAGCGCGATGAAGTCGGCGCGCAGGTGGAGGGCCCACCTCAGGTCGGCTTCGTCCTTCTCCGACAGCGCAGGCACGCTGACCGCGACTCCGGGCAGGTTCAGCCCCTTGTGGTTCGAGACGGTGCCGCCCTCGATCACCCGGGTGCTGACACGCGGGCCCTCGACGGCGAGCACCTCGACGGAGACCCGGCCGTCGTCGATGAGGATCCGGTCACCGATGCGGACGTCGCCTGGCAGACCCTCGTAGGTCGTGGACACGAGGTCCTTGTCACCCGGCACGTCCTCGGTGGTGATCGTGAAGATCTCGCCGGGCTGGAGGACGACCGGACCGGACGCGAAGTTGCCGAGCCGGATCTTCGGGCCTTGAAGGTCCACGAGAACCGCGACGCTGTGCCCGACGTCGTCGCTCGCCGCCCGTACCGCGGCATAGACCTTCTCGTGGTCGGCGTAGCTGCCGTGGCTGAGGTTGAGCCGAGCGACGTCCATGCCGGCGCGCACCAGCTCGTGCAACGCGTCCGGGGTGGAGGTCGCCGGGCCCAGGGTGCAGACGATCTTCGCTCGGCGCATTCCTCGACCCTAGTTGCCAGGCCCGTCCGGTGACAGGCCTAGTTCGTAGTTCGGACCAACAAATTCAGGTCGCGCTGCCGACCAGTCGCTCGGTGAGCGCAGCGCAGAACGCGGGAAGGTCGTCGGGCTTGCGGCTCGTCACCAGCGGGCCCGGGCCGGCCTCGCACACCACGAGCTGCTCGTCCACCCACGTCGCACCAGCGTTCGTCAGATCGGTGCGCAGGCTCGGCCACGAGGTGAGCGTGCGGCCCTTGACGACGTCTGCCTCGACGAGTGACCACGGTGCGTGGCAGATCGCGGCGACGAGCTTGCCCGACGTCGTGAAGTCCCGCACGAAGACGACAGCGTCGTCGTCGAGGCGCAACGCGTCGGGGTTCGCGACTCCACCGGGCAGCACGAGCGCCACGTAGTCGTCGACCTTGGCGTCGGCCGCCATCACGTCCACGTCGAACGTGTCGCCCTTGTCCAGGTGACGGAACGCCTGCACCTGGCCCGCGCCGGGCGCGACGAGGACTGGGCGCAGACCTGCCTGCTCTACCGCCTCCCAGGGCCTCGTCAGCTCGACCTGCTCGACGCCCTCGTTCGCCATCAGGAAGGCCACCGCATGCTGACCATCCGCCGCTGCCTGCGTCATCCCGCTCCTCTCGAACGACCACGACCAGCCCCCGGTGCGGGGCTCCTCGGCCAGCGTCACCCGGGAGATGGCCGAGCGCCACCGGAGCGGGTGGCACGAACGGTCAGGTCTGCTTCACACCGCCAGAGGGCGGTCGGTCGTGCGGATGGGGCTGGGCAGAGCCGACGGCGCCCCGGTCAGGAAGGCGTCGA
The DNA here is from genome assembly GCA_035707965.1 of Actinomycetales bacterium. Lineage (GTDB taxonomy): Bacteria > Actinomycetota > Actinomycetes > Actinomycetales > Angustibacteraceae > DASSTJ01. Next base: position 2,616 of record DASSTJ010000085.1, read on the forward strand.
CGGCTGCCGCGCACGACCGCCCCTCCGCGATCGCCCACACGATCAGCGACTGGCCGCGGCCGGCATCGCCGGCGACGAACACTCCCGGTACGGACGTCGCGAACCCGGCGTCGCGTCCGACGTTGCCCCTGTCGTCCAGGTCGACGCCCAGCTGCTCGAGGAGTCCCTGCTGCTGCGGTCCGGTGAAGCCCATCGCCAGCAGCACCAGCTGCGTCGGCAGCAGCCGCTCCGTGCCCTCGATCGGCACGAACCGGCCCTCACGCTGCTCCACGTCGACGAGCCGCAGACCAGCCAGCTGACCGTCGTCGTCGCCGACGAGCTCGAGGGTGCTCACGGCGTACACGCGCTCTCCCCCCTCCTCGTGCGCGCTCGACACCCGGAAGACCATCGGGTACGTCGGCCAAGGGTGCGTCGCCGGACGGTCCTCCGGCGGGCGCGGCAGGATCTCCAGCTGCGTCACCGATCGGGCGCCCTGCCGCAGAGCCGTGCCCAAGCAGTCGGCGCCGGTGTCGCCCCCACCGATGACGACGACGTCCTTGCCGGCCGCGGTCACCTGACCCTCGACGACCTCGCCCAGGGCTGCGCGGTTCGCCGGCGGCAGGAACTCCATGGCCTGCAGCACGCCG
>DASSTJ010000086.1:0-34144 GCA_035707965.1 Actinomycetales bacterium
CGTCGCGCGGTCGAACGTGACAGTCGCCATGACTGGTCCATCCCTTCACCGGCAGGAACGTGCCGGACGATCCGTTGTGACGGGGGGTCAGTGCTCTTCTGTTGGGCCGGACGGCGCAGGTCGACCCTGCCGCACGCCGGTGTCGTGATACTGCCGCACCGCCCTCGGCTTTGGCTAGGCGGCCCGGATCTTGCCGCAAGTTTCTGCAAGGCGGCCGTAAACTTCGCCGCATGAGAGCGCGACTGGCGGACATCGCGGACCAGGCCGGCGTCAGCGAGGCCACCGTGAGCCGCGTGCTCAACGGCAAGCCGGGCGTCGCCGACGCCACGCGGCAGACCGTGCTGACCGCCCTCGACGTGCTGGGCTACGAGCGGCCCAGCCGGCTGCGCCGCAAGAGCGCCGGACTGATCGGGCTGGTCGTCCCCGAGCTCACCAACCCCATCTTCCCCGCGTTCGCGCAGAGCATCGAGACGGCGCTGGCCCGGCAGGGCTACACGCCGGTGCTGTGCACCTCGACGCCCGGTGGCGTCCATGAGGAGGAGTACACGCAGATGCTGCTCGAGCGCAGCGTCAGCGGCATCATCTTCGTCTCCGGCCTGCACGCGGACGCCGGTTCCGACCACGCCTCCTACCGCGACCTCACGGCCCGAGGCCTGCCGATCGTCCTGGTCAACGGCTACGCCGACGACATCGAGGCTCCGTTCGTCTCGACCGACGACCACGCGTCGTCCGAGCTGGCCGTGGCGCACCTCGCCGCTCTGGGTCACCGCTGGATCGGGCGGGCGATCGGCCCCGAGCGCTTCGTGCCGGCCATCCGCAAGATCGCCGGGTTCCGCCAGGCCATGGCGGGACTCGGTTTCGGTGACGACGTCGAGCCGCTGATCGAGCGCTCGCTGTTCAGCGTCGAGGGCGGGCAGGCCGCGGCGTCCCGGCTGTTCGAGCGTGGCTGCACGGCGGTGGTGTGCGGGTCCGACCTCATGGCGCTCGGCGCGATCCGGGCCGCCCGCGCCGCCGGTCTGCGCGTGCCGCAGGACGTGTCCGTCGTCGGCTACGACGACTCGCCCCTCGTGGCCTTCACCGACCCGCCGCTCACCACCGTGCGGCAGTCCGTGCAGGGCATGGGGGAGGCGGCCGTGCGGGCGCTCATGGACGAGATCGCTGGCCAGCCGGCGCCCCGGGCCGAGTACGTCTTCCGACCCGAGCTCGTGGTGAGGGGTTCGACCGGTGCTGCGCCGCGCCGTTGACTTCTCGTGCGGGGCGGTCCGGACCCACGACCACCTCTGGCGGCTCTCACCCCGCTGGTTGCGTAGGTGCGTTGACTGGTTGCAGCACGTGCCGGGGGTTCGTCTTGCGCCGCCTGCCGGTGGTCGTCGGCCCGGGCCTCAGGTGGCGACCAGGGCGACGAGCGTGTGGAGCAGGTCGCGGACGGCGGCGGGGTCTGCCACGCGGTAGCGGGCCAGGGTGTCGCCGTCGCCGACCTTGACGCCCACGTCGTCCGGGCCGAGGACGGCGAAGGCGTGCTCGTCGGTGACGTCGTCGCCCACGTACAGGACGGCGTCGGCGGCGTAGGCGTCGCGAAGTCGTTGCAGCGCAGCACCTTTACCGGCCTCGACCACCGACGCCTCGACGACCTCCTTGCCCGGCGTCACGTGGACGCCGGCGCGGCCCTCCAGCGCAGCCAGTGCAGTGGTCGTCGCCTGCGCCGCCGACGCGCGGTCGTCGATGAGCCGCGTGTGCAGGACCACGGACGCCGGCTTGCGTTCCAGGTGCGCCCCGGGGAGGCCGCGGACGACGCCCTCCAGCACGGCGGTGACGTCGGCGAGCCGAGCCCGCGCCGCGTCGTCCAGGCCCGCCGGGCCGCCGTCGTCGACCTCGGAGCCGTGACTGCCCACGAGCACCAGGTGCTCGGACGGATGCGCTCCGCTGACCGACGCGAGGTCAGCGCGAGACCGCCCCGACACCAACGCGGTGACGACACCGTCGACCCGCGACAGCTGCTCGATCGCGGCGACCGAGCCGGGCAGCGGGCGGGCGTCCTCGGGCCGTGGCACGATCGGCGCCAGCGCGCCGTCGAAGTCGAAAGCGAGCAGCAACGGACGCCGAGAACCCAGGCGCCGCAACGCCTCCACGAGGTCGTCGGGCAGCACCGGACGGTCGCCGACGGGCATCATTGCTGCCGAGTGGCCGGGACGGACGCCGCGTCGTCCAGGTCGATGGCGCCCCGGGCGCAGCCGTCCAGCGCCTCGAGGAAGTCGTCGGCCCACTGCCGCACGTCGTTCTCGGCGACGCGCCGGCGCAACGCCCGCATCCTTCGGCGCTTGACCGCGGGGTCGTCCTCGAGCGCCAGGCGGATCGTGTGCTTGAGCCCGTCGATGTCGTGCGGGTTGCAGATGTAGGCGGCGCCCAGCTCGCCCGCGGCGCCGGTGAACTCGCTCAGCACCAGAGCGCCCCCCAGGTCCCACCGGCAGGTCACGTACTCCTTCGCCACGAGGTTCATGCCGTCGCGCAGGGGTGTCACGAGCATGACGTCGGCAGCCAGGAACATCGCCGCCATCTCAGCGCGCCCGTACGACTGGTGCAGGTAGTGGATGGCCGGCGTGCCGAGCTGGCCGAAGTCGCCGTTGGTGCGGCCCACCGTCACCTCGACCTGCTCGCGGAGCCGGACGTAGGCGCTGACGCGCTCGCGGCTCGGGGTCGCCACCTGCACGAGGACCGTGGTGGGCGGCGCGATGATGCCGTCGATCAGCATCTCCTCGTACGCCTTGAGCCGGTGCCGGATGCCCTTGGTGTAGTCGAGCCGGTCGACCCCGAGCAGCAGGTGCTCCGGGTTGCCCAGCTCGGCCCGGATCTCCTTGGCCCGCTGCTGCACCTCGGGAGTGCGCGCCAGCTCCTCCAGCGACCGGACGTCGATCGAGATGGGGAACGGCATCGCCCGCACGACTCGGTCGTCGCCGTCCCGACCCGGCACGCGCACCTTGCTGCCCTTGGTCGACATGCCGAGCAGCCGGCGGCACACGCGGAGGAAGTTGTCGGCGTCCGCCTTGCGCTGGAAGCCCAGCAGGTCGGCGCCGAGCAGTCCCTCGACGATGGCTCGCCGCCACGGCAGCTGGGCGAACAGCTCGACCGCCGGGAACGGGATGTGGTTGAACCAGCCGATCTTCACGTCGGGACGCAGCACGCGGACCATCGCGGGGACGAGCTGCAGCTGGTAGTCGTGGATCCACACCGTGCCGCCCGGCGCCACCAGCTCGGCGGCGATCTCGGCGAAGCGGCGGTTCACGCGGCGGTAGCCGTCGTACCAGCGACGCCGGTAGCGCGGCGGCACGATGACGTCGTGGTAGAGCGGCCACAGCGTCTCGTTGCTGAACCCCTCGTAGTGGTCCTCCACGTCCTGCTCGCTCAGCGGCACCGCGTGCAGGTGCATGCCGTTCTCGTCGAACGGCTCCGGAGCCTCACCCGGGTCGCCGGACCAGCCGACCCACGCGCCGCCGCGACCGGGCATCACCGACTCCATCGCGGTGACCAGGCCGCCCGGGCTCTGCTGCCAGGTGATCGTGCCGTCGTCCTCTACCACGCGGTCGACCGGCAGGCGGTTCGCGACGACGACGAGGTCGTACGTCGGTGACCTGGCGCCCTTCGGCACTGGCGGTCAGCTCCTCAGGGACGGGCGGCGGGACGTTCTGGGGTGGATGTCCAGCCTAGGCCGCGCGTGGACCTCCCGCAGCGGCGGGTTCGGCGTTACGGTGGGGCGCACCAGTTCGGCCCCCGCACATGGACCCCCGGGACGTCCGGGGCAGGAGGCGAGTACGGATGCGCATCAACGACGTGATCCGCCGCAAGGGCAGCGACGTGGTGACGGTCAGGCCCGACGAGACGGTGCAGCGCCTGCTCGAGCTTCTCGCCGAGCACCGCATCGGCGCGCTCGTGGTCTCGGTGGACGGGGCGACCGTCGACGGCATCGTCAGCGAGCGCGACATCGTGCGGCAGCTGCACCACCGCGGGCCCGCGGTGCTCACAGCCGCCGTGCAGGAGATCATGACGACGGACGTCGAGACCTGCGACCTCGACGCCGACACGCAGCTGCTGGCCCGCCGCATGACCGACCGACGGATCCGGCACGTGCCCGTGGTGCACGACGGCCGGCTGCAGGGCATCGTCAGCATCGGCGACGTCGTCAAGCAGCGTCTCGACGAGCTGCAGACCGAGCGCGACAGCCTCGTCGGGTACCTGCAGTCCTAGCCCTCCGCCGGTTCTCGGGCGCCTCGTCGTCGCCAGCGCGTCGTCTCGTCGGCCACTCGGCCCCTCGCCCATGCCCGGCCCCCTCGACCGCGTCGACCTCCCGGGCTGAGGCGGTGATCTCGCGTACCGTGACGAGGTGACCACGAGCGAGGCGGGCCAGGAGACCGCGCGGCTGGGTCCCTACCGGCTGCTGGGCCGCCTCGGCGAGGGCGGCATGGGCGTCGTGCACCTCGGTCTCGACCCCGCCGGGCGCGCCGTGGCGGTGAAGGTGCTCCGCGAGCACGTGGCGCACGACCCGGACGCCCGTGCCCGGCTGGCGCGCGAGGTCAGCACGCTGCAACGCGTCCGGCACCCGCTGGTGGCCGAGGTGATCGACGCCGACGTCGACGGGCCGCAACCCTTCGTGGTGACACGGTTCGTCAACGGGCCCCCGCTCGACGAGGTGGTGCGCGAGCACGGGCCGATGACGCCGGAGGCGCTGGTGGCGCTCGGCCGCGGGCTCTCCGAGGCGCTGCAGGCGATCCACGCCGCGGGAGTGGTGCACCGGGACCTCAAGCCCGGCAACGTCCTGCTGCTCGACGGCCGGCCGGTCGTCATCGACTTCGGCATCGCGCACGTCGCGGACGACGTCCGGCTCACCACTGTCGGGCTCGTCATGGGCACCCCCGGGTACCTCTCGCCCGAGGTGGTGGACGGCGACGCCGTGACGACGGCGACCGACTGGTGGGGCTGGGCGGCCACGCTGGCCTTCGCCGCGAGCGGTCGGCCCCCGTTCGGTCGGGGCCCGATGGACGTCGTCATCGACCGGGTGCGTCGCGGCGACACCGACCTGGACGCCGTCGACGCGCGGCTGCGGCCGCTGCTCGCTGCCGCCCTCAGCGTCGACCCGGACGACCGGCCCCACGCCGACGAGGTGCTCGCCGGCGTGGAGCGCTACGCGGCGGGCGGCGACACCACGACCGTGCTGCGCCACGGTGGGGCCCCGACGCTGCCGGTGCGCTCCGACCCGACCTGGGTGGCACCGGTGGCCGGGCGCCTCGCCGGGACGACCGGGGTGGACGAGCGTCCGGCTGCAGCGTCGTCGCGCGTCCCGGCGCTGGCCGCCGCGGGGTCGCCGGTCGAGGGATCGCCGGTCGAGCGTGCGCCGGTCGAGCGTCCGCCCGGTCAGGGGGTGCCGCCCGCCGCGGTGCCGACGTCCGAGCAGCCGGGCCGGTCGCCCCGGACCGGCACCCTGCTCGCCGCGGTCGCGACCGTCGTGGCCGGCGCGGCCGCCTGGCCGGTGGTGACGGCGGCCGTGGTAATCGCGCTCATGGTGCTGGCGCGCACGGTCGACCGAGGGACGTCAGCGCTGGCACGGCGCCGGTACGAGCACGGCGCACGGCGCACCGACGGCCTGGTCGCGGTGGTGAGCTCGCCGTGGCACCTGCTCGCCGGCGTCCTCGCGACCCTGGTGACCGTGCTGCTGCCCGCCGCGCTCGGCCTGGCCACGGTCTTCCTCACGGGCCTGCTCCTGTCGCCCGACGGTCGCCCGTCACCCGGTTCGCAGCCCGCGGTCGCCGCGGGCGCGCTGGTGGCGCTCCTGGCCGCGTGGTGGGGCGCCGGCGGTCGGCCGCTGCGCCGGGGCAGCCGGGCGCTCGTCCGCGGGCTCGTGCCGGGCCGGAGCGCGCGCCTCGTCGTCCCGCTGCTGCTGCTCACCGCCGTCGCTGCCGCCTACCTGGCCTACCGCAGCGGCGCGCCCGACTGGACGCCGCTGCGCACGCTGCCCTTCGGCATCACGCCCCCTCGCTGAGGCGCCGCGCGCCACATCCGGCCACCGTTTCGCGCGAAACGGGGCACCTGGGCCTCGGCGGGTGCCCCGTTCGGCGCGAAACGTGGGTCAGCCTCGGGTGGGTGCCTTCTCGTCGGCCCCGTCCTGCGCCGCAGCGGCGGCGGCGTCGTCGTCCTCGAGCGCGTCGGCGGCCTCCGCCTCGGTGAGGTCGATCTCGTCGCCGTCGGCGGTCATCTCGTCGCCCGCCGCCTGGTCGGTGGCCTCGGCCGTGTCGTCGGTAGCCGCAGCCGCGTCGGTCGTGCCCTCCTTCGCCGCGGCGTCGCCCGCTGCCGCGTCGTCCGCCTCGGCCGACTCGCCCTCCTCCTCACCGGTGAGGTGCAGCGCGGGCACCGGCGCGGTGCCGGAGAGGGTCGCGAGCATCTGACGCACGTTCGTCAGCTGGGCGTTGATGCTGTCGCGGCGCTGCGCGGCGGCCGCGAGCTCGCGGTCGGACTCGGCGCGCACGCGCTCCGCTCGGGTCTGCGCCGCCGACACGATCTCGGCGGCCTTCTGCTGCGCCTCCTCGAGCTCGCGGGCGATCTGGGTCTGGGTGTCCCGCTGCTGGCGCTCGAGCTCCTGGCGAAGCGTGGTGGCCCGGTCCTGGACCGCCTCCAGCTCGGCCTCCGCCGCCGCGCCGCGCTCCATGAAGTCCTTCTCGGCCCGCTGGCGGCGCTGAGCCAGCGTGGTCTCGAAGTCCGCTGCGGCCTGCGCGGCCTTGGCGCGCTGGTTCTCGTACACGGCCTCCGCCTCGGCGCGGCGGGCGCTCGCGTCCCGGTCGGCGTCGTCCAGCATCTCGTCGGCCCGGCGCTTGGCGTCCTCGAGCAGACGAGCGACCTCGGCCTCGGTGGCGCTGCGACGGTCCGCGGCGTGCCGCTCAGCGTCCTGGGCCACCTTGCTGGCCGCCTCGTGCACGGACTGGCGGTGGGCCTCGGCGTCGGCGCGTGCCTTCTCGCGCAGCTCGGCGGCCTCCTCCTCGGCCAGCGCGAGCATCTGGCCGATGCGGGCGCCCAGGTCGGTGAACGTCGCCTGCACCGGCGCCGCGGGTGCGGCCGCGGCCTTCGGCTGGCGGTCGCGCTTGGCGAGCTCGTCCTGCAGCGCACGCACCTGCTGGGCCAGCTGCTGCGCCTGGGCCTGGGCCTTGGCGAGCTCGTCGTTCGCCGTCTGGACGCTGCCGGCCTGCTGGGTCAGCGCCCGCAGGCGTGCGTCGACCTCGGCAGGGTCGTAACCGCGCAGCACGGTGCGGAACGGGGCGTTGTCACTCATGGCCTTCTCGTCACCTCGGGGAGTCGATCGCTGGGTCGAGCACTGGAAGCTGGTCGCGCGGGCGGATCAGAGTCATCACGCGTCGCCGCCGGCAGGCTGGCGCGCGGACACGTCGAGCACCACCGTGTCATCGGACGGGGGAGCGTCGGCCGCGGGTGCGGAGTCCTCGTCGTCCGGCACCTCCTCGTCGTCCGCCACGGTGCCACCGTCGGGGAGCCTCGGGGGAGCAGCATCCGGCAGGTGGACGTCGGCGGGCGCGGCGGGCGCGGGGCGGGTCGCGGGTGCCACTGGCCGCGCGCCCGTCTCGGGGACGGCGAGCGCCTCGATGACGCCCGAGAGCTGGCCGAGCTCGGCCGTGATCGCGGTGCGCCGGCGAGCCAGCGCGTCCACCTCGGCTCGGGCGTCGGCGAGCAGGGTCCGGGCCGTCCTGCGGAGCTGGTCGGCCTCGGCCCGGGCGTCGGCGAGCATGGTGGCCACCTCGTCACGCGCCTCGCGACGTGCGGTCTGCGCCTCGAGCTGCGCCTGGGCCAGGTCGGCGGCGCCGCGTTCGCGCAGCGTGCGGGCGCCGCTCTCCGACTCGTCGAGGCGGCGCTGCGCTCGCTCCTCGGCCAGGCGCTCGCGGGCGGCGGCCCGCTCCGCGACGCGCTCGGCCTCGGCCTCGGCGTCGGTGCGGTGCCGCTCGGCCTCGGCGTGCGCCTGCGCCAGCGCGGCCTCGGCCTGCTCGTGCAGGGCAGCCACGTCGTTCTCGTGGGTGGCCCGAGCCTCCGCGATCGAGGCGTGCGCGGACGCGAGCACCTCCTGGGCCCGCTGCCGGACCTGCTGCAGGTGGGCTGCCGCCTCGGCGTGACCGGCGTTGCGGGTGTGCTGGGCCTCGGCCTCGGCGGTCGCGAGCAGCTGGTCGACGGTGCTCTTCGTCCACGCGGTCTGCTCCGCCGCCTGAGCCATGGCGGCCTCGGCCTCGGACCGGGCGCTCTCGAGCAGCTGCGTCGACTCGGCGCGGGCCTGCTCGCGCTCGGCCGCGGCACGCTGCTGCGCCTCGGCCAGCTCGGTGCGCGCCCGTTCGAGCAGCTCGGCCGACTCGCGGTCGGCCTCCTCACGCACGCGGGTCGCGTAGGCGTCGGCCTCGGAGCGCAGCTGCGTGGCCGACGCGCTGCTGGCCGCATCGCGGTCGTCGAGGACGGCGCGGTGCTCGGCGGCGCGCTGCAGGGCGGCGTCGAGCGCCGTGGCCGTGATGTCGCGGGCGTGCGCGCGGGCGACGTCGACCTGGCGGCGGGCGTCGGCGAGCAGCTGCTCGGCCTGCTCGCGGGCGTCGCTGACCAGCGCCACGGCCTGGGCCCGCGCGTCCGCCACGAGCTGCTCGCTGTTGCGGTCGGCAGCGGCCAGCGCCAGGGAGGCCTGCTCCCCGGCGTCCGCCACCAGCGCGTGCGCCTCCTCACGCGCTGAGCGCAACGCGGCCTCCGCCTCGGCACGCTGCCGCGTGGCGTCCTCGGCGTTGGACTGCGCCACCATGCGCAGCCGGTCGAGCTCGCCCTTGCGCACGGCGGTGCCGCGCTCGAGCTCGTCGGCCTCGGCGCGGGCGTGGCGCAGCAGCTCGTCCGCCTGCGTGGCGGCCTGCTCGTGCTGCTTCCTGGTCTGCTCCCGCAGCTCGGTGGTCTCGCGCTCGGCGTCGGCCCGCAGCTGCTCGGCCTGCTCGCGCGCCTCGGCGAGGAGCCGGTCGGCGTGGTGCTGCGCGAGCTCGAGCAGCTGGACGGCGCGGTCGGCCTGGTCGAGCTGGGTGGGGTCGGTCGGCGTCTCGACGTCCCTCACCTCGTTCGCGGCCGCGTCCATGCCCCTATCGTCCCAGATGCGAGGGGTGAACGGGCACCCCCCATCCGGGCAATGATCTTGGCCGAACCGCGCGCACGGGCAGGAGCAACCCGGCGTGCCGCGGCGACCAGACCTGCGAGTGCCCGTTGCTCCTGCCGGTCGAGGGCACGGGGGACGTCAGGCGGGCTCCGGCGCTCCCGCTCGCTGGGGCTCCGGGTCGGTGTCGGCGTCATCACTCCGGCTGCAGCAGCTCCGGGTCGGCGTCCAGCACCTCGTGCGCCAGCGTCCTGTAGCCGACCTCCTCGAAGAGCACCGTGACGCGGTCGCCCTCGGGGCGCATGACGACGCCCGGGCCCCAGTCCCGGTGCACGACGTGCTCGTTCAGCGCGTACCGCTCGTGGCCGGACTCCGCGGCCTCCTCGACCGCCTCGGCCTGCTCCTCGGCGACCTCCTCCGCACTGCCCGACGTGCACGTGTCGCAGTTGCCGCACGGCTCGGTGAGCTCCTCGCCGAAGTAGCCCAGCAGGAACTGGCGCCGGCAGCCGGTGGTCTCCGCGTAGCCGCGCATCATCTCGACCCGCGATCGTTCGAGCCGCTTGTGCGTCTCCGCGACGTCGACGGCGTCGTCGACCGCGTCGTCCAACGACCCCCGCGGGTCGACGTACTCGAGGTCGCCGTCGTCGGTCACCCTCACGTGGTCGGCCTGCTCGAGCAGGTTGACCGCGCGGGTCAGCGTGCTGTGCGGCACGTCCAGCTCCTGGAGCACCTCGGACGCCGCCACCGGGTGGCCGTCGTCCCTGGTGTGGCGCCGCACCGCGGCTGCGACCTCACGGACGACGCCCTCGTCCGCCCCGCCTGAGGCGAAGAAGGACCGGAGGCCGAGGTCCTCAGGCCGGTAGAGCAGCACGGCGGTCGCCGGGGCGCCGTCCCGCCCGGAACGACCGATCTCCTGGTAGTAGGAGTCGAGCGAGTCGCTGACCTGCGCGTGGACGACGAAGCGCACGTCGGGCTTGTCGATGCCCATGCCGAAGGCGGTCGTGGCCACGACGACGTCGAGGCCGCCGTCGAGGAACTGCTCGTGCACCTCTCGCCGGTCCGCCGCCTTCATCCCGGCGTGGTACGCGCGGGCCTTCAGCCCGCGGTCGGTCAACGCCTGCGCGTACCGCTCGGTGCCCTTGCGGGTCGCCGCGTAGACGAGGCCGGGCAGCCGCTGCTCGGCGACGCGGTCGAGCAGCTGGCGCTCGGTGTCGTCGGCGTCCGACGTCCGGTGGACCTCCAGGCGGAGGTTGGGACGGTCGAACCCTCGCACGACCTGGCGGACGTCGGTCAGCCTCAGCCGCTCCACGACCTCCTCGCGCACCGGCGGTGACGCGGTCGCGGTCAGCGCGACGACGCGCGGACGGCCGAGCCGTTCGAGCACGTCGCCGATGCGCAGGTAGTCGGGCCGGAAGTCGTGGCCCCACGCCGACACACAGTGCGCCTCGTCGACCGCCAGGAGCGAAGGTCGCGCGTCGGCCAGCCGGTCGACCACGTCGTCCTTCGCCAGCTGCTCGGGCGACAGGAACAGGAACTCCGCCTCCCCCGCGTCGATCGCCTCCCACGCGTCCTCGGTGGCCGACGTCCGCTGCGCCGAGTTGACCGCCACGGCGTCCGGAGCGTCGCTGCGGGCGAGACCCGCCAGCTGGTCGCGCTGCAGGGCGATGAGTGGCGAGACCACGACCGTCGGGCCGTCGAGCAGCAGCCCGGCGACCTGGTAGACGGCCGACTTGCCTGCGCCGGTCGGCATGACCACGAGTGCGTCGTGACCGCTCACCAGCGCCTGCACGGCGTCGAGCTGGCCGGGGCGCAGCTCGTCCCAGCCGAACGTCTCGCGGGCAACTCTCCTGATCCGCGCCGCGGTCGGGCGCTCCTGGCTGGTCGCCCGCTTGTCGTTCCTGCCCTTGCTGTTCTTCGTCGTGCGCGTGGTCGCCCTGCTGGCTGCCTTCGTCGTGGTGCAGCCGGTGCGCTGGCTGCGTCGGGCCTCAGCTGCCACTCGCGCCGGACGCGTCGTCCGTCCCCTCGCCGTGCAGGTCGGCGACGGTGCCGTCGGGCCGGCGGTCGTCCGGCGCCTTCATCGTGGGCTCGGAGTCCTGGTCGTCCTGCTCGATGCTGTTGGTGCTCTCGTCCTGCGGCTGCTCGCTCATGCGCGATGTCTACCCGAGCCGCGCCCCGGCATGCCGTCCACGAGAGGGCAGGCTGCGGGGAGGCGGTGCCGGATGAGAGGCGGCCTCGCGTGCGGCCGCGTCCAGCGAGCTAACCGCACGCCGTGCTGGACAATCAGGCCGTGGCCGACGACCAGACGAAGCAGGTGCGTGCCCGGCACCCGGTGCAGGGCGCGCCGCTCGCGCTCCGGCTCAGCCTCGAGCTGTGGGCCGTCATCTTCCTGCTGCTGCTCAACGTCATCGCGGTGCTGGCCCTGGGCTCGAACATCGACCGCGCGAGCCGCATCTCGACCGACGCCAACGAGGTCCGCGCCGCCATCGACTCGGTCGACCGGGCGGTGGTCGAGCAGGAGGCGGCCATGCGCGGTTACGTCATCACCGGCACGCAGAGCTTCCTCGCCCCGTACGACGCGAGTCGCCGGCTGCAGCAGCAGCAGGGGGACCGGCTGACGCAGATGCTGCGTCGCGAGGGGTTGTCGCCGACCCCGGTGCAGAACGTCACCGACATCATGGCGAGCTGGCGTGAGGAGGTCGGTGACCGCGAGATCGCCGCCGTGCGACGCGGCGACGGTTCCGCGGGCGCTCTCGTGCGGTCGGGGTCGGGCATGGCGCTGCTGCAGCGGGCCCAGGCGCAGCTCGACACCCTGCGCACCGACGTCAACCGGCACACGACCGAGGCCCTCTCCCAGGTGAGCCGCGCGCAGGACCGGACGGTGGCGCTGATGATCGGCACGCTGGTGCTGACCGGGATCCTCGTCGTGCTGCGCGTCGTCCTCACCGTGCTGCAGGTCACCAGGCCACTGACCCGCCTGGTCAACGACGTCTCCGCCGTCGCCGACGGCGACCTGGAGCACCCGGTCCCGCCGGGTGGCGTCCCGGAGCTGAAGCGCCTCAGCGCTGCGGTCGAGAGCATGCGGCTGCGACTGCTCGCCGAGCGGACGGCCGCCGCGCGCAGCAGCCTGCTCGAAGGGCAGGAGCAGGAGCGTCGTCGGGTGGCGACCGGCATCCACGACGACACGGTTCAGGCCGCGGTCGCGGCCAACCTGCGGCTCTCCCGGTTGAAGCGGTACCTGGCCCCCGGCGACGACAAGGGCGCGAAGCTGGTGGCGGACGCGGAGGACGACCTGCGCGAGTCCATCACGCGCATGCGCCGCGTGGTCTTCGAGCTGCACCCGCCGACGCTCGACACCGAGGGGCTCGAGTCCGCCATGCGCCTCTACCTCCAGGAGACGGCGACGCCAGCCGGTCTCGAGTGGTCGGTCGCGGGCCCACCGGACGACGAGCTCGACCACGCGTCCCGCACCCTGGCCTACCGGCTGTTCCGCGAGGCCGTCGCCAACGCGGTGAAGCACGCGGGCGCGAGCCGCATCGACGTGACGCTCGCCCGGGTCGACGGAGAGCTGGAGGTCACGGTCGCGGACGACGGTACGGGCTTCGACACGGCCGCGGCGTCCCGACCGGTGCCGGGCCACCTCGGCCTGACGAGCAGCGTCCAGCTCGCCGAGGCGTCGGGCGGTCGCTGGTCGGTGACGAGCACGCCGGGTGAAGGCAGTCGCGTCACCTACGCGGTGCCGGTCACCTTCGGCTGACGGCCGGCCAGCAGGCGTCAGTCGGGCAGGCGCAGGTCGATGAGGCCGGCGCGCGCGCCGTGCACGACGGCGTCCAGCGAGGTGTGCACGCCGAGCTTCGCCATCACCGAGCGCAGGTGGTTGCGGACGGTGTGCTGGCTGAGGTCGAGCTCGCGCGCGATGACCGGGATGGTCAAGCCGTCCGCGAGGCGCTGCAGCACCTCGACCTCGCGCTCGCTCACCGCTGGCCCCGACGTGTCGGGTCGCTGGCCGCGGATGATCTGCGCCATCGCGTCACGACTGAAGTAGGCGCCGCCGGCTGCCACGGTGCGCACGGCCGTCAGCAGCTCGTCCCCCGGCGAGTCCTTGCGTACGAACCCCATCACGCCGGCGCTCACGGCCGGGCCGAGCGCCTCCGCCTCGCTGTGCGCGGTGACCGTGAGGATCTTCGCCTCCGGGAAGGCCCCCAGCACTGCCGTGATCGCATCCGCGCCCTGGCCGTCGGGCAGGCGGAAGTCGAGCATGACGACGTCCGGACGCAGGTCGGCGACGGCGACCACGGCGGCCGCCACGGTCGCGGCCTGGCCCACCACCTCGAGGTCCGGCTCGTCCTCGAGCATGGCCTTCAGACCAGCGGCGACCATCAGGTGGTCCTCGACGATGAGGACCGAGAAGACTTCCTCTGGCATGCGCAGAGGCTATCCGGCAGCCGCAGCATCGACGGGCTGGCCGCGCCCAGGCCGCTGGTTGGGCACGGCAGGAGCCGGTGATCGTTTCATCGCACGGCCGCCGGGTAGGGGCCGAACGTCGGACGGCAGCAAGACCCGAGGAGGCGCGGCAGCGACGTGGACGACGTTCAGCCCTGGTGGAAGAAGGCAGTGTTCTACCAGATCTACCCGCGGTCGTTCGCCGACTCGACCGGTGACGGGGTCGGCGACCTGGACGGCATCCGGCAGCACCTCGACCACCTCGTGGACCTGGGCGTGGACGCCGTGTGGGTGTCGCCGTTCTACCCGTCCCCGATGTGCGACGGGGGCTACGACATCAGCGACTACTGCGACGTCGACCCGACCTTCGGCACCCTGGGCCACTTCGACCGCCTGCTCGCCGAGGCGCACGACCGGGGCCTGCGGCTGATCGTCGACTGGGTCCCCAACCACACGTCCGACCAGCACCCGTGGTTCCAGGACTCGATCTCGTCGACTGCCTCGGCGCACCGCGACTGGTACATCTGGCGTGACGAGCCGAACAACTGGCGGGCCGCGTTCACCAAGGGCAGCGCGTGGACGCTCGACGAGCGGTCGCAGCAGTACTACCTGCACTTCTTCCTGCCGCAGCAGCCGGACCTCAACTGGGTGAACGACGAGGTCGTCCACGCGATGCACGGCGTCCTGCGCTTCTGGCTCGACCGCGGGGTCGACGGCTTCCGGATCGACGTCGCCCACTGCGTCGGCAAGGACCCGACCTTCTCGGACGACCCGCGCTGCCTGGCCGGTGAGCCGATCGCCAGCTTCAACGACCAGCCGCGGTCGCACGAGGTGCTGCGAGGCGTGCGCAGCCTGGTCGACACCTACCCGAACGACGGGATGATCGTGGGCGAGGTGAACATCCGGTCGACGACGGCGGTGGTGCGGTACTACGGCTCTGGCGACGAGCTGAACCTGACCTTCAACTTCCCGCCGCTCGACGCACCCTGGGACGCCATCGTCTGGCAGTCCGTCATCAACGAGGTGCACGAGAAGCTGGGCGGCAGCGGTGCGTGGCCCACCTGGGTGCTCTCCAACCACGACAACCAGCGGCACCGCACTCGGTACGGGGGCTCGCTGGAACGGGCCTGGTCCGCAGCGGTGCTGCTGCTGACGTTGCGGGGCACGCCGTTCCTGTTCCAGGGCGAGGAGCTGGGACTCGAGGACGCCGTCATCGAGCCGGACGAGGTCGTCGACCCGGGCGGTCGCGACGGCGCGCGGGCGCCGATCCCCTGGACTCCGCAGGCGCCGCACGGCTGGGACGGCGACGCGCCGTGGCTGCCGTTCCCGCCGGACCCGGAGCGGCACAACGCCGAGAGCGAGAAGCAGGACGACCGCTCGACGTTCGCGCTCTACTCGAGGCTGATCGAGGTCCGGCGCGCGAACGCGGCGTTGCAGCTCGGCGACTTCGACGACGTCGAGGGCATGCCGCACGACGTCATCGCGTTCCGGCGCTCCTTGGACGGCGACGAGTGGGTGACGCTGGTCAACTTCGCCGATGCGACGAGGGACGTCGCGCTCGACGGCACCTGGTCCGTCGCGGTAACCAGCGACCGGAGCGGCGAGGGCGAGCGCTTCGACGGCCACCTCCTGCCTGACCAGGCCGTGCTGCTGCACCGGGTGGGCCGAAGAGACGACTCGACCTGTTCGGCAGCGACACCGAGAAGCCGGTGGAGAGCTGCGACGAGGTCATCAGGCTGCAGCCGTACGGGGTCCGCTGGCTTCGGTTGATCCAGGGGGAGCTGGCCGCACCCGGCACGTGAGCCGGCGCATCCTGCTGCCGACGACCTCCGCCAGGCGCGTCCAGGCCCACCAGTACCCGAGGCCGATCGCCAGCGACCCGGCGAACGCCGGTACCGGATGTCCCCAGAGCACCTCCAGCGCCTGCCAGTGGATGACGTAGATGTAGAGGGACGCCGCGGCGAGCGGTCGGATGACGGGGACGAGTGCCGCGGGCACCCGGGTGACCGGGAACCACGCGAGCACGAGGACGAGCGCGATGGTGAGGCCGTCACGTCGCTCGTTGAAGGAGAACGTGCCGATCGACGCGACCACGACCAGTGAGACCAGCAGTCGCTGCCGCAGGGTGGTCACCCGCGCCAGCGCCCAGCCGAGGAAGAACAGGTAGAGCACCACGTGCGCCGATCCCTGCATGTGCGGCACCGGCAGAGGCAGCACCGGCAGCCGGAGCAGGACGAAGGCCGCCGCCGTGAGTGCGAGGGGCAGGCTGAGCGGCAGGCGCCGTTCCAGTCGCGTGAACCATGGAAGCGCGCTCAGTCCCGCGGTGAGCAGCAGCGCCCACACGAGCGCCTCGATGAACCAGAAGCGCCACGGCGGGCCCAGGTGCGGCTCGCCGACCACCCAGTTCGCGAGGAAGAAGTTGCGCGTCTCGTAGTAGCCGCCGAGCACGTGCGCTCCGACGATGACCACCAGCGTCGGGGCGACGATGCGGGCCACCGCCCGGCAGATTCCCCGGACCCGTGCCGCTCGGTCGGGTGCCGAGAGCTGGAAGCGGACCAGCTGGTAGCCGGCGACGACGAGCAGGGCGTTCGCCGAGCCCTGCAACGTCACCAGGTCGGCATGGGTCGCGACGATGAGCAGGATCGCGAGCGCGCGCAGCCACACGCTCGACTCCACGTCGCGCCAGGCGATCCGCCGTACGGACGTCGCTCGGCGGGGGCCACCCGTCAGCCAGGCACCGTGGTGCTCGGACGCCGCCGCCGACGTCCTGGCCGGAGAGTCGTCGGCGCGCAACGCCTCCAGCTCTGCCACGGGCGTCACGTGCCAGCTGGCCGGGAGCCGGCCCAGCAGCTCCTCCAGGCGGATCGACACCTCGACGTACGACAGCGAGTCGCCGCCGAGGCCGGCGAACGTGGCGTCGTCAGGCACGTCGTCGCGGTGCAGCAGTGCCGCGTAGAGCTCGGCGACGGTGGTTCCGAGGTCCGCGGGATCCCCGGCCCGGTTGGTGGGAGCCGACGCGAGCACGGCGGCGTAGTCGGGCTTGCCCGACGGCAGCGTGGGGTGGTCGGCCACCGGCACGACCCGCACCGCGTCGGCGGGGGCGCCGCACCCCATCACCGCGGCGCGCCGGACGCGCTCGCGTGCGGGAGCCGTGGCGGCGCCGACCGTCGAGAGCACCAGCAGGCCGTCGCGGCCCGCGCACCGCACGTCGTGCCCGCTCGCCCGGAGCCGCCGCTCGAGGCCGTCCAGGTCGATGCGGTGACCGAGCACCTTGATGAAGCGGGCGCGTCGGCCGGTCACCTGGAGCAAGCCTTCCGGCGTCAGCCTTCCCAGGTCGCCGGTGCGGAGCACCTCGACCGTGCGACCCAGTGCGAGGTCCTCCGGCCGGTGCGCGTAGCCGAGCATGACGTTGGGACCGTCGAAGACGATCTCCCCGTCGTCGATCGACACCGACGCACCCGGCACCGCGACGCCCACCGAGTCGGGGTGGTGGACCGCGAGATCGGGCGGAAGGTACGTCATCCGAGCGGTCGCCTCGGACTGCCCGTACATGACGAACAGGTCCCACCCGCGCTGCCGTCCGAGCGCAGCCCAGGAGCGCACCCGGTCCGGCTCCATGCGGCCCCCGGCCTGGGTCACGTAGCGCAGGTGAGGGAGGTCGCGGTCGGCGAAACCGCTTCGTTCCAGCAGCTCGAACGTGTGCGGCACGCCGGGGAACGTCGTGGCCCCTGCCTCGCGGAACAGACGCCAGAAGCACTCGTCCACGACCGAGAGCTCGGTCAGCACCACGCTGGCGCCGCGGGCAAGATGCGTCGTCAGGACCGACAACCCGTAGCAGTACGTGAGGGGCAGGGTCAGGGCCGCTCGGTCGTCGGGGCGGATGCCGAGGTACTCGGCGATCTGCTCGGTGTTGGCCGCGAGGTTCGTCGCCGACAGCCGGACGAGCTTGGCCGAGCCGGTCGAGCCGCTGGTGCTGAGCAGCAGGGCGAGCTGCGGGTGCAGCTCGTGCGTCGACCGGGCGCGCAGCACGCTCACCGAGCCGTCCGAGCCCAGCCGCAGGTCCGGGTCGTAGGCCGCGGAGAGGCGAGCGGCCGGACCGTCCGGACCAGGAGCGGCGAGCAGCACGACGTGACCGGCGGCGAGCGCGCCCAGGTAGCCCACGACCGATGCGGTCGTGGCCCCCGCCTCGAGCAGTGCCAGGCGGCGGGGCCCGCTCAGCCGGGCGGCCAGCTGGTCGACCCTCCGGGCCAGCTCCGCGTAGCTGACCGTCTCGTCGGCTGTCACGAGCGCGGGCGCGTCGCCGTGCTCGGACAGCCGCGACATCCACGACAGGGCAGCGTCGGCCGGCGCCTCCGGGGTGATGGTCACGCGGGCCAGTGAATAAGGTTAGGCTTGCCTAAAGCAAGCCAGAGGCGGTCGGCGTCTCTGCACCCGTGCTGAGGAGCCGCTCCGTGATCTGCCGTCGTGCGCTGCTGTCTGTCGCCGTGGCCAGCGTGTCAGCACTGGTGCTGAGCGCGTGCGGCAACGACAGCCTCGAAGCGGGGGGATCGCTCGACTCCTCGAAGCTCACCATCTACAGCGCCCAGCACAAGAACCTGACCGAGGCGTGGGCGAAGGCCTTCCAGGAGAAGACGGGGATCAAGGTCCAGATCCGCTTCGGCAACGACTCCTCGATGGGCGCGCAGATCGTCCAGGAGGGTGACCGGTCGCCTGCCGACGTGTTCCTCACCGAGAACTCTCCGGCCATGACCACGGTGCAGAACGCCGACCTGCTGGCACCCGTGGACGCGGCGACCCTCGCACAGGTCGATCCCACGTTCGTGCCGTCCAGCAAGAAGTGGGTCGGCATCGCGGCGCGGTCGACGGTCCTGGTCTACAACCCCGGCAAGATCTCCGAAGCACAGCTGCCGACGTCCCTCATGGATCTCGCCGACCCGAAGTACGCCGGCCAGTGGGGAGCGGCCGCCGGGGGCGCGGACTTCCAGGCCATCGTCTCGGCGATCCTGGAGATGAAGGGCGAGAAGGCGACCGCGGACTGGCTCGCCGGCCTCAAGTCCGGCGCGAAGATCTACCAGAACAACATCGCGACGATGAAGGCCGTCAACTCGGGCCAGGTGCCGATGGGCGTGATCTACCACTACTACTGGTACCGCGACCAGGCGCTCGAGAAGGCCAGCAGCGGCAGCACGAGGCTGCACTACTTCAAGCACCAGGACCCGGGGGCGTTCGTCAGTCTCTCCGGTGGCGCCGTGCTCGCCTCGAGCAAGCACGCCGCAGACGCCCAGAAGTTCCTGGCGTTCGTGACGAGCCCGACCGGGCAGAAGATGCTCTCCTCCACCGACACGATGGAGTACGCCGTCGGCAAGGGCGTCGCGTCCGACCCGGCGCTCCCACCGCTCGACTCGCTCGAGGCGCCGTCCATCGACCCGTTCACGCTCAACGGGCCGAAGGTGATCGAGCTGATGACCACCGCCGGGTTGCTGTAGGTGACGAGCACGGCGCCCAGTACCAGGCAGCCGTCGGGGCCTCGCACTCCGACGGCCGGTGACTCCTCGCCCCGGTCTGGCCGGCGCACCTCGACGACCGGGCGCGGGCTGCTGCCGGTGAAGCTGGCGGCGATGGTGGTCGCGGTGCTCTGCGCGCTCCCGGCGGTCGTCGTGGTCGCCAAGGCGCTCGAGTCCGGCCTTGGCGAGGCGGTCGACCTCGTGTGGCGCGCGCGGGTCTGGGAGCTGTTCAGCAACACGGTGTCGCTGGTCGTGCTGGTCTGCGTCATCACGACCACCCTGGGCGTCGGAGCGGCGTGGCTCGTGGAGCGGACGACGTTGCCGGGGGCCGGCTTCTGGCGCGTCGCCCTCGTCGCCCCGCTGGCGGTACCGGCGTTCGTGAACAGCTTCGTGTGGGCTGACCTGCTGCCCGGCCTCGAGGGGCTGGGCGGAGCGGTCCTGGTCACGTCGCTCTCCTACTTCCCCTTCGTCTTCCTCCCGGTGGCGGCCGTGCTCCGCTCGCTCGACCAGGGCATGGAAGAGGCCGCGCGTGCGCTCGGGCTCGGGCCGTGGCGCACCTTCACGCGGGTCGTCCTGGCCGAGGTGCGCCCCGCCGTCGTCGGCGGCGTGCTGCTGGTCGGCCTGCACCTGCTGTCCGAGTTCGGCGCCCTGGAGATGCTGCGGTTCCCGACGTTCACCACGGCGATCCTCGACCAGTTCGAGGTCGCTTTCGACAACCGCTCGGGCAGTGTGCTCGCCACGGTGCTGATCGCGCTCGCCGTCACGGTCCTGACCCTCGACTGGCTGGCCCGCGGCCGCTCGCGGCACGCGCGTCTCGGCTCCGGTGCCACTCGTCGCCCGACACCAGCGCGACTGGGCCGCGCGACGCCGCTGGCGCTGCTCGCCGTCGGGGCTCTGTCCCTGCTCGCGGTCGGTGTGCCGGTGTGGCGACTCGCCCGCTGGCTGGTGCGGCCGGACCAGGCGTCGGAGCCGATCGCGCTCCTTCCCGCGCTGGGTTCCACGGTGCAGCTGGCGCTCGCGGCCGCACTCGTCGCGACGCTCGCCACCCTGCCTGCGGCCTGGCTCCTCGCGTCGCGGCGCACCTGGCTCACCCTGCTGCTGGAGCGGGTGACGTACGTGGCGGCGTCCCTGCCCGGCGTCGTCGTCGCGCTCGCCCTGATCACGCTCACGCTCGACCTGGTCAGCCCGCTGTACCAGACCGCCTGGGTGCTCGTCGCCGCCTACGTCATCCTCTTCATCCCGCGGGCGATGGTCTCGACCCGCGCGGCCGTCGCCCAGGTGCCTCCCGAGCTGGCCGATGCAGCACGCGCGCTGGGGGACCGCCCGCTCGCGGCCTTCCTCCGCGTTCAGCTGCCTCTGTCGTTGCGTGGGACGATGGCCGGGTTCGCGCTCGTCTTCATCGCCGTCAGCACCGAGCTGACGGCGACGCTGCTGCTGGCGCCGACGGGAACGACGACGCTCGCCACCGCGTTCTGGGACGCGAGCGCGGTGCTGGACTACGCCGCCGCCGCCCCCTACGCGGTCGCGATGGTGCTGCTGTCCGCACCGCTCACGTACCTGCTGCTGCGGAGCAAGAGCGAGGAACCGCTGACATGAAGGCCCTTCACCTGTCGGGCATCACGGCGTCCCACCAGGGCACGCGGGTGCTGCACGGCATCGACCTTTCGGTGCCGGCAGGCACGACCACCGCCGTCCTCGGGCCCTCGGGGTGCGGCAAGACCACGCTGCTCCGCGTCATCGCGGGGTTCCTGCGGCCCGACACCGGCGAGGTCCGGGTCGGCGACGAGGTCGTCGTCGGCGACGACACCTGGGTCGCGCCGGAGAAGCGGGGTCTCGGCTACGTCGCCCAGGAGGGCAACCTCTTCCCTCACCTCAGCGTGGCGGGCAACATCACGTACGGGTTGTCGCGACGTGACCGCCGGGCACGGTCGCGCGTGGGCGAGCTGCTCGAGCTCGTCGGCCTGCCGGCTGACCTCGGGACCCGGCGGCCCGACCAGCTGTCCGGGGGCCAGCAGCAGCGGGTCGCGCTCGCGCGGGCACTGGCTCGGCGCCCTGACGTCGTGCTCCTGGACGAGCCGTTCTCGGCCCTCGATCCGGCGCTGCGGGTCGCCACCCGTGAAGCGGTGGCCGCTGCGCTCGCGCACGAGCGGGCGACCGTGGTCCTGGTGACCCACGACCAGGCCGAGGCGTTGTCCTTCGCCGACCAGATCGCGGTGATGCGCGACGGCGTGGTCACCCAGGCCGGCCCGCCGGCCGAGGTCTACGAGCGGCCGAAGGACCGGCTCGCCGCGTCCTCGCTGGGGGAGGCGTGCTTCGTGCCGGGGACGGTCCACGACGGTGTCGTGACATGTGCCCTCGGTGTGCTCTCCGTGCCGGGAGGGGACGGCTTCACCGGCGCGTGCGACGTGCTCCTGCGACCCGAGCAGCTCCGGCTCTCAGAACCCGGCGAGACGGGCACGGTGGGTGCGTGCATCGGCGAGGTGGTCAAGGCGCAGTACTTCGGGCACGACGCACTCGTCCAGCTGCGGATCGCCGGGGCGCCCGACGCCCCGGTCGTCGTGGCCGCCCGCACGTTCGGTGCCACGGTCCCGACGGTCGGCTCGCGCGTCGCCGTCTCGGTCGACGGGCCGCCGCACCTGCTGCCGGCCACCACCACGAGCTGACAGCATCACGCCCGCCCTGTCGAGACGGCAGCCTGGTCGACAGTGCTTGCCTGCGCGTGACGGGCGCGGCACAGTCAGCCCGTGACCGATGCCCTTGACGCCACTCGGCGTCGGACCGCGGCCTCGGGCTACGCGGAGCCGACGGAGCCGGTCGGCGGCTGGTGGACGGCGCGGTTCGCGCTCGTCTGGTTCGGCGCCTGGATGGGCACGCTGGTACCGGTGCAGCTGCTGCTGCCCGAGCAGCTCGAGAAGCTCGACCCGGTGCACAAGGTGCGCGACTTCGGCCTGGTGAACGGGCTCACCGGCGTCCTCGCCCTGGTCACGCTGCCGCTCCTGGGGGCGTGGTGCGACCGCACCACGTCGCGGTTCGGACGCCGGCGCGTCTGGGTGCTCTCCGGAGCGGTGGTCTTCGCCGCGGGGCTGGTGGCGACCGGGCTGCAGACGCACTGGGTCGGTGTCGGCCTCGCGTGGCTCGTCGCGTCGTCGGGCATGAACGCGGCCTCGGTCGGCCTGACCGCCACGGTGGCGGACCGCGTGCCCGAGCGCCAGCGCGGCACCATCTCGGGCGCCCTGTACGGCCCCCAGGCGGTCGGCGTCGTCGTCGGGCTGCTCCTCGTGACGACGGTCGTGACGTCGGTCCGAGGCGGATACGTCCTGCTGGCGGTCGCGGTGCTGGTGTGCGCGGCGCCGTTCGTCCTCCGCTACCGCGAGGCCGTCGTGCCGGGGGCGCCCCGGCTGTCGGCGGCGGAGGTGGTCGCGGGCCTGTGGGAGGTGCCGCGGCACAACCGGGACTTCGCGTGGGCCTTCGGCAGTCGCATCCTCGTCAACCTCGGTAACGCCCTCGGCACGACGTACCTCCTGTACTTCCTCACCGACGGGCTGAAGGTGGCCGACCCCGAGGGCGAGCTGCTCGTCCTCACCGTCATCTACCTCGTGTTCACGCTCATCGCGACGTTCGCCGGCGGCTACCTCTCGGACCGCTACTGCCGCCGCCGCGTCTTCGTCGCGGTCGCCTCCTGCCTGCAGGCGGTGGCGGCGCTCATGCTGGCGGGCTTCCCCAGCCTCGGCGTCGCGATGGTGGGCGCGGGCTTCCTCGGTGCGGGCTACGGCGCCTTCATGTCGGTCGACCAGGCCCTCGTCACGCAGGTGCTGCCGGACGCGGCCTCGCGGGCGAAGGACCTGGGCATCATGAACATCGGCTCCGTCGGCCCGCAGGCGCTCGCTCCGCTGCTGGCGAGCCTGCTCATCAGCACGCTCGGCGGCTACCCGACGCTCTTCGCCGTGGCCGGCGTGACGACGCTGCTGGGCGCGGCGATCGTCTACCGCGTGCGGTCCGTCGCCTGACGGATGTGGTCGCGGTACCACGCGAACGACGCTCGTGGCGTCCGCTGCTGGGTCGCGAAGTCGGTGTGCACCAGGCCGAACCGCTGGGTGACGCCCTCGGCCCACTCGACGTTGTCCAGGAGCGTCCAGACGTAGTAGCCGCGCACGTCGACGCCTTGGCGGACCGCCTCGGCGACGGCGTCGACGTGCGCCCGCAGGTAGGCGACGCGATCCGCGTCATCCAGCACCGGCGAGCCGTCGTCGGCAGCCTCGTCGGGGAAGGCGCAGCCGTTCTCCGTGACGTAGACCGGTGGCAGCGCGTCGCCGTAGTCGTCGCGCAGCCGCAGCAGCACCTGCGTCAGGCCCTCTGGCACGACGGCCCAGCCGAAGCCGGTGCGCGGGTAACCCTCCGGCGGCACCACCTCGAGCGGCACCTCGCCCTCGACCGCCCGCACCGCGTTGACGCTGTAGTAGTTCACGCCGAGGGCGTCCAGCGGCGTGGCGATGACGTCGAGGTCCTCGTCTCGGGCGAACGGCGCGACCAGGGGCTGCAGCTCGTCGGGGTACCGGCCCAGCAGCAGGGGGTCGGTGAAGAGCCGGTTCTGCAGGACGTCGTAGAGGCCGGCCACGGCGACGTCCGCCTCGGAGTCGGACGCTGGGCGCGCCGGCGCGTAGCTGTTGACGGCCAGCACGGGGGACGAGGTGCGCCCGCGCACCGCCTGAGCCGCCAGGCCGTGCCCCAGCAGCAGGTGGTGCGCGACGCCGAAGACCTCGTCGAGCGGCAGCCGCAGGCCCGGGGCGTGCTCGCCGAGCAGGTGCCCGAGAACGGTGTGCTCGAACATCTCGTTCGTCGTCGCCCACAGGGCCACCCGGTCACCGAGTCGGCCGGCGACGACGTCCGCATAGGCACCGAGCCGGGCCGCGGTGTCACGGCTCTGCCATCCGCCCGCGTCCTGCGCCCACTGCGGTAGGTCCCAGTGGAACAGCGTGAGCATCGGTGCGATGCCGAGCTCGAGCAGGCCGTCGACGAGCCGGTCGTAGAAGTCCAGGCCGCGAGGCTCGACGACCCCGGGCCTGGGCTCGATCCGCGACCAGCTCGTCGAGAACCGGTACGAGGTCACACCGAGGTCGGCCAGGAGCTGGAGGTCCTGCGGCCAGCGGCGGTAGTGGTCGCAGGCGGTCCGGGCTGCGGTCGTGCCCGGAGCACCGGGAGCGTCCGCCACCCGACCCGGCTCGGCGCTGAACGTGTCCCACACCGAGGGCGCCCGCCCGTCGTCCGCAAGCGCACCCTCGATCTGGAACGCCGACGTGGCAACCCCCCACTGCAACCCCGCGGGCCACACGACGTCCCCCACGACCCGCTCAGACGCGCGTCAGGGTGAACAGGCAGAGGTCGTCGCGCAGGCCCTCGCCGGCGCGCGCGACGAGGTCGCTCGCGATGCGCGAGGCGAGGTCGTCCGGATCGGCCCCCTCGCTGGCCAGGAGCCGGGTCAGCCGCGACTGGCCCAGCTCCTCGCCGGTGGACAGGCGGGCCTCGGTGGCGCCGTCCGTGTAGAGCATCAGCGTGTCGCCCGGGTCGAGTGTCGCCTCGACCGTCTCGAGGTGCAGCTCGGGCAGCAGGCCGATCAACGTGCCCTCGCAGCTGAGGGCCTCGACCTTGCCGTCCAAGCGCCGCACGAGCGCCGGTGGGTGACCGCCCGAGACCAGGCGCAAGGTCAGAGGCGTGCCGTCGTCCGACTGGCCGGAGTCGGCGCCGGGCCGAGGTGCCAGGAACGTCGCGACGACGATCGTGGTGAAGCGGGGGCTCCAGTCCTCGGCGAGGACGACCTCGTTGAGCCGGGTCAGGGCGGTCGCCGGGTCGTCGGTCTCGGCGGCGATCGCCCGGAGCGAGTACCGGACGGCGCCGGCCAGCGCGGCCGCTTCCGGTCCCTTTCCGCAGACGTCGCCGAGCACGACCCACCAGCGATCGGGACTCGTGCGGAAGACGTCGTAGTAGTCGCCGCCGATGTCGACGCCGGCGGTGCCCGACCGGTAGTGCGCCGACAGCTGCAGACCGTCGATCCGCGGCAGGTGCGCCGGCACGAGGCTCTGCTGGAGCACCCGCGCGGTCGTCTGCAGCCGGTCGTGCATGCGGGCCTTGACGACGGCCGAGCCGGCGCGGATGCCGAACTCGCGAGCGAGGTTGACGTCCTCCTCGTCGAGCTGTCGGCCGTTGCTGGAGGCGAGGAGCATGACGCCGACGCCGCGTCCGAAGGCCTGCAGGGGCACCGCCAGGTAGGAGGTGAGGTTCAGCGACCGCAGGAGCCGCAGGTGCTCCTCGTCGTGCGCCGACGCCTCGATGACCTCGTCCGGGATCTGCCGCACGAACAGCGGTTCCAGCGTGCGCATCAGGTGCTGCGCCTCCGGGTTGCGAGGGTCGCCCGGGTAGCGCTCCTGGATCTTCTTCACGGTGGCGACCATCTCCGGGTCGCGGTGCGCCAGCGCGGCCAGGTGGACGACGCCGTCCTCCCGCACGTCGACGACGCACCAGTCGGCCATCTCCGTGATCGCGAGGTCGGCGATCTGCTGGAGGGTCGCGTCCAGGTCGAGCGGGGTGTCGACGAGCACCGAGACGCGGGCCATCATCTCGATGCGGCGCTGCGCGGCCCGGACGGCGTTGCGCGCGAGGTCCTCCGCGTCCATCGCGGCAGCGCGCTCGAGCTCGGCCTGCCGGCGCTCACTGACGTCGACCGCCACCCCGAACAGCTCGGCCGGGTCGCCCTGCTCGTCCAGCAGCAGCTGGGCGGTCGAGCGGAACCACCGGACGCTCCCGTTGGGAAGCAGCACCCGGTGCTCCAGCTCGTTGCCGGGTGCACGGTCGTCCAGGGTCCGGCGGATCGACGCCTCCACCTCGGCCCGGTCGTCCGGGTGCACGCGCGACAGGTAGGTCGGGTACGACCCGTCGAACTCGCCCGGCCCGAAGCCGAACAGCTCGCACATGGAGGCGTCCCAGTCGACCAGCCCACTGGTGATGTCCCAGCGCCACGTGCCGACGCGACCGGCCCGCAGGGCCATCTCGAACCGTTGACGAACAGAGCGGTCGGTGGCGTCCTCCGCCACGTCCCCCCGGTCCTGCGCTTGCGTCATCAGACCCCTCGCCGTCACAGCACGTCACCGTGCGTTGCCTACTGTGCCCTATTCGACGGCTCCGGCGCACGAATCCAGGGTGGTCACCTCGGGCGAGGGCCGGTCCGCTGACGCGGTCTGCCCGCCCCATGAACTCGAACTTGGTCAACCTTGTGCACGCCAAGAGCGCGTTTGCCGTACACGAGGTTGACTAAGTTCCGGCACGGGTCAGGTCTCTTCTTG
Source organism: Actinomycetales bacterium (assembly GCA_035707965.1). Taxonomy (GTDB): domain Bacteria; phylum Actinomycetota; class Actinomycetes; order Actinomycetales; family Angustibacteraceae; genus DASSTJ01. Next base: position 26,430 of record DASSTJ010000086.1, read on the forward strand.
GGCCTTCTTCTCGGCGCGCTCGAGGGCCGAGTAGGCGAAGTGCAGGACGTCGGCACCGGCCACCGCTGTGAACGTCGACGTGATGTGCCGGGTGACCGTCGGGGCGATCAGCTGCCCCGCGACCAAGGCGGTGGCGCACCACTGGGCCAGGCAGAAGGGGCAGCTCACCAGCTCGCCGACCGCGTGGCCGAGCTGCTCGTGCTCCCGGTCAGGGGCCACCTCCTCGTTGACCTCTGACGGCAGGCCAGGGCCCGTGTACCGGGTGAACGCCGCGCGCATGGGGCTCGTCACCGCGTCCTTGGCGAGGGTACGGCTGAGGCGGTGCGTGGCCACCGTGATGAGCAGCAGGTCCCGCGTCGTGATCCGCCCCTCCCCGCGACGCCGCGCGATGATGCCGAGCGTCAGCGCCCCCACGCTGTATGTCGTGCTGAGCGCCAGGTAGCCCAGCAGCGGTCGGGGCTTGCCGTGCGCGTACCTCTGCTGGGTCCGCGCGATCCGTGACCGCAGCGCCTTCGGGAGGAACGGCGGCGCCACCGGGTGCATGACGTGCTCGTGCTGGGGATGGGACGCGTCGCTCGGCTGGCTCATGCTCGCGGCTTACCCGAGCCCGGCGGACGCATGCGACGACCTCGGCCGTGTCGCGTGCCGCTACCGTCGGAGGGTGCGCTCCCCCCACGTCGTCGCCCTGCCCGGACTGCCCGACCGCGTCACCGTCTACGAGGTCGGCGTGCGGGACGGGTTGCAGAACGAGAAGACGGTCGTGCCGGTCGAGATCAAGGCTGAGCTGGTGCGTCGGCTCGTCGCGGCCGGGTCGCGCGCCGTCGAGCTGACGAGCTTCGTGCACCCTCGCTGGGTGCCCCAGCTGGCCGACGCCGAGCAGCTGCTCGCCGAGCTCGGCTCGCTGCGGGACGGTCCGCTCGCGGGCGTCCGCGCCCCCGTGCTGGTGCCCAACCTCACCGGGCTGCAGCGGGCCCTCGCGCACGACGTGCGCGAGGTCGCCGTCTTCGTCAGCGCCACCGAGTCCTTCGCGCGGAAGAACCTCAACCGCACGAGGCAGCAGGCGCTGGACATGTCCGCCGAGGTCGTCCACGAAGCGACGGCGGCGGACGTAGCGGTGCGGGGCTACGTGTCCATGTGCTTCGGCGACCCCTGGGAGGGGGACGTCGACCCAGCGGCGGTCGTGGACGTCGTCCGGACCCTGCGGGAGCAGGGCTGCCACGAGATCTCGCTCGGCGACACGATCGGCGTCGCCACCGCGGGCCACGTCGTCGCGCTGCTCGACGCGCTCTCCGACGCCGGGGTGCCGCGGTCCGCGCTCGCCGTGCACTTCCACGACACCTACGGGCAGGCGCTCGCGAACACGCTCGTCGCGCTGCAGAACGGCATCACGGTCGTGGACGCCTCGGCCGGCGGGCTCGGCGGCTGCCCGTTCGCGCAGTCGGCCACCGGCAACCTCGCCACGGAGGATCTCGTCTGGATGCTGCACGGCCTCGGCATCGAGACCGGGATCGACCTGTCGGCGCTGGTCGGTACGAGCGTCTGGCTCAGCGAGCAGATGGGGCGACCGAGCCCGTCGCGCGCTGTCCGCGCCCTGGCGTAGCCGGTCCGGCCGGGTTCAGTCGGCCCGCAGCGCCTCGACCAGGTCCACGAGCGCGGGCACCGCGGCCCGAAGTGCACGCCGGCGGTCGTCCGGCAGACGCTCGATCCCCTTGCTGAGCAACGCGTCTCGACGGGTGCGCAGGCTGGTGAGCAGCTCGCGGCCGCTCGCGGTCGGTGCGATGCGCGTCGCGCGACCGTCCTCTGGGTCGGGCCGGCGCTCGACGAACCCGGACGACTCCAGGGCGTCGACCGTGCGCGAGGTGGTGGACGGCGTCACGCCCTCGCGTGCGGCGAGGTCGCCGAGCCGCAGGGCTCCCGCCTCCTCGAGGTTCGCCAGCGCTGACAGCTGGGACGGCGTGACACCGGCGGCGCTGCTGTGCCGCAGCTCGCGCGCGAGACGGCCGAGCGCGAGCCGCAGCTGAGCGGCCAGGACGACGGGGTCAGCGGACGGCGCCGCGCTGCTCACGGCGTGTCCTCGTGCACGTAGCGGGCGCCGCGCAGCGCGCTCGCTGCCGAGGCGACGAGCGTCATGCCGATCGCGAGCGCGAAGACGATGACCAGCCCGTGGTGGAACGGCCCTTCGATCAGCTGGGGGAAGAACTGGTGCCCGGTGAGCGCGCTGCGGTCGGACGCGGTCAGCGACCCCAGCACGTCGGGCCCGAGGAGCGTCCGCATGGGGTTGTAACCGAGGAACGCCGCGAAGAGCGTGGCCACGGGCGGTGCCTGCGCGACCTGGGCAGCCACCTGGTCGGGCACGTGGTGGGCCAGCAGGCCGTGGTCGAGCGTGGACGGCAGCGTGGCAGCGAGCCCGATGATCATGAGCGAGAAGAAGAGCCCGATCGACAGCGTCGCGCCGGAGTTGAAGAACGTGCCGCGCATGCCGGCCGCCACCCCCCGTCGTCCGGCCGGGACGCTGTTCATGATCGCTGTCGAGTTCGGCGACGAGAACAGCCCGGAGCCGATGCCGTTCAAGGCGATCAGCAGGGCGAACGCCCAGTACGGGAAGTCCGTCGGCAGCAGGAGCAGCCCGGCGAAGCTCACGCCGGTGAGCAGGAGGCCGCCGGTCGCGAAGGCGCGAGCGCCGTGCCGGTCCGACAGGGCGCCCGAGAGCGGCCCCGCGACGAGGAAGGCCAGGGTGAGCGGCACGAGGTAGATGCCGGCCCACAGCGGCGTGCTCTCGAAGCTGAACCCGTGCAGCGGCAACCAGATGCCCTGCAGCCAGATGATGAGCATGAACTGCAGCCCGCCGCGGGCGATCGCTGCCAGCCACCCGGCGAGGTTGCCGGCCACGAACGCGCGGATGCGGAACAGCGACAGGTCGAACATCGGCGCCTCGACGCGCGTCTCGACGACGCAGAACACCGCGAGCAGCCCCGTGCCGCCGACCAGCGCGACGAGGACCCACGGGTTGGTCCAGCCCATGTCGTGCCCGCTGTAGGGCTGGATCCCGTACGTGATTCCGGTGAGGACGGCGGTCAGGCCCACGCCGAACAGCACGTTGCCCCACCAGTCCACCCGGGCCTGGGTGCGGATGCCCTGCTCGTGCAGCGACAGGTACGACCAGATGGTGCCGGCGATGCCCACCGGCACGGAGACGAGGAACACCAGGCGCCAGTCGACCTCGGCCAGCACACCGCCGAGGATGAGCCCGAGGAAGCTGCCGGCGATCGCCGCCACCTGGTTGACTCCCAGTGCGAGGCCGCGGCGGTCCGCGGGAAACGCGTCGGTGAGGATCGCCGTCGAGTTGGCGAAGATCATGGCGCCGCCGACGCCCTGCACGACGCGCCAGATGATCAGCCAGAGTGCCCCGGGGCCGCCAGTCAGCGGATCGACGAAGAGCGCGATCGACGCGACGGTGAACACCACGAAGCCGAGGTTGTAGACCCTGACCCGGCCGTAGATGTCGCCGAGGCGGCCCAGCGACACGACGAGCACCGCTGTGACGAGCAGGAAGCCCATGAGCATCCACAGCAGGTAGCTGACGTTGCCGGGGGCCAGGGGGTCGAGCGAGATGCCGCGGAAGATCGCGGGCAGCGAGATGAGCACGATCGACGAGTTGATCGTCGCCATCAGCATGCCGAGGGTCGTGTTCGACAGCGCCACCCAGCGGTAGCGCGGGCTGTCGGCGGCAACGCGAGGTTCGCGGCGGCGCGTCGCGGGCTCTCGGACGTCGGTCATGGGCTCCTCGTCGTCGGCTCGTGGGTGCGGCGCCAGGGGCCCGCCACCCGTTAGTTTCGCTCAACCAACGATTATGCCCGCGCTCGGTCCGCGTCGCCTGTCCGCCTCGGTGGTCGGTGACGGCTCAGAGATCGAAGAACACCGTCTCGTCCTGGCCCTGGAGGCGGATGTCGAGGCGGACGTCGACGTCCGGCCCGGGTGGCGCGTCGGGCGGCACGTCCTCCCGCCGCACCGCGACCAGGGTGGCCCGTCGGTGGCGTGGCACCGCTGCGAGCACGACGTCGTCGCAGTGGTCGTCGTCGGGGAAGTACAGGCGGGTCACGACGCGGTCGAGCATGCCCCGGGCCATCACCGTGACGTCCAGGTGCGGGGCTTCGGTGCTGCCGTCAGCCGCCGGCACCGCGCCCGGCTTGAGCGTGAGCACCTGCCAGTGGCCGGACTCGTTCGTGCTCGACCGGCCGAACCCGCGGAAGCCGGGCACCGAGCTGGCGCTGGCTCCTCGGGGGTCGTCCGGGTGGTCGAACCGCCCGTCCGGGTCGGCCTGCCAGGTCTCCACGACACCGTCCGGCACCGGTTCGCCCTGGCCGTCGAGCAGCACGCCGCCGACCCGCACGGCACCGGGCGTGCCGACGGGCACCACCTGCTCGCCGTCCGCCCAGTCGAGCGCGATCGACAGGAACGGCCCCACCGTCTGGGACGCGGACAGCGGCAGGCGGCTGCCGTCCAGCGGGGCGCCGAAGCTCGTCAGCGCCGGCTCGGGCCCCGGCGCTGGCGCCGGCGGCACGTCACTCATCGTCGTCCTCGAAGGGGGTCGCGAGCCGTCCCCGCAGGACGATGTCGAAGTGGTAGGACAGCGCCCACTCCGGCTGCGTGGTGGCCAGGTCGAACCGCGCGACGAGCCGTTGCCGCGCCTGCTCGTCGGGGATCGACTGCATGATCGGGTCGTACGCGTGCAGCGGGTCGCCCGGGAAGTACATCTGCGTCACGAGGCGCTGCGTGAAGGCCCGGCCGAAGAGGCTGAAGTGGATGTGCGCCGGCCGCCAGGCGTTGTGGTGGTTGCCCCAGGGGTAGGCGCCCGGCTGGATGGTCGTGAAGGTGTACCGGCCCTGGCTGTCCGTGACGACGCGCCCGAGGCCGTCGAAGTTGGGGTCCAGCGGCGCCGGCCACTGGTCGCGCAGGTGGCGGTAGCGCCCCGCCGCGTTGGCCTGCCACACCTCCACCAGCGTGTCCGGTACTGCTCGGCCGGTGCCGTCGAGCACCCGGCCGCTCACGACGATCCGCTGACCCAGCGGCTCGTCGTCGTGCTGACGGGTGAGGTCCGCGTCGCCCGGCAGCACCCGGCCGGAGCCCAGGAGCGGCCCGGTGATCTCGGTGAGGTTCTGCGGCATCAGGACGAGGGGCTGCGTCGGGTGCCGCAGTCCCGAGCTGCGGTACGCCGGGCTGTCCAGCGGGGGGTTCAGTCCGCTGGGGCGCTCGTACCGCGGCAGCCGCAGACCACCCGCCGCGCGGACGGCGGACGCCGGCTCGCCGACGTCCGGACGCAAGGGCTGGTTCACCCTGACCCCTCCCGAGATGGTGATGTGCTGGTCGCCGACGACGGCGCGGCCAGTGTGGCCGTCAGCTGCCGCAGCACCTCCAGCTCGTGGGTGCTCGGGGCGGGCGTCTGCTGCAGGTCCTCGGCCACCCTGAGCTCCCAGCCGGTGGCCGCACGCGCCTGGTCGATCGTGGCGCCGGGGTGGAGGTGGGTGAGCGTGAGCTCGCACGTGCGCTCGTCCGGCTGCAGCACTCCGAGGTCGGTGATGACCCGGCTGGGGCCAGACCCCTTGAGCCCCAGACGTTCTCGTTCGCCAGGACCGCGGCCGTAACCGAACGACGTGACGAAGTCGACGCGGTCCACGAGGATGCGCGGGGTGTGGCGGACGACGACCACGACCTCACCGCAGGACGCGGCGATCTCGGGAGCGCCACCTGCGCCCGGCAGTCGCACCAACGGGTCCCGGTAGGGCCCGATGACGGTGCTGTTGATGTTGGCGAACCGGTCGACCTGGGCTCCGCCGAGGAACCCGACGTCGATACGCCCCGGCTGCAGCCAGTAGGCGAAGACCTCGGGCACGCCGACGACCGCGTCGGCGGTGTCGGCGAGCACACCGTCACCGATCGAGAGGGGAAGGGTGTCGGGCTTGGCGCCCAGGGTGCCGGACTCGTAGACGAGCACGACGTCGGGTGCGTGCGTGCGTCGAGCCAGGTTGGCCGCCGTGCTCGGCAGCCCGATGCCGACGAAGCAGACCGTGCCGTTGCGCAGCGCTCGTGACGCCGCGACCGTCATCATCTCGTCGGCGGTCCAGTCCGTTGCCGTCGTCTCGCGCACGCTGGTGTCGGTCATGTCGGCACGTCCACGGGTGGCGCCGCCAGGACGTCGTCCAGCCACGCACCGAAGGTGGTGCGGTCCCGGCTGACCGCGTCCCACTGCCGGTAGAAGGCGTTGTCCCGCACGGAGTAGCCCTGGGCGTACGAGGGACGGGCCCCTCCCGGCACGCAGGCCACGACCGTCACAGCCCAGCTCGGCAGCACGACGGCCCCTGGCACCGGGTCGAGGTCGTCGACGACCTCCTCCACCGTGACGAGGGAGCGGCGAGCCGCGAGCACCGCCTCCTTCTGCACGCCGGTGATGCCCCAGAGCTGGACGTTGCCCCGGTGGTCGGCGCGTTGCGCGTGCACGATGCTGACGTCCGGGTTGAGCGCGGGGACGGCGGTGAGCACCTCCCCGGTGAAGGGGCAGGTGACCGGCGCGATCGTGGAGGTCGCCGCCATCAGGTCGGTGCCCACGTAGCCGCGCAGCACGGCGAACGGCAGGCCGGACGCTCCTGCCACGTAGCGGGCGGCCATTCCGGCGTGGCTGTGCTCCTCCAGCTCGAGCGGTCGCGGCCACCCGTTCTCGACGGCGTCCCGCAGGCGGTGCAGCGACCCGACGCCGGGGTTGCCGCCCCACGAGAAGACGAGCTTGCGCGCGCAGCCCGCCCCGATGAGCTGGTCGTAGACGACGTCCGGGGTCATCCTCACGAGCGTGAGGTCGCGGCGTCCTTGTCGGATGATCTCGTGCCCGACGGCGGTCGGGATGAGGTGTGTGAAGCCTTCGAGCGCCACCGTGTCGCCGTCGTGCACGAGATCGGCGACCGCCTCGTCGAGCTGCTGAAGCACTGCCATCCGGCTCAGGCGTCCCCTCGTGAGGCGGCACGGCGTCGGGCGTCGCGCCTCCGGCGTTACGGTGACGAACGTAGTCCGCTCCGCTATCTTGGGTCAATGGTCTCACCATTAGGCCACAGAACTCAGGAGTGCGCGTGACGAACCTCCACCTCAGCATCGCCACCACCGACTACGACCACTTCCGCGACTTCCGCACGGGCGAGGTGAAGGCGCAAGGCATCGACCACACCTGGTCCCTTCTGCGGCACCACGAGGTCTTCGCGCGGTTCACGGCCAACCGCGAGTGGGACGTCGCGGAGCTGTCGTTCGCGAAGTTCCTGGCCCAGGTCACCCGCGACGAGCCGGACGTCGTCGGGCTCCCGGTCGTCTGCTCCCGGCTCTTTCGCTTCGCGTCGTTCTACGTCAACACCAAGAGCGGCATCCGCACGGTTGCCGACCTCGCCGGCAAGAAGGTGGGGTCGCCGGAGTGGGCGCACTCGGCCGCGGTGTACATGCGGGGCTGGATGCACAACGACATGGGCGTGCGCCTGCAGGACGTGCACTGGTACCAGGCAGGGGCGAACGCCGCGGGTCGCGAGGAGAAGGTCGAGCTGAACCTGCCGGACGGCGTGCGGCTCACGCGGGTGGCGGACCGGTCACTGTCGCAGCTGCTCGCGGCGGGTGAGATCGACTGCGCGATCATCGCGCGTCCGCCGACGTGCTTCCTCGAAGGGCATCCTGACGTCGTCCGGCTG